>JBDSWB010000184.1:0-17753 GCA_039926915.1 Ramlibacter sp.
CGGCCAAGGTTCAGTTGCTCGAACGCGCCGAGAAGCTCGCGCGGTCGAAGGACCCGCGCGTGGCCCAGGTCATGGCCGGCCTGGCCAGCGAATACGACGTGGTGATGGTGGCGCGGGCCGACGGCACACTGGCCGCCGACGTGAGGCCGCTGGTTCGGCTGTCGATCACCGTGATCGCCGAGCAGAATGGCCGCCGCGAAGTGGGGTCGGGCGGCGGTGGCGGCCGCTTTGGCCTGGCCTACTTCGACGACGAGCGCATCGAGCAGTACGTGAACGACGCGGTGAAGGCCGCCCTCACCAACCTCGAATCCCGCCCCGCCCCGGCCGGGGAGATGACGGTGGTCCTGGGCCCCGGCTGGCCCGGCATCCTGCTTCACGAAGCCATCGGCCATGGCCTGGAAGGCGATTTCAACCGCAAGGGTTCGAGCGCGTTCTCGGGCCGGGTCGGCAAGCGCGTCGCGGCAAAGGGCGTCACCGTGCTGGACGACGGCACCATCGCGGACCGGCGCGGCTCGCTGAATGTCGACGACGAGGGCAATGCCAGCCAGCGCAACGTGCTGATTGAAGACGGCATCCTGCGCGGCTACATCCAGGACTCGCTCAACGCGCGGCTGATGGGCGTCGCGTCCACCGGCAACGGCCGGCGCGAGAGCTACGCGCACATTCCCATGCCCCGCATGACCAACACCTATATGCTCGGTGGCGACAAGGTGCCCGAGGAAATCGTGGCCAGCATCAAGAAGGGCTTGTACGCGACCAACTTCGGCGGCGGCCAGGTCGACATCACCTCCGGCAAGTTCGTGTTCTCCGCCAGTGAAGCCTACTGGGTCGAGAACGGAAAGATCCTCTACCCGGTCAAGGGCGCCACCATCGTCGGCAACGGCCCGGACGCGTTGACGCGCGTGACGATGATCGGCAACGACATGGCACTCGACAGCGGCGTGGGTACCTGCGGCAAGGAAGGGCAGAGCGTCCCGGTCGGCGTCGGCCAGCCCACGCTGCGCATCGACGGGTTGACGGTCGGCGGCACCGCCTGACTTGCCGGAGTCCGGGCCATGGCCACTCCGGCGCCGCCTCCGTCGCGCCTGTCCATCGATCCTTCCACTCACTTGCCGAGCATCCATTCGTTCGGCGATCTCAGCAACTTCCTGCGCAGTTCGGTCGCGGACGAGGACAGCCGCCTGGTGTCGGAAGGCATGAGCCAGCTGGCGGCGCATGTCGAGGCCATCATCACCAGTCTGCGCCTGAACCGGAAGCGTACGGTCGTCGCGCCCATGCTGGTGGACCTGCTCACCGTGCTGCGCGGGCATCGCATTCTGGTGGTCAACCTGGGATTGCCCTGGCGCGGCCTCTACGAGTACTCGGGCTACTTGCATGCATTGAACAATTTTCGCGTGCTGATCGGCCAGTGGCTGCTGGAAGGCGGGCCGCGAAGCGCTGACTTGCTTCTGGCAGCCGAGGACTTCGAGCTCGTCGCCTGGCGCACGCTGGGCGAGGGCATGCTGCTGATCGACGTGTACGAGCAATGGACTTCCAGCACACAGGAAGACACATCCGCGCTGGGGGCGCTCGAAGAGCCCCAACTCCAACGCGCCATGCAGTGGTGGAAGAAGCTGCGCCTCTAGGGGCGGGCAGGTGCTCAGGCGAATGTGCTACATTGAAGCCATGCAAGCGATCCGCGCGTATTTTTTTGGCTATTTTTGGTTCTCAAGCGCCACCGGCGGTAGAGAGATCTGAGCGTACCCAGAAACAACGCACACGAACTTTCCTGAAACCGCCGGTGACCCCGGCGGTTTTTTTGTGCCCGATTTTCATTGATCCCGAGAGGAGCCCTCGAATGAACGCCCAACCGACCGCCTCCAGCGACGCCTGGTATGCGCATCCCGTCGACAAGACCAGCCAGACCGACGACGAACGCATCAAGGACATCACCGTGCTGCCCCCTCCCGAACATCTCATCCGGTTCTTCCCGATCCGCGGTACGGCCGTCGAATCGCTGATCACCCAGACCCGGCACAACATCCAAAACATCATGGCTGCCAAAGACGACCGGTTGCTGGTGGTGATCGGCCCGTGCTCGATCCACGATCCCGGCGCTGCGCTGGACTACGCACGGCGCCTCAAAGCGGCACGAGACCAGTATGGCGGCACCCTGGAAGTCGTGATGCGCGTCTATTTCGAGAAGCCGCGCACCACGGTGGGCTGGAAGGGTCTGATCAACGACCCCTACCTGGATCAGAGCTTTCGCATCGACGAGGGGCTTCGCATCGCACGCCAGCTGCTGATCGAGATCAACAGGCTGGGTCTGCCGTCAGGCAGTGAGTTCCTGGATGTGATCTCGCCGCAGTACATCGGCGACCTGATCTCCTGGGGCGCCATCGGCGCGCGAACCACGGAAAGCCAGGTCCACCGCGAACTTGCATCGGGCCTGTCGGCGCCGATCGGTTTCAAGAACGGGACGGACGGCAACATCCGCATCGCGACCGACGCGATCCAGGCGGCGGCGCGCGGCCACCATTTCCTGTCCGTCCACAAGAACGGCCAGGTCGCCATCGTGCAGACCAACGGAAACCGCGACTGCCACGTCATCCTGCGCGGCGGCAAGGAGCCGAACTACGACGCGGCGAGCGTCGCTTCCGCATGCAAGGAACTGGAAGTGGCGAAGTTGCCGCCCACGCTGATGGTGGACTGCAGCCATGCCAACAGCAGCAAGCAGCATGAGAAGCAAGTCAACGTGGCGCGGGAAATCGGTAAACAGGTCGCCAAGGGGTCCTATTCCGTATTCGGAGTGATGGTTGAAAGCCACCTGCAACCAGGCGCGCAGAAGTTCTCGCCCGGCAAGGACGACCCGGCCGCTCTGGAGTACGGCAAAAGCATCACCGACGGGTGCTTGGGGTGGGGCGAGTCGCTGGAAGTTCTGGACCTGCTGTCGGTCGCCGTCAAGGCCCGCAGGGAAAGGTAACTCCAACGAAAAATATTGTTTACATGCGGTAACATATAGCCTATATTTGATTCCACTAGGCGCCGTTCCCTGCGCGCTGAACAGAAACAAATCGGTGGAATCTCCAACCTTGCATCTTGGCCTTGCCGGCTTCACCACAGAGCAGCAGGATCAGATGGGCGCAACCCTGCGGGATGGCGCCGCCGGGTTGTGGCAGGTCTGCAAGTTCGCGGTGGCCGATGCGTGGTGGATCAACGGCACGCGGGTCCAGGTCAGGCCGGACGCTACCATTCGCGTTGCGTCCGGCGCACCCGGTGGGCGCTCGATCCATCTGGACCTCCAGGATGTGGATCGCCCCGTGGCATTCGCGCTGCCGCTGGCGCCCCGGCAATTCGAGCCCCTGTACACATTCGATCCGCAGTCGCTTGCAAGCATGGAAGCCGTGCTGAAGGCTTTCGAAGGCTGGATGAGTCCGATGATCGCCCAGTTCGCGCTCGCCTCCAGCATCTTCGACCAGGAAAGCGTGCTGGGTTCGGCCAGCCACCACGTTACCGCCAATGGCGTGCTGATCGCCGTGGTGAACATGCGGGGCGACTGCGGCGTCCTGCCGACCGCCACCATCGCTGATTTCGAGCACGCGATGTGGCAGCGGCTTCCGGCCACCGGCGTCCCGGTCCCGGAACATTTCGCGCGCAGCAGCCTCACTGCGCTGATGTGGCAATTCGCCATGCGGACACTTCGGGATGTCCTGCCCAAGCGTTACTACATCGAGCCGATCTACTTCCGGCGGCCGCCCCGGCTGTCGCAGCGCCTCCTCACGGACGCGCACCTGCTGCTGATGCGCGAACTGGCCGGTGCTCCCACCAATTTCAAGACACTTCAGCAAAGCACGGGCTTGGGCGAAGCGGCGCTGGCTCGCGACCTCGCGGCGCTCTATTTCGTGGGTGCGATCACGACCAATGCCAAGCGCGCCGCAGCCGGTTCAATGGCCCGCCAACCGCAGGACGCGGACTCCGGAATCAGCCAGAACCACAGCATTCCCTTCACGGGACCTGACTCCATGCCGCCTTCGCATCGCCTGCGCAAGGACGTGGCGGCCGCTGACCTCACGGCCCCGGCGCCCCTGCGGCCGAACTGATTGGACGATTGCTCCCCAATTGGGGGGTGGATAAATCTCTCTGCCAAAACATGATGCCTGCACCCCACTCCGGGGTCCGGGAGAGTGATTTGTCGTCTGGGAGCGATCCGGATCATGAGGTTTCCGAGCAGCCCGTGCTTTGGCTGGGCATGTCCGGCTTCGCCCCGCACCAACTTGCCGAACTTCAAGCGGCGCTCGAGCGCCCGCCCGGTGTTCCACGATGGCGGGTGCGCGCCTTGGGGGATGCCGATGCGTGGTGGGTGAACGGGCGCCAGGGTGAAGGTCATGCCCGACGGCAACCTGAAGGTGGGCGCTGGCCTGCCGACCGAGCACGGACTACAGCTCAATCTCGAGGAGCATCCGCGAACTAGGTTGCGCCGGCCAAGGCCTGCAACAGCTTGTCGTGGATGCCGCCGAAACTACCGTTGCTCATGCACAGCACATGGTCGCCCGGCCGCGCAGTCACCTTGACCTGCGCCAGCAATTCGTCGATGGAATGAGCCACTTTTGCGCGAACGCCTAGTGGCGCCAGGGCTTCTCGAGGGTCCCAGTCGAGGCCCGCGGCATGGCAAAACGCCAGGTCGGCCTGCTCCAGCGACCAAGGCAGCTGCAAGCGCATCGCGCCGAGTTTCATGGTGTTGCTGCGGGGCTCGAAGACCGCCAGGATCCTCGACGAGCCGGCCTTGCGCCGCAGGCCATCGAGCGTGGTGCGGATGGCGGTCGGGTGATGCGCGAAGTCGTCGTAGACGGTGATGCCGTTGGCCGTGCCCCGAATCTCCATCCTGCGCTTGACGTTACGAAAATCACCGAGCGCCGCTGCCGCAACGGCTGGCGCGACGCCGACATGCTGTGCCGCGGCGATGGCTGCCAGGGCGTTGAGCTGGTTGTGCACCCCTGAGAGCTCCCAGGTTACCCGGGCCGCATCGTTGCCGCGTTCCAGCACCGAGAAGTCGTCCGGCTCACCTTGTGCCGAGAAATCGCTCACCGCCGCCCCGAAGCTGCGCACCTCGCTCCAGCAGCCCATGTGCATCACGCGGTCCAGGCTCTCTTCGAGGCCGTTCAAGACGATGCGCCCGCTCGACGGCACGGTGCGAACGAGATGATGAAACTGAAGCTCGATAGCTTGCAGGTCGTTGAAGATGTCCGCGTGATCGAATTCCAGGTTGTTCAAAACGGCGGTGCGGGGGCGGTAGTGGACGAACTTGCTGCGCTTGTCGAAGAACGCTGTGTCGTATTCGTCCGCCTCGATGACAAAAGGCGCGAAGGCGTGAGTGCCGGACTCGCCCTCGCGCAGGTTGCCCAGCCGCGCCGAGACACCGAAGTTGGTCGGCACGCCGCCGACCAGGAAACCGGGCTGGAGCCCTGCCTGATCGAGGATCCACGCCAGCATCGAAGTGGTGGTGGTCTTGCCGTGCGTGCCCGCCACAGCGAGCACGTGGCGCCCCCGCAGCACCTGATCGGACAGCCACTGCGGGCCGCTCGTGTAGGGCAGGCCCGCGTCGAGGATTGCTTCCATCAACGGGTAACGCGGCGTGCCGTCCGGCATTCGCGCGCGCGAGACCACGTTGCCGACCACCCAGACGTCCGGCGCGAGCGCAAGCTGGTCGGCGCCGAATCCTTCGATCAACTCGATGCCCAGGCCGCGCAGCTGGTCGCTCATCGGGGGGTAGACGCCCGCGTCGCAGCCAGTGACCTTGTGACCAGCTTCGCGGGCAAGCGCGGCCAGTCCCCCCATGAAGGTGCCGCAGATGCCGAGGATGTGAATATGCATCGCGGGATTATCGTAGCGGCCCCGCGCCGCCCGGGCGGACCCGCTACTTCGGAAAGCGCTCCCGCAGCTTCATTTTCCAGAACTTGCCGGTCGAAGTTCGCGGCACCGCGTCGATGAACTCATAGCGGTCGGGCAACTGCCACTTCGCGAATCCGGACCGGGCCAGGAGCGCCGCAATGTCCTGGGCCGACGCCGACTGGCCGGGCCGCAACACGACACAGGCCAGCGGCCGTTCGCTCCACTTCTCGTCGGGAACGGCGATCACCGCGGCTTCCGCCACGGCGGGGTGGGCCATGATCGCGTTTTCCAGGTCGACCGAACTGATCCACTCGCCGCCGGACTTGATCAGGTCCTTGGTGCGGTCGGAGATCTTCACGAAACCCAGCGGATCGACCGAGGCCACGTCGCCGGTGCGCAGCCAGCCGTCCGCGGTGAACTTTTCGGCTTCGGGGGCCACATGGTGGTAGCTGGACGTGATGAAAGGGCCGCGCACCTGGATTTCGCCGACGCTCTTGCCGTCCCAGGGCTGGTCGCCGCCCTCATCGGCGCGCACGCGCAGATCGACGAGCGGCACCGGCACACCGGCCATTGCTGCCCGCCGGTAACGCTCGTCGGCGTCCGCATCGCGCAGCTCGGCGCGCGGGTAGGAAATCGTGCACACCGGCGAAGTCTCCGTCATGCCCCAGCCCTGCAGGATCCAGATGCCGTGGCGGTCGAAAGCGCGGATCAGTGCTTCGGGGACGGCGGCACCACCAACCAGCGACTTCATGCCGCGCGGCAGTTTCCATCGGCCGTGGTTGGTCGATCCCGGTTCCTGCGCCGCGTCGTAGGTCTGGATCAGGCTCATCCAGATCGTGGGCACACCCAGCGACAGCGTCGGGGGCTCGAGTTGCATCAGGTCCAGCAGGTCGTCCGGATGGAGGTGCGGTCCGGGGAAGACCAGCTTCACGCCCATCATCACGGCGCCATACGGCATGCCCCAGCTGTTGGCGTGGAACATCGGCGTGACGGGCAGAACCACGTCCGTTCCGCGCAATCCCCAGAAGTCGCCCAAGCTGGCGACCAGCGTGTGCAGAATCGTTGAGCGGTGCGAGTACACGACTCCTTTGGGACGACCGGTGGTGCCGGAGGTGTAGCACATGGCGACCGGGTCGTTCTCGTCGTGCGCCGCATATTCGAAAGTGTCGGGGTCTGCCGCCGCCAGCAGCTGTTCGTAGTCTTCGCATTCGACCGGAACTGCAGCCCCCGAAAATGGAAACACGATGACCTTTTCAAAGCGATGCAGGTGGGCGAACTGCCGATACAGGGGAAGCAGCACATCGTCGACGACGAGGAAGCGGTCCTGGGCGTTGCCGGCAATCCAGCCGATCTCATCGGGGGACAGGCGCAGGTTCAGTGTGTGCATCACGCCGCCCGCAGCCGGGATGCCGAAATAGCACTCCAGGTGCGCATGATGGTTCCAGCACAGCGTCGCCACCCGATCGCCCTTGTTCAGGCCCAGCGCCTGCAGCGCGGCCGCCAGCGACCTCGTACGGCGGTAGAACTCGCCGAAACAGTGTCGCCGCAGCGTTTTGTCGGGCAGCCTCGACACGATCTCGCTCGCCGCGAACAGCTTGCCGGCTCGCTCCAGCAAGTGATTGAGCGACAGCGGGACATTCATCATCGTGCTTTGCATGGAGCCTCCAGGGGTTGGAAGGAACTGTACGGGGGAGGGCAGGGCGAATCAATGCAGAATGTCCCTGCATGGACAGCGCAAAACCGGAGATCGCCGCAACGGCGGCGCGCATGGTGGTGGAAGAGGGCCTCGAATACGGGCCGGCCAAGCGCCGGGCGGTCAGGCAACTCGGCTTGAGCGCCCGATCGGCGCTGCCGGACAACGAAGCAGTCGAGGAGGCCGTACGCGAGTACATCGAATTGTTCTGCGCCGACACGCAGCCGGCGGAACTCGAGGCGCTGCGCCGGCTCGCCGTCACCTGGATGGAGCGCATGGGCGCTTTCCGGCCTTACTTGGCCGGCGCGGTCTGGAAAGGTACCGCGACGCGTCTGTCGGACATTTACATCCAGCTGTTCTGCGACGACCCGAAGTCGGCGGAACTCGCGATGATCGACAACGGTGCGGACTACCAGGCACGTACTGTGACCGGCTTCAATGGCGAATCGGTTGAAGCCCTGAGCTTGTCCTGCATGAGCCCCGAACTGGGAGAGCCGATCGGCGTTCACATGATGATCTACGACCACGACGACCTGCGGGGAGCACTGAAGCGAGACTCGCAAGGCCGCGCGCCGCGGGGCGACCTGGCCGCTGTCCGTGCGTTGTTGGAGAATGGGGGGCTATGACCAGCCCGACCGATCTCTCCATCGCCGCCGATGCGGCGCGCCGTCGGCGGCTGCTTTACGCCGGCGTGGCCGGCGCCGCAGCGCTCGCGGGGGCAGGTGCGGCATGGTGGAAATTCAGGGTGGAAGAGCGACCAGGCGACCTTGCGTCAGCCCTATGGCCGCTGACTTTCGACACACCCGCCGGCGGCAGCCTGTCGATGCAAAGCTTGCGAGGCAAGCCGCTGCTGGTCAACTTCTGGGCCACCTGGTGCCCGCCCTGCATTGAGGAGTTGCCTTTAATCGATGCGTTCTATCGGCATAATGCTGGCAAGAAGTGGCAAGTGATTGGTTTGGCGATCGACCAGCCCAGTGCCGTGCGGACCTTCCTGCAACGCAACCCGGTCAGTTTTCCAATCGGCATGGCCGGATTCGGAGGGACGGACCTGTCCAAGTCACTGGGCAATCCGAGCGGTGGCCTTCCCTTCACGGTCGTCTTGGGTGCCTCGGGCAAAATCGCGCAGCGTAGAATGGGCCGCGTCCGCGAGGAAGATCTGGCCCAATGGGCGTTGCTCACCTAACCCTGCGTCCTTTGCGTTTCTCTGAGAGCTGTCAAGTCCAAAATAGAAAATAAACTAAAAATGATGGCAGAAATCGAAAGTAAGCGAATTTTGCTGTAAATTCGCGTTCCTTTCGTTTGCATGCCTTGGAGAGTACATGGACCTGCGCAAACTCAAGACGTTGATCGACCTGGTGTCCGAATCCAACGTTTCTGAACTCGAGATCACAGAAGCAGAAGGAAAGGTTCGAATCGTCAAGGGTGGGGGTGCCATGGTTCAGCCAGGACACTCGTCCGCCGCCTTCGCAGCGGCCGCACCGCTGCCGGCCGTCTCGGCCAGTCCGCTTCCGCCTGCGCCGGCCCCGGTCGAAGCGCCTGCCGGGCATGTCGTGAAGTCGCCGATGGTGGGCACCTTCTACCGCTCCTCCAGTCCCGGCGCCAAGCCCTTTGTCGAATTGAACAGCCAGATCAAGGAAGGCGAGACGGTTTGCATCATCGAGGCCATGAAGATCCTCAATGAGATCGAAACGGACAAGGGCGGCATCATCACCCAGATTCTTTGCGAAAACGGTCAGGCAGTGGAATATGGACAGCCGCTGTTTGTGGTTGCTTGATGTTCAGGTGAGCGCCCACTCATGTTCAAGAAGATTCTCGTCGCCAATCGAGGCGAAATCGCACTGAGGATCCAGCGCGCCTGCCGTGAGCTGGGAGTCAAAGCGGTCATGGTGTATTCCGAAGCAGACCGCGAAGCCAAGTACGTCAAACTGGCGGAAGAGGCGGTCTGCATCGGCCCCGCACCGTCGGCCCAGAGCTACCTGAACATGCCGGCCATTATCTCGGCAGCCGAAGTGACCGATGCAGAGGCCATCCACCCCGGTTACGGCTTCCTCTCCGAGAACGCCGACTTCGCCGAGCGGGTCGAGAAGAGCGGCTTCCAGTTCATTGGGCCCACGCCGGAGTCGATCCGCATCATGGGCGACAAGGTCGCGGCCAAGCAGGCCATGATCAAGGCGGGCGTGCCTTGCGTGCCCGGCTCCGAAGGCGAACTTCCGGACGACCCGGTGCTGATCCGCCGCACGGCCAAGGCCGTGGGCTACCCAGTGATCATCAAGGCCGCCGGCGGCGGCGGTGGCCGCGGCATGCGGGTGGTACACACCGAAGCGGCGCTTATCAACGCGGTGCAGATGACCAAGGCCGAGGCCGGCGCCGCCTTCGGCAACCCGGCGGTCTACATGGAGAAATTCCTGCAGAACCCGCGTCACATCGAGATTCAGGTCCTAGCCGACAAGCACAAGAACGGCGTGTACCTGGGCGAGCGCGACTGTTCGATGCAGCGCCGTCACCAGAAGGTCATCGAGGAGGCGCCGGCCCCCGGCATTCCGCGCAAGGTGATCGAGAAGATCGGAGAGCGCTGCGTGGCGGCGTGCAAGCGCATCGGCTACCGCGGCGCGGGCACCTTCGAGTTTCTCTACGAGAACGGCGAGTTCTACTTCATCGAGATGAACACCCGGGTGCAGGTGGAGCACCCCGTCACCGAATTGATCACCGGCATCGACATCGTCAAGACGCAGATCATGGTGGCCGCCGGTGAGAAGCTGCCTTTCGCCCAGCGCGACATCGTGCTGCGCGGTCACGCGATCGAGTGCCGGGTGAACGCCGAAGACGCGTACAAGTTCGTCCCTTCCCCGGGCCGCATCACCATGTGGCACGCGCCGGGCGGGCCTGGCGTGCGGGTCGATTCGCACGTCTACACCAACTACTTCGTTCCACCTAACTACGACTCGATGATCGGAAAGATCATTGTCCATGGCGATACGCGCGAACAGGCGCTGGCCCGCATGCGTACGGCGCTGCTTGAGACGGTGGTCGAAGGCATCAACACCAACATCCCGCTCCACCGGGAACTCATGGTCGACGCCAAGTTCATGGATGGCGGCACCAACATCCACTACCTCGAAGAGTGGCTGTCCCAGCACAAGCGCTGATGTGGCCCCCACGTTTGCGGCTGCGCTGCTGCTCTGCCCCCCGAGGGGGCCCAAGTCTCCTTGGGGCGGCCCGGCGGAGACTTGACCGCCCTCATGTTTGAGCTCGGCCTGCTCTGTCCCGAGGAGCGTGTGGAAGCCCTCAGCGAAGCGCTGGACGTGCTCGATGCGCTGAGCGTCTCGGTCGAGGACGCCGACGCGCAGACCGATGCCGAGCGCGCCCTGTTTGGCGAGCCGGGCATGCCCCCGCCCAAGGAAGGTTGGCAGCGCTCGCGCGTGCTTGCCCTTTTCGCGACAGAGTTCGAAGCCCAGGAAGCGTCCCGGTTGTTGCAGGCCCAGGACTTCTTTTCCGGTTGCCGGTTGCTGGGCATCACGCCGGTGCCTGACCAGGACTGGGTGCGACTGACTCAGTCGCAGTTCGCGCCGGTGGAGATCACGCCGGAATTCTGGATCGTCCCGACCTGGCATGAGCCGCCGGCGCAGGCGTGCCAGATCATCCGGCTCGACCCGGGCCTGGCGTTCGGCACCGGCACGCACCCCACCACCCGCATGTGCCTGCGCTGGATCGCGCAGCACGCGCCGCAGGGCCAGCGCGTGCTCGACTACGGTTGCGGCTCGGGCATCCTCGCGATTGGCGCGGCGCGGTTCGGCGCGGCGGAGATCGACGCAGTGGACATCGATCCAGCCGCCGTGCAGTCGACGTCCGCCAATGCGCAGGCCAATAACGTGCGACTGAATGCGGGCCTGCCGGCTGAAGCGACCGGCTCCTACCAGACAGTGCTTGCGAACATCCTCGCGACACCGCTCAAGATCCTCGCGCCCCTGCTGTGCTCGCTGGTTGCGCCAGGCGGCTCGCTGGTGCTGGCCGGCGTCCTGGAGCGCCAGACCGAAGAACTGAAGGCGGTGTATGCCCCGCATGCCGTACTGGACGTGGCCGACTCGCAGGACGGCTGGGTCCTCCTGACGGCCACGCTCTGACCCCCGCCAGCGCGGGTCGCCTCGCTACAATCGCTGGCACATGAGCCTGATCACGCGCTGCCCCGCCTGCGGGACGTTGTTCAAAGTCGTGCCCGATCAACTCAAGATCTCCGAAGGCTGGGTGCGCTGCGGCCATTGCGCAGAGGTGTTCGACGCCACGGCGCACCTGCAGGGGGATACGCCCATCACCCAGCCCGATCCCCTGTCGGCAGCCGACGGCAAGACGGCCCGGCCTGTCGGCGCGGCCGAATCGGTGGGATTCGAGTCGTCGCTGAACACCGAAGTGGGCGAAGGTGCGCCGTCGGAAGCGCCGGACTCCGAGCAGCTCGCGGCCGAAGCGCTGGCCCTGGCGGAGCACCCGCTGGACCGGCCTTTTGAGCTGCGACGCCAGGAAAACGGCGGCCTGGTGGAACCGCCGCAGCGCAGCGAACCCCGGCCCGCGCCGGAACCCGAGCCGGAGCTGGACGATCTGGCTTTCGTGCAACTGGCCCAGCGAAAGGCCTTCTGGAGCCGGCCCTCCGTGCGCGTTCTGATGTTCCTGGTCCTGCTCGCGTTTGGCGCGTTGCTCTCGGCGCAAGTGGCGATCCACAATCGCGACCGGCTTGCCGTCGTCGAGCCTGGATTGCGGCCGTGGCTGGCCCGGCTTTGCGAGCCCCTGAAGTGTACGATCGGCGCGCCCCGGCAGATCGACGCGATCGCCATCGACAGCTCATCCTTCAACAAGCTGCGTGGCGACGCCTACCGGCTGAACGTCACCGTGAAAAACCAGGCGGCCACGCAGGTCGCGCTGCCCGCGCTCGAGCTCACGCTGACTGACGGGCAGGACCAGGCAATCGTCCGCCGCGTCCTCATGCCGTCCGAGTTCGCCAACCCGGGCCCCGGCACCATCGCGCCGGGCTCGGAATGGTCCGGCTCGATGGCCCTGGCCGCCGGCGGCGTCAACGGCCGCATCGCGGGCTACCGTTTGCTCGCCTTCTATCCGTGATGTTAGAAAGAGATTTCCATGCCTGCAGTCATCTGTGGTTCCCTTGCCTTCGACACGATCATGACGTTCGAGGGGCGTTTTTCGGAGCAGATCCTGCCCGACCAGCTGCACATCCTCAACGTGTCGTTCCTGGTGCCGTCGCTGCGTCGCGACTTCGGCGGCTGCGCCGGCAACATCGCGTATGCGCTCAAGTCACTCGGCGGCCAGCCGCTGCCGATGGCCACAGTGGGCAGCGACGGCGCCGGCTACGTCGAGCGGCTGCGCGCGCAGGGCATCAGCACGGAATTCGTTCGTGAAGTCACCGGCGAGTACACGGCGCAGGCGATGATCATGACCGACCGCGACAACAACCAGATCACCGCCTTCCATCCGGGCGCCATGATGCAGGCGCATGTGACGCGCATCGAACGCCGCGGCGACGTCAAGCTGGGCATCATCTCGCCTGACGGGCGGGACGCGATGCTCCAGCATGCCGAGCAGTTCAAGGCCGCGGACATTCCCTTCGTGTTCGATCCAGGGCAGGGCCTGCCCATGTTCAACGGCGAGGAGCTGGCCCGCTTCATCAACCAGTCGACCTGGGTCACCGTGAACGACTACGAAGGCAAGATGCTGAGCGACCGCACGGGATGGAGCAGCGCGGACATTTCGCGCCGCGTGAAGGGGCTGGTGGTGACGCTGGGCGGGGAAGGCTGCGAAGTCTGGATCGACGGGAAAAGGACCGCTGTTGCACCGGTGCAGGCCAGCCAGGTGGTCGATCCGACCGGTTGCGGCGACGCCTGGCGCGGTGCGCTGCTTTTCGGGCTCGAACAAGGCTGGCCGCTGGCGCGCTGCGCCGATCTCGGCAATCGCGTGGGCGCCATCAAGATCGCCAGCCGCGGCCCGCAGAACTACTCGCTCGCGGGGCTGTCGGCAGCCTAGCCGCGAGCGAGCGTGACGCCGCCGTCGACGACGATGGTTTCTCCCACCACATAGTCACCGGCGCGCGAGGCCAGGTAAATGGCCACGCCGGCCATGTCTTCGTCCGTGCCGATCCGTCCGGCGGGGATGCGCCGGGCCACCTCGTCGCCATGGTCCCGGGCGTCGCGATTCATGTCCGACGCGAACGCGCCCGGCGCAATGCCGCTGACCATGATGTTGTCCTTGGCCAGGCGCAGCGACATCCTCTTGGTCAGGTGGATCAGGCCCGCCTTGCTGGCGGCGTAGGAATAGGTTTCCTGGGGGTTGACCGAGACCCCGTCGATGGATGCGATGTTGATCACCTTGGCCGGCCGCGCCCGGCCGGCGGCGCTGAGGAGTTCATGCAGGGCCTGGGTGAGGAAGAACGGCGACTTGAGGTTGAGGTCCATCACCTTGTCCCAGCCCTTCTCCGGGAAGGTGCCGAACGACTCGCCCCACGCCGCGCCGGCGTTGTTGACCAGGATGTCCAGCGACGTTTCCCGGACCGCGTAGGCCGCAGCCAGAGCGCGAGCGCCGTCGACGGTCGACACGTCGGCCGGCAGCGCAAAACACGGGCCCAACGCCGACAGTTCCTTCACCGTGTCCTCGCAGGCGGCGGCCTTGCGCGACGAGATGTAGACGCGGGCGCCCTGGGTGAGAAAGCCCTTGGCGATCATGCGGCCGATGCCGCGCGAGCCACCGGTGACCAGCGCAGTGCGGCCCTGGAGTGAAAAGAGTTCGTTCATGTTGGCTGTCCTCGGGTTGGAGGACGCAGGTTAGCGCTTTGGGCGGTCGCGGCCAATCACATGGATGACACGCTGGATGAACAGGCGCCCGCTTCTGCGGGCCCGTCAGAAGACTGACTGGTACGGGTTAACGTTAGGCGAAATCACATGTTCCGCCGGTATTGGCCGCCGACCTGAAACAGCGCGTGCGTCACCTGGCCGAGCGAACACACGCGCACCGCGTCCATCAGCACCTCGAATACATTGCGGTCCTCGATGACGGCCTGCTGCAGACGCTTGAGCACGTGCGGCGCCTCTGCGGCGTTTCGGGTGTGGAAGTCCTCCAGCCGCGCAAGCTGGCCCTGCTTCTCTTCCTCGGTCGAGCGCGCGAGCTCCAGCTTGTCCTGGACGGCATCGCCGTGCGGGTTGCGGAAGGTGTTGACGCCGACGATCGGCAGCTCGCCGGTGTGCTTGAGCATCTCGTAGTGCATGGACTCGTCCTGGATGCGGCCGCGCTGGTAGCCGGTTTCCATCGCGCCGAGTACCCCGCCCCGCTCGGCGATGCGCTCGAACTCGGCCAGCACCGCTTCTTCCAGCAGTTCCGTGAGCTCCTCGATGATGAAGCTGCCCTGGCTGGGGTTCTCGTTCTTCGCCAGGCCCCACTCGCGATTGATGATGAGCTGGATCGCCATCGCGCGCCGCACGCTGTCCTCGGTCGGCGTGGTGATCGCCTCGTCGAAGGCGTTGGTGTGCAGCGAGTTGCAGTTGTCGTAAATCGCGATCAGCGCCTGCAGCGTGGTTCGGATGTCGTTGAACTGGATCTCCTGCGCGTGCAGGCTGCGCCCGGAGGTCTGGATGTGGTACTTGAGCTTCTGGCTGCGCTCGTTGGCGCCGTATTTCTCTTTCATCGCCACCGCCCAGATGCGACGCGCTACGCGGCCCATCACGGTGTATTCCGGGTCCATGCCGTTGGAGAAGAAAAAGGAGAGGTTGGGCGCGAAGTCGTCGACATGCATGCCGCGCGCCAGGTACGCCTCGACGAACGTGAAGCCATTGGACAGTGTGAAGGCCAGCTGGCTGATCGGGTTGGCGCCGGCCTCGGCGATGTGGTACCCCGAGATCGACACCGAGTAGAAGTTGCGGACGTTGTGGTGCACGAAGTACTGGGCAATGTCGCCCATCACCTTCAGGCTGAACTCGGTGGAGAAGATGCAGGTGTTCTGGCCCTGGTCTTCCTTCAGGATGTCGGCCTGCACGGTGCCGCGAACGTTGGCCAGCACCCATTCGCGGATCTTGGCGGCCTCGGTGTCGGTGGGTTCGCGGCCGTTGTCCGCCTTGAACTTCTCCAAATTCTGGTCGATGGCGGTGTTCATGAACATCGCCAGGATGGTGGGCGCCGGCCCGTTGATGGTCATCGAGACCGACGTGCTGGGGCTGCAAAGGTCAAAGCCGTCGTACAGCACCTTCATGTCGTCCAGGGTGGCGATGGAAACGCCGGAGTTGCCCACCTTGCCGTAGATGTCGGGGCGCGGGTCGGGGTCGTTGCCGTACAGCGTGACCGAGTCGAACGCGGTGGACAGGCGCTTGGCCGGCATGCCCGAGCTCAGCAGCTTGAAGCGCTTGTTGGTGCGAAAGGCGTCGCCTTCGCCCGCGAACATGCGGGTCGGGTCCTCACCCTCGCGCTTGAAAGCAAAGGTGCCGGCAGTGTAAGGATAGCTGCCGGGCACGTTGTCCAGCATCAGCCACTTCAGGATTTCGCCGTGGTCTTCGTACTGCGGCAGGCTGACCTTGCGTATGGTGGTACCCGAAAGCGACTTGGTGGTCAGAGCGGTGCGGATTTCCTTGTCGCGGATCTTCACCACGTATTCGTCGCCCGAGTAGGCCTGTTGCATCTCGGGCCACTGCTTCAGGAGGTGAAGGCAGTCGCGGTCCATGCGCGAGAGGCGCTGGGCGGCCAGGTCGAGCGAGGCTTCGGCGGCGGGGGCGCGGTCCGGCTTGTCAAGCTTGAGCATCCGCGCCGCCTCCTTCAGCTGCTGGATTTCACGGGCCAGCTTCGACTGCTCCCGCGAGCGCTTCTTGTAGTCGCGCACGGTGTCGCTGATCTCGGCCAGGTAGCGCGTGCGGGCCGCCGGCACCACCGGCGTCTGGTGGGTGCTGTGGCGCACGTTCACGGCCGGCAGGCTGCCGTCCTTGAGTTGGAGGCCCAGTTCGGCCAGGCGAGGCTTCAGGGCTTGATACAGCGCCGTGACGCCATCGTCGTTGAAGTGAGCGGCCATGGTGCCGAACACCGGCATCTCATCGGGCCGCTTGCCCCAGGCTTCCTTGTTGCGCTGGACCTGCTTGGCGACGTCGCGCAGCGCATCAAGCGCGCCCTTGCGGTCGAACTTGTTGATCGCCACGAACTCCGCGAAGTCAAGCATGTCGATCTTCTCGAGCTGGCTGGCGGCGCCGAATTCGGGCGTCATGACATACATCGGAACGTCGACCAGCGGCACGATGGCGGCGTCGCCCTGGCCGATGCCTGAAGTCTCGACCACGATCAGGTCGAACCCCGCGGCCTTGCAGGCGGTGATCACGTCGGGCAGGGCCGCGGCAATTTCGCTGCCGAAGTCCCGCGTGGCGAGGGAACGCATGAACACGCGCGGGCCCCCGGCGCCGGGCCGCCCCAAGCCGGGGAGTGCCCCCTCGGGGGGCAGCGCCGTCTTAGCTGGGGCAATCGTGGGGGCACTTTTTGCACTCCACGGACCGATCGCGTTCATGCGGATCCGGTCGCCGAGGAGGGCGCCGCCGCTCTTGCGGCGAGACGGGTCGATGGAAATGACGGCGATGCGCAAGGCATCGCCCTGGTCCAGGCGCAACCGGCGGATCAGCTCGTCGGTGAGGGACGACTTGCCCGCGCCGCCGGTGCCGGTAATGCCCAGCACGGGGATGGATCGCGTCGCCGCATCGGCCCGCACCGATTCCATGAGCTTCGGCTCGGCCCGGCCGTTTTCCAGCGCGGTGACCAGCTGCGCGAGGGCGCGCCAGTTCATTTCGCCATGGCCCTGGATCGCCTTCACGTTCTTTGGAGCGAAGCCGCTGATGTCCTTGTCGCAGCGCATCACCATCTCGCCGATCATTCCGGCCAGGCCCATGCGCTGGCCGTCCTCGGGACTGTAGATGCGCGTCACGCCGTAGGCCTGCAGCTCGCGGATTTCCGGCGGTACGATCACGCCGCCGCCGCCGCCGAACACCTGGATGTGCTCGCCACCGCGCGACTTGAGCAGGTCCACCATGTACTTGAAATATTCGACGTGGCCGCCCTGGTAGGAACTGATGGCGATGCCCTGCACGTCTTCCTGCAAGGCGGCGGTGACGACATCGTCGACGCTGCGGTTGTGGCCCAGGTGGATCACCTCGGCGCCCATGCCCTGCAGGATGCGCCG
>JBDSWB010000185.1:0-11882 GCA_039926915.1 Ramlibacter sp.
CACTCCCAGTTAGCATCGCGACTTTCGTTCTGTTAACAGGAGCTCATTCCATGACGATTTCCATGTCTTCCGCCAGCCTTCCGGTGTTCAAGTCCACCCTGGCCAATCTCAGCCATATCCTCGACAAGGGGCAGGCCCATGTCGAGGCGAGAAAAATCGACCCGAATGCGCTGCTGCAGTTCCGCCTGGCACCGGACATGCTGCCCTTCACGCGCCAGATTCAGATTGCCTGCGACGCGGCCAAGAACGGCATCGCGCGCATTTCCGGAGTGGAGGCGCCGAAGTTCGAGGACGCCGAAACCACCTTTGCCGAGCTGAAGGCGCGCATCCAGAAGACCGTGGACTTCCTCGCCAGCGTCCCCGCCGAAAAGATGGACGGCACGGAAGAAAAGGAAATCACCATCCCGATCGGCAAGGACAAGACCCGCACGTTCAACTGCGAGGCCTACCTCAAGCACTGGGCCTTGGCCAACTTCTTCTTCCACACCACGATGGCGTATGCAATCCTGCGCAACAACGGCGTCGAGCTGGGAAAGGCCGACTACCTGGCCGGCGCAGCAGCCGCGGCATAACCCGCTTCCAGGGCGGCAAGGCGGTCGAGCTCGGCGCAAACATCGGCCATTCGGCCCGACATGAATATTCGACCCGCGCTTGCCGAAGCGCCGGTCACATCGACCACGCGGACCACGCGCAATGGCCGCCGGGCGTTGACCCGCGCCCGCGGCACCTTTGCCGCCCGGGCCGGCTGGACGACCTGGACAGGCGCCGGCCGAGGGCTGGCCGTGCGCGTGGCACGCGGCTGCGGCCGTGCGAACCAGGCCACCATTTGGTGGAACGGGGCGAGCATCCCGCCGAGTGTGAATAGCGCGATTCCCATGCGACTCTCCTTGAACTTCAGAGCTTGAACACAGGCAGGATTGGGAACGGCGGAACTGCCACAGGGTGATGACGCAGAACGCGCCGTACGCCCGCCACCTGGGCAGGAAGCCACGCTCACATGAGCATGGTGTTGCGGATCAGGCCCACCGCGAGCCCTTCGATCTCGAACGGTTCACCCGGCTCCACCACGATCGTGGGGTAGTCGGGGTTCTCCGCATGCAGCTCGATCAGGTGCTTGTTGCGACGGAAGCGCTTCACCGTGACGTCGTCGCCCAAACGCGCGACGACGATTTGCCCGTTCTTTGCTTCCTTGGTGGCCTGCACAGCGAGCAGGTCGCCGTCCATGATCCCGGCGTCGCGCATGGACATGCCACGCACTTTGAGCAGGTAGTCCGGCCGGCGCTGGAACAGGCTGCTCTCGACGTAATAGGTCTGATCCACGTGCTCCTGCGCGAGAATCGGCGAACCTGCCGCGACCCGTCCGATGAGCGGTAGCGCGAGCTGGGCCAGGCTTTGCAGCGGCAACGAGAACTGCTTGTTGCGCGACTCGTTGATCTGCCTCAGGGCCTCGCTGCGCAGGCGGATGCCACGCGAGGTGCCGCTGACGAGTTCGATCACGCCCTTGCGGGCCAACGCCTGGAGGTGCTCCTCGGCTGCGTTGGCGGACTTGAAGCCGAGTTCCGTGGCGATTTCCGCGCGTGTGGGCGGTGCGCCGGTGCGCGCGATGGCGCTCTGGATCAGGTCCAGAATCTGTTGCTGGCGGGCGGTGAGCTTGGGCGCATCGAACATGGTGGTGACTCCACTGGCTTAATACCCAGTACCTGTATTTTTAAACAGTTTTGGAAAGTGTGCAAGTGACTCGCAACAAAATAGTTGTCCTGGCCACGGGCGGAACCATTGCCGGAACCGCCGCGAACGCACACGACACTTTGGGCTACAGTGCCGCGCAGCTGGGCGTGGAAGACCTGCTGAGCTCCGTTCCAGGCCTGGATGGCTTTGACGTCACCGCCGAGCAGGTGGCGCAGGTCGATAGCAAGGACATGAGCTTCGAAATCTGGCGCGACCTGGCCCTTCGCTGCGCCCATTGGCTGGCGCAAACGGAGGTGCAGGGCATCGTCGTGACCCACGGCACCGACACGCTGGAGGAGACGGCTTACTTCCTCCAGGCCGTTTTCGCGCCGTCCAAGCCCATCGTCTTTGCCTGTGCCATGAGGCCGGCCACGGCCTTGCTCGCGGACGGGCCGCAGAACCTGGCCGACGCGATCGCCGTGGCCGCAACGCCGGGTGCGCGTGGCGTCATGGCCGTCTGCGCGAGCCAGGTCCACGCAGCCTTGAACGTGGCCAAGCGACACCCCTACCTGCTGGATGCATTCGAATCGGGCGAAGCCGGCCCCATCGCCTTCGTGGAGAACGGCCAGTTGCGGCAGGTGAACGACTGGCCTGCGGCCGGCGACGGCGCTGTGGAGAACTTTAAAAAGGTCGAGCGAGCAGTCTTGTGGCCGCGCGTCGAGATTGTCATGAACTACGCAGGCGCGAGCGCGGCCACTGTCGACGCGCTGGTCGCGCAGGGTGTGGACGGAATCGTGGCCGCGGGCACCGGCAACGGCACGCTGCACAACCAACTTGCGGCGGCACTGCTCCGGGCGAAATCGGCCGGTGTTCAAGTGATTCGTTCTACGCGATGTGCCCAGGGCCGTGTTCTGGGCGGGGTCGACGGAGGTTTGCCGGACTCTGCGGGCCTGTCTCCCGTCAAGGCGCGGATTGCCCTGATGCTGACGCTGATGCGCTGAGCGCTTCGGCAGGTCAGCCTGCCAGGGCCTTCAAGGCACGGCCGGTGATCTCTTCAACGGTGCCCGTTCCGCTGATGGCGCGGTAGCGGGGCGCATTGGCCGGATCGGCCTTGGCCCAGTTCGAGTAGTAGTCGACCAGGGGCCGCGTCTGTGCCGCGTAGACCTCCAGACGCTTCTTCACGGTTTCTTCCTTGTCGTCTTCGCGCTGGATCAGCGGTTCGCCGGTGACGTCGTCCCTGCCCTGGGCACGGGGCGGGTTGAACTTGACATGGTACGTACGGCCCGAGGCCGGGTGCGAGCGGCGACCGCTCATGCGTTCGACGATGGCCTTGAAAGGCACATCGATCTCCAGCACGTAGTCGAGCTTCACGCCCGCCGCTTTCATGGCGTCGGCCTGCGGGATGGTGCGAGGAAAGCCGTCGAACAGGAATCCATTGGAACAATCGGACTGGGTGATGCGTTCCTTGACCAGGCCGATGATGATTTCATCGCCCACCAGCGCACCGGAATCCATGACCTTCTTGGCCGCCAAACCCAGCGGTGTTTCGGCTTTGACGGCGGCGCGCAGCATGTCGCCGGTGGAAATCTGCGGGATGCCGTACTTCTGGCAGATGAACGCGGCCTGCGTACCCTTTCCTGCGCCGGGTGCGCCCAACAAGATCAGTCTCATGGATGTCCTCGGATCGTTAGAAATCGGCGTCCGCTGCGGGCCGGTTTCCACCCGTCCAGCCGTTGCGCATCATTGGCGCAAAGGATAGCACGCGACTCCTTTGGGCCGTCTTACGCGCGGGTGCTTATCCAGAGCGCACGAACGCGTTCGAGGTCTTCGGGCGTGTCCACGCCAACACCCGGCGCAGTGCGGGTGACGTGAACCGCGATTCGGTGGCCGTGCCAAAGCGCTCGAAGTTGCTCCAGGGCTTCCGACGCTTCCACCGGAGCCGGGGCGAGGCGGGGGAACTCGCGCAGGAACCCCGCGCGGTACCCGTAGATGCCGACGTGCCGTAAGGGCCGCGGCTGCGGCAACTGCGCAATGCCCGCCGCGAATCCATCGCGCCACCAGGGAATGGTCGCGCGGCTGAAGTAGAGGGCCAGGCCCTGGGCGTCCAGGACGACTTTCACGACGTTCGTGTTGACAAACTCTTCGACGCTGTCGATCTCGTACGCCGCCGTGCTCATGCTGGCCTCGGGGCGTGCATCCAGCAGCGCTGCCACCGCGTCGACGAGGCCCGGGTCCATCATGGGCTCGTCGCCCTGGACGTTGACCACCAGGTCGTTGCCCGAAAGCCCCAGCAATTGGCACGCTTCCGCGAGACGGTCGCTGCCGGAAACGTGGTCAGCCCGGGTGAGCAGCGCTTCCACGCCGTACGCCTCGCATGCCGACACGATCACCGCATCATCGGCCGCGACGACGACCCGCTGGGCGCCAGAGGCCTGCGCGCGCTGCGCGACGCGCACGACCATCGGCTGGCCGGCAATGTCGGCAAGGGGTTTGTTGGGCAACCGCGTGGACGCGAGCCGCGCGGGGATCAGGACGCTGAAACCCATTCCCGGATGCCGCTCAGGCCAGCGGAGTGCGCGTCGGCAGCCGGTCGAGTTCCTCGTCGGAGAGGGTGCGCGCCTCGTCTTCGAGAAGGATGGGGATGCCGTCGCGGATGGGGAAGGCCAGGCGCGCCGGGCGCGACACCAGTTCCTGCCGTTCGCGGTCGTAGTCCAGGTGCCCTTTGGTCACGGGGCAGACCAGCAACTCAAGAAGTTTGGGATCCATGCGCCGATGATAACTTTGCGTCGACCAGGCGGTCGAATGCCACCCAGAAGCGCGGGTCGATCTCCAGTTTCAGCGCCACCGACCAGGCGTCGGGACGAATTCGCCAGAGCTTCACAGCATCCTTCTCGGTGCAGACCAGCTCGCTGCCTTCCGTGCCCGGCACGGGCAGCGAGAAGTCATGGTGATCGGGCAATGCCAGGGTTCGCTCCAACCGCAATCCGCGATCCCGAAGCATCGCGAAGAAAACCTCCGGCTTGGCGATGCCCGCGAGCGCCGTCAAGGGCCGGTCCGTCAGCAGTTCGAGTGCAATCTCCTGTCCATCGCTGCGTCGGGCCAAGGAACCGAGCTTGCGCCCTACTCCAAAGCCTGTGACGCCAGCCGGGTCACCGCTTTGCAGCACAAGGTCCACCGGCTTCGGCCACGCTTCGCGCAGCGGGCCGGCGGGCAGCAGCCAGCCGTTGCCCACGCCGCGTTCGTCGAACACGCAGATTTCGACGTCGCGCTCCAGCGCCTGGTGCTGCAGGCCGTCATCGCAGACGATCACCTGCGTGTGCGGCCGGGCGGCCAGCAGGGCGCGTCCCGCCTCGGCGCGCTGCACCGCGACAAACACCGGCGCGCCGCTGGCGCGGGCCACCAGCAGCGGTTCGTCGCCCACCTCAAGAGGCGCGCTGTCGGCCAGCACCTCGCGGCAATCGTCCGTGACGCGCCCGTACCCGCGAGTAATCACGCCCGCGTCGATGCCGCGCCCGCGCAGGTGTTGGATCAACGCGATGACGATCGGCGTCTTGCCCGAACCGCCTGCAATGACGTTTCCCACCACAATGACGGGCACCGGCAGGCGCTCGGTGCGCAAGACGCGAGACCGGTACGCCAGCCGGCGTGCCGCGGCGAGCGCGCCGAACAACAGCGACAAGGGCCACAGCAGGCAGGCCACCGGGCCGCGCCGCAGCCACGCACGCTGCAGCGCGTGCGGCATGCCTACTTGGTCCCGGCCAGGGCCGAGGACTGAGTGGCAAAGGTGATCTGGACCAGGCCCGAGCGCCGAGCCGCTTCCATCACCGTGATGACCGACTGGTGCGACGCGGCCGCATCAGCGCTGATGATCACCACGCTGTCGCGCCCCGCCTGGGCCGCGTCCTTCAGCGCAGCGGCGACGGCCTCCACGCTGCGCCCGGGCACCGCAACCCCCTTGACCGAGTACTTGCCGTCGCTGCTGATGGCGACGATGACTTCTTTGGGATAGTCGCGCTGCGCGTCGGCATCGGCCACCGGCAGTTTAAGCTGCAGTTCGGTGAACTTGCTGTACGTCGTCGACAGCATCAGGAAGATCAGCACCACCAGCAGCACGTCGATGAACGGGATCAGGTTGATCTCCGGCTCATCCTTCTGGCGCGGGCGAAAATTCATGCCGGACCTCCGCTGGGCCGTCCCAAGGAGGTCCAGCCCCCTCGGGGGGAAGCGCAGTACACGCAGTGACAAGCGTGGGGGCTCATCCTCATTTGCCGCGCAGCGTATTGAGGTGACGCACGAACCGTTCGGCCGACAGTTCCAGCGTGAGCAGGTATTCGTCCACGCGCACCCGGAAATAACGCCAGAAGATCAGCGAGGGGATCGCCACGATCAGGCCGAACGCCGTGTTGTACAGCGCCACCGAGATGCCGTGCGCCAACTGGGCCGGGTTGCCGCCAGTGGTGCCGCCTGTCGGCGACTGCGAGCCGAAGATCTCGATCATCCCGATCACAGTGCCCAGCAAGCCGAGCAGCGGCGCCGCGGAGGCGATGGTGGCCAGCGCGCTCAGGTAGCGCTCCAGCCGATGGGCCACGGCCCGGCCGGTGTTCTCCATGGTCGCCCGCAAGTCCATTTCGGTACAACGCGGGTCCGAATTGAGCGCGCGAAATCCGCTGGCAAGCACCTCTCCCAGTAACGAGTTCTGCTCGAGCTGGGTGACCACATCGGGCGTCGGGACCGAAGTGCGCGACACGGCAAGCGCTTCCTCCAGCAGCCGGGGCGGCGCGATCTTGGCGGTCTTCAGGCTGACGAAACGCTCGATGACCAGGGCGAGCGCGAGGATGGAGCAGGCAACCAGCGGCCAGATGGGCCAGCCTGCGGCTTGTATGATCGAAAACAAAGGGAAGGTCTCCGCGCAAGTGCGAATGCTGAGGTGCGGCCGATTATCGTGCACTCCGCAGCATGCAGGAAAACGGCGATGGGCCGTAGGACTGGACCCACAGAAGTTGTGGATAACATTGTGCAGAAATACCCTTGCACCCCGCGCGAAGCCGCGCCAATCCTTCGGTATGACAAAACGATGACATTTTGAGCACAAAAAATCTCAATGAAATCAATTGCTTGCTCAACAAAATCAGCGTTTTCAGGGAAATGGGCGAAACCGGAGTCCCTAGCGGCCCGCTGTGGACTAAATCGAACTGCGGGTCCCTCGGGAAGCCGCGATTTTGCTGGTGGCTGAACGCGCAACCCCAGGATTGACGCCACGAATCTGGCAGGTCGGCGCGCTTTGCCGCGCCATTGCTGACTCCCTCGAGGCAAGGTTCAATCCTGTCGCGGTCCGTGGCGAGATATCGGGCTTCTCACGCGCTTCCAGCGGACATTGCTATTTCTCGCTGAAGGACGCGCAGGGCCAGATTCGCTGTGCCATGTTCCGGCGCGCTGCAGGCCTGGTCGACTTCACGCCACGCGATGGCGAATCGGTCGAAGTGCTGGGCCGTGTGGGTGTCTACGAGCCCCGCGGCGATCTGCAACTGATCGTGGAAAGCCTGTCGCGGGCCGGGCAGGGCGCGCTGTTCGAGCAATTCCTGAAGCTCAAGGCACGGCTGGAGGCCCAGGGACTGTTTGATCAGAGCCGCAAGCGGCCGATTCCTGACTTCGTTCGCGGCATCGGCGTGGTCACTTCGGCTGGCGCGGCTGCGCTGCACGACGTTGTCAGCGCATTGCGCCGCCGCGCCGCCCATGTCCCTGTCTTCCTGGCACCGGCGGCTGTGCAGGGCACCCAGGCGCCTGCTGAACTGGTGCGCGCCTTGACGCAGCTCTACCCGCTGGCACAGCAGGGAGTGATCGACGTCATCCTGCTTGTGCGCGGCGGCGGCTCGATCGAAGACCTCTGGGCCTTCAACGACGAGCAACTGGCCCATGCCATCGTGGGCAGTCCCGTGACGCTGATTGCCGGGGTCGGCCACGAGACCGACTTCACGATCGCGGATTTTTGCGCCGACGTTCGGGCGCCTACACCCACGGCCGCGGCGGAAATGGCTGCGCAACCGCGCGACACCTGGCTCACCGGCCTCGCATTGGCAGACGAGCGCTTGCGCAGCGGCGTGCGGCGGCGCCTGGACATTGGCGCACAGCGGCTCGACCTGACGGCATCGCGCCTGGGGCGGCCACTGGCCCGCATGTCCGCCCAGCAGTTGCAGCTGGGCCGAAGCGCCCATCGCCTGCGCTACGCAGTGGCCTCTCGAATTGAAAGAGAGGACAGGCAGTGGCAGGCATCTCTGCTCGGGCTGCGTTCGGGGGTGCAGACACGGCTGGAGCGCGCATCGAACCTCCTGGACCGGTCAAAGCTGAGGCTGGAGCTGCTCGACCCACGCCTGGTGCTGCGACGGGGCTATGCGCTGCTGCAGGACGAGGCAGGGCTGCCCATCAGCAGCGTGGGGCAGACCCGCCCTGGGCAGGCGGTTCGCGCAACCCTCGCAGATGGCGAGGTTGATCTCACCGTGACGCCGCCAGGGTGATTTAGTTCTTAGAATCAGCGACATCTGCAGACCAACAAACCCGATAGGAAAACCATGGAACACACACTCCCCCCGCTGCCGTACCCGATCGATTCGCTGGCGCCGCACTATTCGAAGGAAACGCTGGAGTTCCACCACGGCAAGCACCACAACGCCTATGTCACCAACCTGAACAATCTTCAGAAGGGCACCGAGTTCGAAAGCATGAGCCTGGAGGAAATCGTCAAGAAGTCCTCAGGCGGCATCTACAACAACTCGGCCCAGATCTGGAATCACACGTTCTTCTGGAACTGCATGAAGCCGTCTGGCGGCGGCGAGCCTGGCGGCTCACTCTCGGCGGCGATCGCCAGCAAATGGGGCAGCTACGCCGCTTTCCGCGAAGCCTTCGTCAAATCGGCCGTCGGCAATTTCGGTTCCGGTTGGACCTGGCTGGTGAAGAAACCCGACGGCAGCGTGGACATCGTCAACACCGGCGCAGCAGGCACGCCTTTGACCACCGCCGACAAGGCGCTGCTCACCGTCGACGTGTGGGAACACGCTTACTACATCGACTACCGCAACCTGCGTCCCAAGTACGTCGAGACCTTCGTCGACAAGCTGGTCAACTGGGGTTTCGCCGAAAAGAATTTCGGTTGACGGTCTGCGGCAACCCGTTCACTTTCGGAACGGAGCGCCGGAGAGCTTGAAGCCGGCCTTGATGCCCTTTTTCGCGAACCACCCCTGGTTCATCTCCAGGACGAATCGCACAGGCTTGTCCGAGCAATGCGAGTCGGTGGTCTGCGGTTTCATGTCAGCCAGATTCACCACTGTCCCGTCGTCCGAGACGAAGGCGGCGGTAAGCGGCAGCAGGGTGTTCTTCATCCAGAAGCACTGAACCGTGGGCTGCTCGAAGACGAAGAGCATGCCTTCGTGCTGCGGCATGTTCCTGCGGTACATCAGCCCGGTGGAGCGCTCGTCGGGCGTCTGCGCCACCTGGGTGTCGATCTGGTGCATGCCCGCCGACAGTGTCACGCGTTGCAGGTTCATTTGAGGCTCTTCGGCCAGTGCGGGCCGCAGGGAGGCGCCCAGCACAAGGGCTGAAGCAGCAAGGGCGGTGATGGCTCGTTTCATGGGCTGATTGTGCCGTCCTCGGAACCGTTGACACCTGAGCCGGAAACAATAATGCCCGCGGGAGCGGGCTTCCATTCGCCACGGCGACCCTTCCGTCAAAGGGGGCCGGCAGAATCGCAGCTAGAATTCGAAGGCTTTGGCCCGCGCAAAAAAGCAGTTCCAGGCCATTCAGTTCCCTCCTCGGAGACGTTTCCCCCATGTACCAGCACATCAAAGTCCCTTCCCAGGGCCAGAAAATCACCGTCAATGGCGACATGTCGCTCAACGTGCCGGACCAGCCGATCATCCCGTACATCGAGGGCGACGGGACCGGTCTGGACATCACCCCCGTGATGCTCAAGGTGGTGGATGCCGCAGTGGCCAAGGCCTACGGCGGCAAGAAGCAGATCCACTGGATGGAGGTCTATGCCGGCGAGAAGTCGACCAAGATCTACGGCCCGGACGTCTGGCTCCCCGAGGAAACCCTGCACGCGGTGCGCGACTATGTGGTGTCCATCAAGGGCCCGCTCACCACGCCCGTGGGCGGCGGCATCCGCTCGCTGAACGTGGCCCTGCGCCAGGAACTCGACCTTTACGTGTGCCTGCGACCGATCCAGTACTTCAAGGGCGTGCCTTCGCCTGTGAAGGAACCCGAGAAGACGCACATGGTGATCTTCCGCGAGAACTCGGAGGATATTTACGCCGGCATCGAATTCGAGGCCGAGAGCGACAAGGCCAAGAAGATCATCAAGTTCCTGCAGGACGAGATGGGCGTCAAGAAGATCCGCTTTCCCAATACCTCCGGCATCGGCATCAAGCCGGTGTCGCGCGAAGGCACCGAGCGCCTGGTGCGCAAGGCCCTGCAGTACACGATCGACAACGACAAGCCCAGCCTGACCATCGTGCACAAGGGCAACATCATGAAGTTCACCGAGGGTGGCTTCCGTGACTGGGCCTATGCGCTGGCCAAGAGGGAATTCGGCGCGGTTGAGATCGACGGCGGGCCGTGGATGAAGTTCAAGAACCCGAAGACCGGCAAGGAAATCACCGTCAAGGATTCGATCGCCGACGCCTTCCTGCAGCAGATCCTGCTGCGCCCGGCCGAATACAGCGTGATCGCGACCCTCAACCTGAATGGCGACTACGTCTCGGACGCGCTGGCGGCCCAGGTGGGCGGCATCGGCATTGCGCCCGGCGCCAACCTGAGCGACACCATCGCCATGTTCGAAGCCACGCACGGCACCGCGCCCAAGTACGCGGGCAAGGACTACGTCAACCCGGGATCGGAAATCCTCTCGGCAGAGATGATGCTGCGCCACATGGGCTGGACGGCCGCCGCCGACCTGATCATCAGTTCGATGGAGAAGTCGATCCTGTCCAAGAAGGTCACCTACGATTTCGCCCGCCTGATGGACGGCGCCACCCAGGTCAGCTGCTCGGGCTTTGGCCAGGTGATGATCGACAACATGTAGGAAGCCTCGAGGCCCATGACAAAAGCCGCCCTCGGGCGGCTTTTGTCATGGGCCGGGGCGGCTACTTGGTGATCAGGTCGCCATGGCCAGAAGCATGGAACTGGGGCGCCCGCACCTTCGAATGGCGGGGCTGACGCTCGGCCGGCTGGCCGCCGGCTTCATCGGGGCGGGCGAGCGAGGCCTCGGCCAGGATGTTCTGCGCGAGCTGGCCCTTGGGCCCCTCGGTGATTTCGAAAGTGACGCGCGAGCCTTGCTTCAACGTCTTGAAGCCCTCCATGGCGATAGCCGAAAAATGCGCGAACACATCCGCCCCGCCACCTTCGGGCTCAATGAACCCGAAGCCCTTTGCATCATTGAACCATTTGACTGTTCCGGTCGCCATTTTCTTCCGTCCTGCAGTTTTCCCTCTTGACGAACTCAAGTGTCCCGGATTCCGGGTGGAGCTGTCAACTTTATAACGAACTAAAGTTTTCGGCGACCAGAACCCACCGCACCGCTGTGGCAGGACCGCGTGCCGTGCCCAGGATGAACCACCGAATCGCTCGACCGTGTCGCTTGAATGTGACGATTCCGCCTCCAATTCACCTTGAGGCTGCAGTGCGAAATTGCGGCCGATAGAATCAAATTCATGGCAAGTAAACCACCCGATCCCGCGCCAGTCGCGCCCAGGACGCGACCGAAGGAGGACGACGGCGGGTCGGTGGTGCTTGAGCGCAGGACGCAGAAAACCAAACCGCCCCAGATGTACCAGGTTGTCATGCTCAATGACGACTACACCCCCATGGAGTTCGTGGTCGTGGTGATCCAGGAGTTCTTCAACAAGGACCGGGAGACAGCTACCCAGATCATGCTGAAGATCCACCTTGACGGGAAGGCCATCTGCGGCGTCTATTCGAGGGACGTGGCCGCGACCAAGGTGGACCAGGTGCAGGACGCGGCGCGTCAGGCCGGGCATCCATTGCAGTGTGTGAGTGAACCGGTTGAGTAATCCAGGGTCGAACCCATTTACAGTCAGTCAGTACGCAAGTCAGTCAAAGCAAGGCAAAAGGAAATCTCATGATTGCCCAGGAATTGGAAGTCAGCCTCCACATGGCATTTGTGGAAGCCAGGCAGCAGCGCCACGAGTTCATCACGGTGGAGC
>JBDSWB010000186.1:0-13111 GCA_039926915.1 Ramlibacter sp.
GGACGACGCGGGCGGCGACATGCTGATCACCATCACGGCAGCCACGCCGCGGCCGGTGCAACTGCGGCTGCCGGACGGCGCAAGCGCCCAGGCGCTGGCTCAGGCCCTGGAAGCCGCTTTGCCTGACGAAGGTTCGTACTTCGACGATGTCAATGGCACCCCAGCCTACAAGCGCCACATCACACGCCATTTCGCCGAAGAAATTCGCGCGGAGTTGTCATCCGGAGCGAAATCATGAGCTTCAAGATCAACGGCAATGAATACGCCGCGCAGCCTGCCCCCGGCCAATGCCTGCGGACTTTCCTGCGCGAGCAAGGCGCACTTGGCGTCAAGAAGGGCTGCGACGCCGGCGATTGCGGCGCCTGCACGGTGTGGATGGACGGCGTGCCCGTGCACTCGTGCCTGATGCCCGCCTTCCGCGCCGAGGGCCGCGAGGTCACCACCATTGAAGGGCTTGCTCAAGGCGACGTGTTGCACCCCGTGCAACAGGCTTTCCTGGACGCCAATGCCTTCCAGTGCGGCTTCTGCACCGCCGGAATGATCATGACATCGGCATCCTTGAGCGATGCGCAGCGCGCCGACCTGCCGCGCTCTCTCAAGGGCAACCTGTGCCGCTGCACCGGTTACCGCAGCATCGCGGACGCCCTGAACGGCACCCGGATCGCGCAGGAGGACGTCGCCGGGAAGGCCTGCGGCGCCAGCCTGGGCAACCCCTTCGGTCCCGCCATCGTGACCGGCAAGGCACGCTACACCATGGACGTGACGATGGAGGGCCTGCTGCACCTGAAAGTTGTGCGCTCACCCCATGCGCACGCGCGCCTGCGCAGCATCGACCGCAGCAAGGCACAGGCGCATCCCGGGGTCGTGGCAGTGTTCACCTGGGAGGACGTGCCGCGCCGCCTGTTCAGCACCGCGACCCACGAAGACCACCTGGTCGACCCGGACGACACCTACGTGCTCGATGACGTCGCGCGCTTCGTGGGCCAGCGCCTGGTCGCCGTGGTGGCCGAGACCGAAGCCGCCGCCGAAGCCGGGTGCCGCCTCGTCGAGATCGACTACGAAGTACTGCCGGCCGTGTTCGATCCCGAAGAAGCGATGAAACCGGGCGCCCCCATCCTGCACGACAAGGGCACCGCGTCCGAGGGCAACATCTTCGTCAACATCAAGGGCGAGGTCGGCAGCGTGAAGGATGGCCTGGCGGCCGCCGACGCTGTGCACGAGAAGACCTACTCGACATCGAGGGTGCAGCACGCCCACCTGGAAACGCATGGCTCCATCGTCTGGAGCGGCGCCGACGGCCGCATGCATGTCCGCACCAGTTCGCAGGCGCCCTTCATCACCCACCAGAAGCTGTCCTACATCTTCGGACTGAACGCCACCAGGCTGCATGTCTTCACCGAGCGGGTGGGTGGTGGCTTCGGCGGCAAGCAGGAGATGCTGTCCGAAGACCTGTGCGTGCTGGCCCACATGAAGACCGGCCGGCCGGTGAAGTGGGAGTTCACGCGCGAGGAGCAGTTCATCGGCGCGTCGACGCGCCACCAGATGACCACCCACGTCAAGCTCGGCGCCACGCGCGAGGGCCTGCTGACGGCGATTGAGGTGCGCGTGGTGTCCAACACCGGTGCCTACGGCTCGCACGGCAGCGAAACGCTGGCGGCGTCCCTGGGTAACCCGCTCACGGCCTATCGCTGCGCCAACAAGAAGGCCGACGGCTACGCGGTCTACACCAACATGATGCCGGGCGGCGGCTTTCGCGGCTACGGCGCTTCGCAGACCACCTTTGCCATCGAATCCGCGATGGACGAACTTGCCGGCCAACTGGGCATCGACCCGTTCACGATCCGGCGCCTGAACATGGTGAAGCCGGGCGACTGGATGGAATCGGTCTGGAAGGACCCATCCGATGTCAATTTCGGCAGCTACGGACTGGACCAGTGCATGGACATCGTGGAAAAGCACCTTGGCTCGGAAGGCGGCCTGCCGATGCCCGAGGGCGACGGCTGGCGCCAGGGCCGCGGCGTCGCGATGGCAATGCTCGACTGCGGGCCGCCCACCGAGCATCGTTCCGGCGCCACGATGATCATGCGTGCCGACGGAAGCTTCCACCTGGCGGTGGGATCGACCGAAATGGGCAACGGCTCGGTCACTTCGCATCGGCAGATCGCGGCATCCATCCTGAACTGCCGCGCGGACCACGTCGAGATCATCAACGCCGACACCGACCTCACCCCGTACGACACCGGCACGTTCGCCAGCACCGGTACCGTGGTCGCGGGCAAGGGCGTCGCGCTCGCGGCGGCGGCGCTGCTGGAGAACATCCTCGACTACACGGCGCGCCACACCGGCACCCAGGCCGCAGAATGGAAGCTGGAAGAAGGCTTCGCCATTTCGGGCGACCGCAAGATCCCGCTGCCCGAGCTGCACGCGGCCGGCATGAAGGACAGCCACCGCTTCGAAGCCAAGCGCAAGGCCTACCTGTCGCCGCGCACCACGGCGTTCAACGTCCAGGGCATCAAGCTGGCCGTGCACACCGTGACCGGCGAAATCCGCATCCTGCGCAGCGTTCACGCCGCCGACATCGGCCGCCTGATCAACCCGATGCAGTGCCGCGGCCAGGTCGATGGCGCCATCGCCATGGGCGTCGGCTGGGCGCTGACGGAGCACATGGTCTACGACGGCAAGGGCAAGATGCTCAACGCCGCGCTGCGCAACTACCACATCCCGGCCTTCGCCGATGCGCCGCGCAGTGAGGTCTTCTTCGCGGAAACCTACGACACCATCGGCCCGCTGGGCGCCAAGGCGCAAGGTGAATGCGCCATCAACCCGGTGGCGCCGGCCATCGCGAATGCCTTGAAGGACGCCACGGGCGTGCGCTTCGCGCACCTGCCCTTCACGCCCGACCGCATCTTCGACCAGCTGGCATGAGCACCGCAGTGCGCAGCACGGAGGCTACCCAATGAACGAGCCCGCACCGCCCGGAGGACCGGTCACCATCGTCACACAGACGCGCGTGGCCGCGGGCAAGGACGCAGAATTCGCGGCTTGGCAGGAAAAGGTGAGCCAGGCCATCGCCGGCCACCCCGGCTTCCTCGACCAGAAGGTCATCCCGCCCAGCCCGCCCGCCCAGGTCGACTGGGCCATCCTGCAGCGATTTACCGGTATGGATGCGGCCAAGCAGTGGATGCATTCGACGACGCGCCTGGACCTGTTGCGCGGCGCGCAGCCGCTGCTGGCAGGCAACGACGACATCCACATCATCGCGGACGGCGGCGCCGGCGTGCTGCCCGCACCGGTGTCGGCGGTGATCTCCACGCGCGTCAAGCCGGGCCAGGAAGGCGCCTACCGGGAATGGGAAAGGCGCATGGCGGCGGCACAAGCCCGGGCTCCCGGTTTTCAGGGCTACCGTATCGAGCCGCCAATTCCCGGCGTGCAGGACAGCTGGCTGGCCATCGTGCGCTTCGACTCGGATGCCCATCTCGACGACTGGATGAAGTCCCCCGAGCGGCTGGCCCTGCTGCCCGAAGGTGAGCGCCTGAGCGATGAGGTGCGAGCCCGTATCGTCCGCACCGGATTCGACCAATGGTTTTCCCAAGGCAAGGACACCGGCGGCCCGCCGCCGCCCGCCTGGAAAATGAACATGCTGGTGCTGACGCAGCTATACCCGGTGGTGTTCCTGTTCGGCCTGCTGGTGCAGGGGCCGGTGCTGATGAAGGCACTGCACATGCCCTTCTGGCTGGCGTTGTTCGTCGGCAACCTCGCCAGCGTCATTCTGCTGAACTGGCTCGTGCCCTGGACCAGCGCACGGTTCGACTGGTGGCTGCGCCCGCAAGGCGCGGACGCCTCACGGGTCAACGCGCTGGGAACAGGCGTGGTCATTGCCATCTACGCTGTTAGCCTGTTCATTTTCTCGCTGCTGTAATGGAAGACCCTCGCATCGCGCCCGGGCGCAGGCGCAAATATTGCACTGGCATCCGGCGCATTGACCCGGATAATGGAAGCACGAGGGCAAAGTTGTTACAAACCCATCGCACGCGAGGATCCATGACACACGCGAAGAAAAATTCGGCATGGACCGGCTCGATACCCGCCATTTTCGGCTCCGGCCTGCAGGTGGTGGATGACTCGCGGGCGCCGCCTCTCCTGTCACGCGCACAGATCCGCCAGGTCTTTGGCCGGAACTTCGACGCGGCTTCCCTGAACCTGGCCGCCGGGCACGGAATGGGCGCGGTGCTGCGCTCGCACGTCGCCGCGACACTGCGGGAAGCGCCGCACATGACACCCGATGAACGCGCCGTGGCAATCCGCGCCGCGACCGACATGGCCTTCGCCGTGCTGCAAGCGGCGCGCCGAGGCGAGTCCGTCGCCAGCAGGCGGATCGAAATCGACCAGGTCGAAAACAGTCTCTATGAGTCGGCATGCGCCCTCATCCGGCGCAATTGCGCCGACTCCAGCCTGAACCCCCAAGTCGTGGCGTCCGAACTGGGCTGTTCGCGCGCTTCGCTCTATCGCCTTTTCTCCCGCAACGGCAAGAGCGTCGCCGCGATGATCTGGTCCACGCGGCTGGACAACGCCTGGCACATGATTTCGGCCAACGTGCATGCCACGCTGCTCTTTGCGGAAATCGCTTTTCGCTGCGGCTTCGTCGATCAATCGACGTTCAACCGCATGTTCAAGCGGCGCTACGGCATCAGCCCGCGCGAGGCGCGCAGCCTGCTTGAAATTCCCGCGTCCTGAACGATTTTTTCAATTTCCGCGGCCCTGCGCCGCTGCATCACAGAAAGGTTCTGCCTATGTTGCGACGTCGTTCAGTCCTGGGAGCGGCCTCCGTGGCAGCCGGCTCTCCGCTCCTCCTGCTCGCGGGTTGCGGCGGGGGCTCGGATGACCTGCCCATCCCGATCCCCGCGTCGGCGTCGGCCCTGCACTTTCCCACCGACCTGTACCTTCACCTTGGCGCGCCGACCGAATGGTGGTGGCACACCGGCACGCTCAAGGCCGGCAGCCGCGTGTTCGGTTTCGAGATCAACGCCGCGTCCTTCAAAAAGGACGGGTTGGGCTTCACCCAGGTTTCGCTGTCCGATGTCGCGAACAACAAGCATTACCAAAGCACTGTTCCCTACTTTCCGCCGCTCATGTACGACCCGGACCACTGGGCCCAAGCGGACACAACCAAGGATTGGACGGTCAAGCTCGGTGACGTGGACAACCGCCTCTCGACCATCGTTGTCACCAGCGGCGGCACGGGCTACACCTCCGCGCCCAAGGTCGAGATCACCGGCGGTGGCGGCGGCATCCTGGCGGCCGCCACCGCCGCGATCAACCCGGCGACCGGCAGTGTCGCCGCGATCGTGCTGATCAGCCCCGGGACCGGTTTCACTTCGGTGCCGACGATCACGCTCACGGGCGGAGGCGGCACGGGCGCGACCGCCAAGGCGGTTCATTCCTACGTCACCATGCAGGCGCCGGCGACCGACCCGACGAAAAACATGGCGATCAAGGCACTGATCTCGGACGAAGCGACCGGCACCGTCGTCAATTTCGACCTGAACATGTCGCAGCAAGGTCCCAAGCTCATTGTCTGGGGCACCGGCGTCCTTGAGCAGCCCGGCACTTCGCCGCCCCTGCTGCGCAACAACTACTACTACTCGCTCACTCATTTGCAGTCGACGGGCTCGATTTCCATCGGCACGGAGAAGATCAATGTCTCCGGAGTCACGTGGATGGACCATGAATACGGTGCGTTCGGCTCCGCGGCCAACCCTGTCAAGTGGATATTGCAGGCGATGCAGCTTGACAACGGCGCGCGTATCCACAACTACACGGTGGCGGAGCCCGCCTTGAACAAGCGCAGTGCGGGCGAGTGCACCGTGATGGAAGCGGACGGCACGATCTACCTGGTGCCCTCCTTCGTCACGCCCGTCGGCCGCACCTGGAAGAGCCCGCAGTCGGGTCGAACCTATTTCATGGAGCTGTTCGTGGAGATTCCCGCCTTCGATGCGACGTTCACGGTCAAGAGCCTGATGGACTCGCAGGAGTTTCCGACCCAGGGCGCACCGGTCTATGAAGGCGTGGCAAGCACCGTCGGCACCTTCAAGGGCGTCAGCGCGAGCGGCACCGCCTGGAACGAGCAGGCGTTGGGGTAAGACGCGAAACCTGCATGACCGGAAGGTTCGAGACCGGCGCGGCAGCGACTTCCTGGCGGGGAGAGATCGCCACCTGGCCATGGGTGCGAAACCTATGCGGCTTCTGCGGCGCTACCAGCGCAGCATGGAGCCTGCGCCGCCGAACGCACCTGCGCCCGCGACCAGCACGATGCCGACTGCGCAAGACGCCAGGAAGCCCAGGAACAGGAACACCTTGAGGGTGTCGATCATCGACCCGCCCTGCACCGCCGAGGTTCCGTCGAACACCGGGCGGCCGGCGCGCATGTTGGCCGCCGCGAGCCATGCATTGCGCAGCAGCCGTCGCGCCTGGATGAACCCGTCCCAGATGCCCATCAGCAGGAAGCTGCCGAAGAAGGCGATCGCGATCCGCGCCTCCGTCGGCAGGGCGATCAGGGTTGGGACCACGCGTGCGGCCAGCCTGGGAATTTCGACACTGAGCTGGCGCCAGAACACGCGCAAGCGGCCCGGCATCTTCGCGCCCTGGTAGGCATCGCGCACCAGGTCCATGAGCGCGGACGCCGTGCCGGTGAGCGCCGCTTCGGGGTCGCCACCGTTCCATGCCGGCACCAGGACTGATTCGAGGATGCGGTGCGCTTCGAGGTCCGGCAGCACGCCTTCCAGGCCGTAGCCAACCTCCAGCCGCGCCGCCTTGTCCTTGGCGAAGATCGACAGGATGGCGCCGTTGTCCAGCCCCTTGCGGCCCAGGCGCGACAGCTCCGCCGCCCGCAGCGTGAAGGCCTCGACCGGGCCGTCGGGCAAGCGGGGATACACGGCGATGGCCAGCTGGGTGGAGGTCTGCTGCTCGAATTGCGCCAGCGAAATGCTCAGGCGCTGCACGGCCTGGGGCGAAAGCAGGCCGGCAAAGTCATTGACGTAGGAGCCGAGTTCGACGGCCTTCACGGCCGGCGCCGCGGGCTCGGCCGGAAGCATGCGCGCCAGGCCGCTGACCGCCGACCAGAACACGGCCCAGCCGATCCAGACCCAGACGATGGCGGGCAGCCCCTTCTTGCCGGCATTGCCCGCGGGGGGGTCGCTCTTTGCCTTCATACCTGACCGTTGCTGAACGAAGGCATTGCGAACTCCGGGGCGATGGGGATGCGCTGGATCTTAGCAAGGGGCCGCCGCCCCGCATGGTAGAAACGCGACAAAGGGAGCTTGTCTTGAAACACCACCATCTTTCCTCCGACGTCGGCACTGTTCACTGGGGCTGGTTCGATGCCACGCTGGAGCCGGTGCTGACCATCGAAAGCGGCGACCGCGTGACGGTGGAAACAGTCTCGGGCGGCGTGTCCAACCTGCCCGGCCCGGGCTACCACGTGCCGCCGGAGCTGCACCGCATCCAGGCCAATGTGGAGCGCCGCATGCCCGGCCACATCCTCACCGGCCCGATCGCCGTGCGCGGCGCGAAGCCGGGCGACGTGCTGGAGATCCGTATCGTCAACGTGCAACTGCGGCAGGACTGGGGCTACACCTACGTGCGGCCGCTGGCCGGCGCGCTGCCCAACGACTTCGCCGCCTTCGAACAGATGATCGTGCGGCTGGACAAGGATCGGAACGTCGGCATCCTCCCCTGGGGCACGGAACTGCCGCTGCGACCCTTCTTCGGCGTGATGGGCGTGGCGCCGCCCAAGGAGTGGGGAATGATCTCCACTATCCAGCCGCGCGCCCACGGCGGCAACCTTGATAACAAGGAGCTGATCCCCGGCTCGACGCTGTACCTGCCGGTCCACGTCGAAGGCGGCCGGCTGTCGCTGGGCGACGGCCATGGCGTGCAGGGCGACGGCGAGGTCTGCACCACCGCGATCGAGACCGCGCTGGAAGGAACGATCGAGGTCATCCTGCGCACTGACATGGACCTGACCTACCCCCAGGCCGAGACGCCGACCCACATCATCACCATGGGCATGGACCCCGACCTGGACGATGCCGCGCAGGCGGCCTTGCGCCGGATGATCGATCACGTTGTGACGCATTCGAAGCTGTCGCGCCAGCAGGCCTTCATGCTCATGAGCCTGGCCGCCGACGTGCGCGTGACCCAACTGGTGAACGAGCACAAGGGCATCCACGTGATGCTGCCCAAGACGACGCTGGTGACGCCGTAGTCAGGAGCCCCTATCAAGCAGTCCACGCAGGGCTGCGCCGGCGGCACCTAGAATCGACCGATGACAAGCGCGGAACTGGCGTCGCTCACCCAGCAGGTTCTCTGGGCTTCCTTCTTCGTGGCATTCGCATTCGGCGCGCTGGTGCAACGCACCGGGTTTTGCACCATGGGAGCCGTCAGCGACATCGTCACCATGGGCGACTGGACACGGATGCGGCACTGGGCCCTGGCCTCGGGTGTGGCGATGATCGGCTTCGGCGTGATGGTGTGGGCAGGCTGGATCAATCCCGACAAGACCTTGTACGCCTCCAACCGCTGGATCTGGCTCTCTGCGTTGGTGGGTGGCGGCATCTTCGGCTTCGGCATGGTGCTGGCATCGGGGTGCGCCAGCAAGGCGCTGGTTCGTGTAGGCGGCGGCAACCTGAAGTCGGTGGTGGTGGTGGTGGTGCTGGGCGTCTCCGCCTTTGCGACATTGAAGGGCCTGACGGCGGTGTGGCGCACTCAGACCGTCGACCGCGTCGCGCAGGAATTCAGCACGCAGGCTAGCTTGCCGGCCTGGGCCGTGCAAGCCTTCCCGGCCCAGGCAACCTGGGTCGGTCTGGTGCTGGCCCTGGCGATCGGCGGAGCGCTCGTCGCCTGGGCCGTATCGGGAGCGGAATCGCGCGGCAACAATCTTCTGGCCGGCATCGGCGTCGGCGGGACGGTGATCGCGATGTGGTGGGTCAGCGGCCACATGGGCTACCTGGCCGAACACCCGGAAACTCTGCAGGAAGCATTCCTGGCCACGAATTCGACACGGTCCGAGGCGCTGAGCTTCGTCTCGCCGATCGCCTACACGCTGGACTGGCTGATGTTCTACAGCGACCGCAACAAAATCCTGACGGTGGGAATCGTTTCAGTCGTCGGCGTGATGGCGGGTTCGGCTGTGGTGGCGCTCGCACAGCGCAGCTTCCGCTGGGAAGGATTCAGTGGCGCCGCCGACCTGGGGCACCACCTGGTGGGCGCGGTGCTGATGGGCGTGGGCGGCGTGACGGCGATGGGTTGCAGCATCGGCCAGGGCATCTCGGGGGTGTCGACACTCAGCGCCACCAGCTTCGTCGCGCTGGCGTCGATGATGGGCGGCGCGGTGGCGGCGCTGAAATACCAGGCCTGGCGCCTGGACCGCGAAGACCGGCGGGCCGGACACTAGGGTCGGCCCCCTTCCGCGGGAAATCGGGATTGCCTTATATTGGCCGTTACCGATAGATACCCCAAGGAACCCGATGAAATCCCTGACCCGACTCTTCGCAGTTGCCGCCGGCGCTCTGCTGCTGGCCTTCTCGGTCCACGCCGAGGACAAGGTGGTTTATCACATCGACAACGCCGAGGCACAGGCCACCAAGGGCTTGCGCAACGTCCGCAACCACCTCGACGTGGCGCCCGACACGAAGATCGTAGTGGTGACGCATGCCGAGGGCATTGACTTCCTGATGGAAGGTGCGAAGGACAAGAAGAACCCCAACATCGACTACGCATCGCTGGTGAGCGCGCTCAAGGCGCGCGGCGTACGCTTTGAGGTCTGCGAGATCACGCTGCGCAATCGCAACATCGGCAAGGACAAGTTCATCCTGGACGCGGAGTTCACGCCGTCCGGCGTCGTGAGGATCGGCCAGCTTCAGATCCGCGAACATTACGCGTACATCAAGCCCTGAGCGGCCGGAAGGAACTCCAGGCATGGCCAAGCGTTCTTCCGCCCTCGCCCTGGCGCCCGCCACACCCGTCGAGTCGGACGAGGTGTTCGAGCTGGCGGCCGAAATCTTTCGCGTGATGTCGGCACCGATGCGGCTGAAGATCATCGCCAGCCTGTGCAACGGCGAAAAGAACGTGAGCGAACTGCTCTCGGAGATCAACACCACCCAGCCCAACATGTCGCAGCACCTCAACACGCTCTACCAGGCCGGTGTGCTGGGCAAGCGCCGCGAAGGGGTGCAGATCCATTACCGGATCATCAACGATCGCGTGGTCACCCTATGCCGCGCCGTCTGCACCCAGATCGCCATCGAAGCCGACGTGGTGCGATAGCAGCGCAGCGATTCGCGCCGGCCAGAGTCCGGGTTGACCGATGAATCTTGAGGAGACGAGGATGAACAGACTGCGTTCCGTGCTGGCGCTGGCGGCGCTGGCCCTGCCGGGAATTTCCGCGCTGGCCCAGGCATCAGACCCGTTGCAGGTGCGCGGCTGGGCCGGGGCCTGCGCCAATTGCCACGGCACCAACGGCGTGGCCCAGCCCGGCATCGAGTCGCTGGCCGGAATGCGTCAGGACGAGATCGTGCAGAAGATGCTGGACTTCAAGAACGGGCGCAAGCCCGCCACGGTGATGCACCAGCTCTCCAAGGGCTACACCGACGAACAGATCGCCGCCATCGCCGGTTACTTCGCGGCGCAGAAGAAATGAGGCCCGGCATGCATCGCCGCCAGATCATCAAGGCCCTCGGCGCAGGTGCCGCGTTCGGCAGCGCCGCGCTGGTCGCGGGCTGCGCAACCCCCGGCGGCTCCGGTCCCCGCGTCGTGGTCATCGGGGGCGGCTATGGAGGCGCCACCGCGGCCAAGTACCTGCGCATGTGGTCCGACGGCGCCGTCGACGTGACGCTGGTCGAGCCCAACGCGGCCTTCGTCTCCTGCCCGATTTCCAACCTCGTGATCGGCGGAAGCAAGACCCTGGCCGACATCACCACGCCCTACGACAACCTGGCGCGCCGCCACGGCGTGAAGGTGGTCAGGGACGTGGCCAGCGCCATCGACCCTGACAAGCGCATCGTGCGGCTCGCCGGCGGCGGTGAACTGCCGTTCGACCGGGTCATCGTCTCGCCGGGCGTGGACTTCATGTGGGAGAACCTGCCCGGCATGAACCAGGCGGGTGCGCAGGACAAGGTGCTCCACGGCTGGAAAGCCGGGGCCCAGACGGTGGCGGTGCGCCGGCAGCTCGAGGCCATGCCCGACGGCGGGGTGTACGCGCTGTCCATTCCCCTCGCGCCTTACCGCTGCCCGCCCGGGCCGTATGAGCGCGCCTGCCAGGTGGCACATTACTTCAGCAAGGCCAAGCCCCGCAGCAAGGTGCTGGTGATCGACGCCAACGACGACGTCACCTCCAAAGGGCCGCTGTTCAAGAAGGCCTGGACCGACCGCTACAAGAACATCGTCGAATACCGGCCGAAGCACAAGGTCACCGACGTCGACGCGGCGACCAACACGCTCAAGTTCGAGTTCAACGACGACCTGAAAGCCGCGGTGCTGAACGTGCTGCCCGACATGCGCGCCGGCGAGATTGCGGTGAAGACCGGCCTGGCCACCGCCAACAAGCGCTGGTGCGAGGTGGACTTCCTCACTTTCGAATCGAAAGCGGTGAAGAACGTGCACGTTCTGGGCGACTCAATCCAGATCGCGCCGGCCATGCCCAAGTCGGCCCACATGGCCAACCAGCACGGCAAGACTTGCGCGGCGGCAGTCATCGCACTGCTGACCGGCAAGGCCGTGAACGCGCTGCCGATCTACAACAACACCTGCTACAGCTTCGTGAGCGACCTGGACGTGGTGCACGTGGCCAGCGTGCATCGCTACGACCCGGCCCAGAAGACGATGGTCACCGTGGCCGGCTCCGGCGGTGTTTCCGCCGCTGCGAACGAGCTCGAAGGCCACTTTGCGATGACCTGGGCCCGCAACATCTGGGCCGACACGCTCGCTTGAAGCCGCGGGTCCGGCGCCGCATGGCAGTTGTCCCGCCCTTCCTTCAGCCGAAAAAAGATGCCATGAATCTGCCGTGCGCCAGTCGAATCCTCAGTTTCCTGGCGCTCGCCATGGCGCTGGCCTGCGCGTTACCGGCCGCCGCCCAGGTTGCCGCCGTTCCCGCAATGGCCGCACGCCAGGTCTCCCCTTCGGCGTGGTATGTCGAGGGGCTGTCGGCGCTGGGCTCCAGGGCCAACCAGAATTTCGTTTCCAACGCGGGCTTCGTCATCACCGGCGACGGAGTCGTGGTGATCGATGCGCTGGGCTCGCCGCCGCTGGCGCAACGCCTGCTGGCGGAAATCCGCAGGCACACCGACAAGCCGGTGACTCATGTCATCCTCACCCACTACCACGCCGACCACATCTACGGGCTGCAGGCGCTCAAGGCCGCAGGCGCCCGCATCCTGGCCCACCAGGCGGCGCGCGAATACCTCAACTCCGACACGGCCCGGTTGCGGCTGGAGGCCTCCCGCATCGACCTGGCACCTTGGATCGACCAGGACACCCGGCTGGTTCCCGCCGACGAATGGCTTACCGGAGAGACCGAACTGACCGTTGGCGGCGTGCGCCTGCAGATCAAGCCGGTCGGCCCTTCGCACACGCCAGAGGACCTGGTGGTCTACCTGCCGCAGGAAAAAGTCCTGTTCGCCGGCGACCTGGTGTTTCGCGGCCGCATCCCTTTCGTCGGCCAGGCCGACAGCCGGCAGTGGGTCAAGGCGCTCGATGCCCTGATGTCGTTCGACGCGACGGTGATCGTCCCGGGCCACGGGCCGCTGTCCACCGAGGCGCGCAAGGACATGGAAATGACGCGCGCCTACCTGGTCTACCTGCGCAGCGTCATGGGCCAGGCAGCGAAGAACCTCGAGCCGTTCGAGGAAGCCTACCTGGCCGCGGACTGGAGCCGTTTCGAGGCACTGCCGCTGTTTCGCGTGGCCAACCGCATGAACGCGTACAACACCTACCTGTTGATGGAGCGGGAATCCAACTGAACCGCGCAATGGCACTCGCGTAAACCCCAGTGCGGTTGCGGCGCCATGGGTATATATTAATGAATATGCATATACGGATTCATTAAAACCCATGCACA
>JBDSWB010000187.1:0-5734 GCA_039926915.1 Ramlibacter sp.
GGCTGTTCTGCATCGCAGGGCTCTTGGATTTGGTCTTTTCGACCTCCCGCCCCTGACGCACGAGTTGGTTGATGGTTGGCATTAAACGTCCCTAAACGTCGATAAATGGATTGGCTGAGAAATAGCGTGCCCGCCCGCCCCAAATTGCGGGAAAGCCTTCAAGTATATCCCGGCTTGGGAAAAGGCTCAATGGTGCTGGGCTGCTCACGGCGACCAAGGGTGCGGACCGGCCGCGAATTCGGGCGACAGGAGTACTAATTCCTTAGAAGTGCAGAAACCCGTCACCTGATCCAAAGGCGAACCGCGTCCCAGGCCCGACGGAAGACTCCCGCTTCGTCCACGACCTCCAGAACGACCAGCGGGATGTCCAACAAAGGCTGGTCAGCCAAGCTCACCTTCAGCGTCCCAACGGCCTGGCCTTTCGCAAAGGGCGCGATCAGTGGATCCGGCCGCGCCACTTGCGTCTTCACCCGCGCCGCAGTGCCTGCGGGCACGGCCACCACCAGCGGCTGGGGACGGCCAAGCTTGACGATCCGCTCAGTTCCCTTCCATACCTCGGGGGTGACGACGGGCTGGTTGGCATCGAATAATTTGATCGCCTCAAAAGCGGTGTAGCCCCAATTCAGCAACTTTTGCGCTTCGTTCGCGCGTGCCGTCTCGCTGGTCGCGCCCAGCACGATCGCCATCAGACGGCGGCTTCCGACATTGGGAAAGTCGCGCTTGGCCGTGGCGATCAGGCAATAGCCGGCCGCGTCGGTGTGGCCGGTCTTCAGGCCGTCCACCGTGGGGTCTCGAAACAGCAACATATTGCGGTTGGTGTCGTTGGCCGTCGGCGTGCCTTCGTAGCGGTATTTTTTGATCGTGTAGTAGCTGACGTAATCCGGGAAGTCCTGGATCAGCCGTGCTGAGAGGATGCTCAGGTCACGCGCTGTGGTGGTGTGGCCGGCCTCGGTCAGGCCTTCCGGGTTTCGGAAGCTTGTGGCCTTCAGGCCCATCGCCCTGGCCTGCTCGTTCATGAGCTGGACGAAGCGCTCCACCGTGCCGCCGACGCCTTCGGCCAGCGCCACGGTGGCATCGTTGCCGGACTGCACGATCATTCCCTTGAGGAGGTCCTCGACCGGGACCTTCATGCTGGGATCAATGAACATCCGCGAGCCCGGCATCTTCCAGGCGCGCGGGCTGACGGGCAGGGTCTGCTTCAGGTCGATCTTCTTGCTGCGCAACGCGTCGAACACGATGTAGGCCGACATCAGCTTGGTCAGCGACGCGGGCTCGACCGGAACATCGACATCGCGGGCAGCCAGCACCTGGTTCGCCGTCACGTCCAGCACCAGGTAGCTTCTGGCGGCGATCTCGGGAGGTTGGGGTGCCTGGGCGGCGGCAACCAGGCAGAACAGGGCGAAGAAGGGCGTGGCCAGGGCCTGCGCGATTTTTTTCATGGGAGCGGGAGCTTCAGGAACGCAAGTGGCGCGCCACCAGACTTTTAAGGAGGGGCAATTGTCCGTGAAAGAAGTGCTCAACCCCCGGCACCACCGTAACCGGCAGTGACTGGGGCCGGGCCCAGTCGAGGACGGCAGCCAGCGGCACCGTCTCGTCCTGCTCGCCATGGACGACCAGGGTGCGGTCATGGGCGTCGGCCGGCAACACGGCCACCTCAAAACGGGAAGCGGCAGTTCCGACCAGCACGATCTTCTCGATGGCGCGCGAACTCCACAGCGCTTCAACTGCACGCGTGGCGACAAACGAGCCGAACGAAAAACCGCCGAGCGCCAGCGGTCCTTCCGGCGCTTGCGAAGCGATCAGCGCGAGCATGTCGGCAAGTTCGCCGCGCCCTTCATCGTGCAGCCCTTCGCTGGCGCCGACACCGCGAAAGTTGAAGCGCAGCCCCACCCAGCCAGCCTGGACGAAAGCCCGGGCCAGCGTCTGCACCACCTTGTTGTCCATGGTCCCGCCGAAGAGCGGATGGGGATGGGCGATGATTGCCGCGCCACAGCGTTCGACGCCCGCGGGCGGTTCGTCGCGCAGTACCTCAATCACGCCGGCCGGGCCGGCCAGCCGAAAGCGGCGGGTCTGTGAGTTCATGCCCGTCAACGGCCCAGGTGCGGCGGCGTCAGCAGGCGTTCAACGATGCGGCCGTTCTTCAGGTGCGATTCGACGATCTCGTCGATGTCCTTCTCGTCCAAGTAGCTGTACCAGACCGCCTCAGGGTACACCACCGCCACCGGCCCGGCGGCACAGCGGTTCATGCAGCCGGCCTGGTTTACGCGCACCTGGCCCGGCCCGGCCAGCCCCCCCGTCTTCACCTGCGCCTTGCAGCGTTCGTAAGCTTCCCGCGCGCGGTGCTGGGCGCAGCTGGCTTCGCCATTGTCGCGCTCGTTCAGGCAGAAAAAAATGTGGCGCTCGTAATAGGAAGGGGCATCGCTCATGCGCCCATTCTATTTTGTGCATCGCCGCGCGAGACGCGCACCAGCACATACGCCAGTGCTGCGTAAGGCCAGAGCCAGCCGAGCCACTGCGCGAGTCCGTTGAAGCGGATGAAGCGACCCTGCTCCCAGGTCTGCAGGGTTTGCGCGAAATACGCGCTGGCTGGCGCCTGATTCAGCAGGCTCAGGTGGATCACCAGCGCCAGCAGCATCAGCGCGGCGCATCCGCGCCGAGGGATGGGCAGCAGCAGGAGCGACATTGCCAGCCCGAACGCAAGGCCCAGCTGCACGGGGAGGCTGATCCAGGCCCAGGCATGTGACGGACCCCAGCTCAGCGCGGCCGACAATGCGGTGGCGCATACGCCGACAGCGATCGTGGCCAGCGCGAACATGGCCCGCCGGCCCACGGCGCGGATCACCGAATAACCCAGCAGGCAGGGAATGATGGCGCCCAGGGTGACGCACAGCAACTCGGCACCGGGCACGAGCGGCTGCAGTTCGATGTCGCGCACGGGCAGCCATTCGAGGAAGGGCGTGTCCAGCAGCCAGTCGGCAAGCGCGGTTTCGACGCGCTCGAACACCTGGCCCAGCCCGAACGGGACGGCTGCGGGGAACAGTAGCGCGACCGGCCAGAGCGCCAGCAACACCAGTGCGCCCCGGGCATCTTGGACGAACCACCGCACGCGAAATCGGCTCCAGCGGTCAATGGCCCCGGCCAGCTCCAGACCCCCCGCGACCACGGCGCCGGCCAATGCGCCCAGCGCATTGAGTACGAAGTCGACATTGGAGGCCACGCGCGACGGCAGGTAACTCTGGAGAGACTCCATACACAATGACAATGCCGCCGCCGAGAGCGCCGCGACGCCGATCGCCACCGTGTTTCGCGGCGGCGCCGAGCGCCAGCTGCCGCGCCGAAGCACACTGAGCGCCAGCAGAAACCCCAAGGGCGCGTAGCCGGCGACGTTGGCGGCCACGTCGAAGCCGGTCCAGTACTTGGGCAAGGGACTCCACAGGAACACCCACGGCGCGATACCCTGGTCGCGCCAGCCCGTGAACGGGTAGAGGCTGGCATAGACGATCAGGGCCACATACGCTTGTGCGAGGGGCCAGGCTGAAGTCTTGTGCATAGGCGCGGTCAGAACGGCTTGAGCACCACCAGCAACACCGCCGCCAGCAGCAGCAGTACCGGGATTTCGTTGAACCAGCGGTACCAGACATGGCCATGTGCATTGCGGCTAGCCTGGAAGTCGCGCAGGATCGCCCCGCAGACGATGTGGTACGCCACGGCGAGCAGGACGACGGCCAGCTTGACGGTAAGCCAGTGTTGGCCTTCGCCGCGGCCCAAGCCATATCCCAACCACAGCCACAGCCCCAACCCCAATGCCGGCACGGCGATGACGGTGCTGAAGCGCAGCAGCTTGCGCGCCATCAGCAACAGGCGGTCCCGCTCGGCCAGGGAGCCGGCCGGCACCATGGCCAGGTTCACGAAGATCCGTGGCAGGTAAAACAGGCCGGCGAACCAACTGGCGACGAAGACGATATGGAAGGACTTGACCCAGAGCATGGCGCCAAGTGTAGGGAATCGGCTGCCCGCCGCCACCCCAAAAAAACCCCGGCTCAGAAGCCGGGGTGGGAAGCCTTTTTGCTGTCACACATTAAGGCACCCGCTCAGGGAGGAAAAGCGGGGAGCGGCGAACCGCCCACACGCAATTTACCAAACCGTCCGATCGGATTCAAGGGCCGCGACCCGGTTTTGCCCATCATTGAGAAATGTCATCGAAACCGCCCTTTGGCGCGCACCTTCATGGTCTGCGAGCGTCGGCACGCTTCGGGCACCGGCCGGGCGCCCGAATGGAGCACAATTTCCGCCATGAGCCTGCATGCCCCCTATCCCCAAGGCCGTCCGCGCCGGCTGCGCCGCGACGACTTCACCCGCAACCTGGTCCGCGAACACAGGTTGACGGCACACGACCTCATCTACCCCGTGTTCCTGCTGGATGGCCGGGAGCGGCGTGAAGCGGTGCCGTCGATGCCCGGCGTGGAACGCATGAGCCTGGACCTGCTGTTGCAGGTCGCACAGGATTGCGTCGCGCTCGGAATCCCGGTGATGGCGCTGTTTCCGGTGATCGATCCGTCCCTGAAAACGCCGGACGGCAAGGAGGCCTGGAACCCGCAAGGCCTGGTTCCGCGCGCGGTTCGCGAGCTCAAGGCGCGCTTCCCTGAACTCGGCGTGATGACCGACGTCGCGCTGGATCCATTCACCAGCCACGGTCAGGACGGACTGCTGGACGAAACCGGCTACATCCTGAACGACGAGACGGTGCGGTTGCTGGTGCGCCAGGCGCTCACGCAAGCCGAAGCGGGTGTCGATATCGTCGCGCCCAGCGACATGATGGACGGGCGGATCGGGGCGATCCGCGGCGCCCTGGAGGAAAGAGGCCTCATCCACACCCGCATCATGGCTTACAGCGCCAAGTACGCGAGTGCCTTCTACGGGCCGTTCCGCGACGCGGTCGGTTCTGCGGCCAACCTGGGCAAGAGCAACAAGAAGGTCTACCAGATGGACCCCGGAAACACCGACGAAGCCCTGCGCGAAGTTGCCATGGACATTGCGGAGGGCGCGGACATGGTCATGGTCAAGCCCGGCATGCCCTACCTCGATGTTCTGCGGCGAGTGAAGGACGAATTCAGGATGCCCACCTTCGCCTACCAGGTGAGCGGCGAGTACGCCATGCTCAAGGCAGCAGCCCAGAACGGCTGGCTGGACCACGATGCCGTGATGATGGAAAGCCTGCTGGCCTTCAAGCGCGCAGGCGCCGATGGCGTCCTGACCTACTTCGCGCTCGATGCGGCGCGCCAGCTGCGGCGCTGAGGACCGGCCGGATGCACATCGTCGAGTTCGCCTCGGGCACCCTGCGCTTCCTGGAGGAAGTGCCGGCCAAGCCGCCTTCCCGGGGATTCATCTGGATCTATGCGGAGCGCGAGTCGCTCGAGGCAGAAATCGACCGGCTGCAGGACGCCGCGCTGAAGCTGGGCGGCTCGGCCATCCTCGACCTGCACATGAAGGACCTGGGCAACCGCGCCCACCCTTCGTACTACGACTACACCTCGGTCTACGACCTGGTGGTCTTCCGGCGCCTCGCCACCCAAGACGAGGTGCGCTCCGAGAACCCCCATGCCGAGCCGCCGCCCGACAGTCCGCTGGACGCCTTCAACCGCATCAGCACGCGGGCCGTGGGCTTCGTGGTGTTCGACCGGCTGCTCATCACCATGCACCCGGCCGGCTGCTTTGCCGCCAATGCCTTCATCGA
>JBDSWB010000188.1:0-13889 GCA_039926915.1 Ramlibacter sp.
TCTTCTGGTCTCGCAACAGCCCGGCAATCGCGAGGTGCCAGATGCCGCCCTGCCCCGTCCCCGACGCCTTGAACTTGCCGGGATTGGCCTTGATCGCGGCGAGGAGTTCGTTGACGGTCTTGTAAGGCGAATCGGCCCGGACCTGCACGCCGGCCGGGTCGGCGTTCACCAGGCCGATCGGCGTGTACGACGCGCCGTTCAGTTCCGTGAGACCCTGCCAGTGCATCATGCTGATCTCCACTGTCGCCATGCCGATGGTGTAGCCATCGGGCGCGGCGGAAGCGATCGCGGCATGACCCACCACACCATTGCCGCCGGTGCGGTTGACCACCGTGACCGGCTGGCCCAGCTCTTTCTCGAGCAAGCTGCCGATGATGCGGGCGGTCGCGTCAGTGCCGCCACCGGCGCCCCAGGGCACGATCAGCGTGATCGGACGGCTGGGGTAGTTCTGGGCGGCCACTGGCAGTTGCACGCCGGCGAGTGCCACGGCAGCAATGGCCACGGCCAGAAAGGAACGGCGGGGACGGATCGACATGGGGACTCTCCTACTGCGTTGGATGAAAGGTCAAGTTGTCGGACAACTGAGCCGAATCTATCGGAGACGCGCCACCGAGCCATTAGGGGGAACCATAGATGAGTCATTCGCCGATTGATGTCCTACGGCGCATGACCCCGCTATCCGACAGCTTCGATGCCTCGAGCGCCCTAGGCTGGGCCGAAGGAACGAACCATGACCAACGCACCGCAACACTTTCTGGGCGGCCTCAATGTCGCCATCCTCGCCGTCAATGGATTCGAGCAGGTCGAGATGACGGGCCCACGCAGGGCGCTCGAAGAACTCGGCGTCACCACGCGGCTGATTTCAGTGAACAGCGGGAGCATCCAGGGCTTCCACCATGACAAACCGGGCGACTGGTTCGATGTGGACCTTACTTTCGACGACGCCCGGGCGGATGCCTTCGACGCGGTCCTGTTGCCAGGCGGCGTTCGCAACGCCGACATGATTCGCTCGAGCAAGCATGCGCAGGAATTCGTTCGTGGAATCGACGCTGAGAGGAAGCCGGTAGCGGTCATTTGCCACGGCCCCTGGCTGCTCATTTCAGCCGGGCTGGTGAAGGGCCGAACCTTGACGAGCTGGCCAACCCTCGAAGCGGACCTCCGCAACGCAGGAGCGACATGGGTCGACCGGCCAGTTGTCGTCGACGGCAACTGGGTTTCCAGCCGCAAGCCCGCTGACATTCCGGCATTCAATGCGGCGTTCAAGGCACTGCTGGCCCGCCGAACCCGCGAGAGCGTGGCAGGCACCGCCGACGAAGCCGAGTCCGCCGCCGGCACCGGTGGCTAGACCCGAGCGGGCTCACCCGGCTGGAACATCGCCGATTCCTACAAGGGAAGCGCCGCCGTCCGACAGCCGCGCCGAGCTGGTTTGCCTAAAGTGAATTTTGGCCGGCGCTCGGGATGAGCGCGCCCAACAAAGGGCGGGAGTTTGTCCCGCCTTGTCATTTACCAACAAGGGGACAGAACGATGAATAAGCTCATACCGGTGGCGGCACTCATGGCGGCGGTGGCCGCGCTCAGCGCGTGCGAGCGCAAGACCACGGTGGTCATTCCTCCGACCACCGCACCCGTCACTGCCGTGGTGCCCGTTCCGGTTCCGGCTCCCGGTCCTGCCGGCGCGCCCGGCCCCGCCGGCGCCCCTGGAGCACCGGCCCCTTCACCCTTCGTCACCGGCGCAACCCCGCCCGCACCCGCAGCGTCGCGGTAAAGGGGGTCTCAGGATCCGGCGAACCGGCACAATGCGAAGATGCCGGCTTCGTCCCTGTTGACTGCCACTTCCGCCGACGTTGTCGCCTTCTGGCGCGACGCCGGCCCGACGCGCTGGTTTCGCAAGGACACGGCATTCGACGACGAATGCCGTGATCGTTTCGGCGTTGCTCACGAAGCCGCAGCGCGTGGCGAACTCGATGGGTGGGCCGTCAGCGCGCCCGGCGCGTTGGCCCTGCTTATCCTGCTGGACCAGATCCCCCGCAATGTGTTTCGCGGGACGCCCCGCATGTTCGCGACCGATCGCCAAGCGCGCGCGGTGGCGCGATCAGCGTTGAGTGCGGGATTCGACGGGCATGTCGATGCCGAGCTGCGCAACTTCTTCTACCTGCCGTTTATGCACTCCGAGAACCTCGCGGACCAGGACGAGGCCGTGGAGCTCACCCAAAAGTTGGGAGACGACGCGTTGCGCTACGCCATCATGCACCGCGACATCATCCAGCGGTTCGGGCGATTCCCGCATCGCAATGCGATGCTGGGACGGACCACCACGCCCGAAGAGCAGCGCTTCCTGGACGACGGAGGTTTCGCCGGCTAAGGCCGGGGGCCTAGGTGAAATGCCTCGGGCCGCCGCTGCCAGGCGTCACCTAGCTGTCCAGTTCCGGATAGTTTCGGAAAAGGCCTTCCTCACAGAAAGGCAGCCGACGCTCGCTCGCGAGATAGGCCGCGACCCGGGGAACGCGCGCAACTCCACCGTGCAAGGCGGCGACCAACGGCGCATTCTTGATCGCCTTGCGCATCGCCCTGGGAATCGCATAGTTCAGTCCTTCGACCAACTGGAACAGCGACAGGTCCGCGTAACTCAGGCGCGCCCCCACCAGATGCGGCGAGGTTCGATCCCGATTGCGGACGTTGCGAGTCAGCAGGGTTTCGAACCATGCCATGTACCTGGACAGACGGGCCTTACGGAATTCGGCGGCGCGGCGCAACGACTCGGCCTTCTGGTCTTCGTAGTAGAGGGTGCCGCCCAGCGGGTGATGCATGTCGTGGACTTCGGTCACCATGTCGGAGATGGTGAGCTGGATCTGGTGCGTCCAGAGCTGATCGGCCGCTGTCTTGCCCACCAGGCCCAGGCGCGGACCCAGGTGAAGGAGGATCGCCGCGCTCTGCCCGATCACCTGCTTGCCGTCGACCAGAAACGGGCACGCGAAAGGCGGACGGGCCACCGATTCGTGCTTGAGGAAGTGCGTCATCGCCGCCATGCCGTTGCCTTCGGCTTCCTTGCCCCTCGCGACGTCCACATAGGCTGCGCCTGCGGCTTCGAGCGCCAATCGGATGAACTCGCCGCGTCCCTGGATCCCGGGCCAGTAGTGCAGTTGGTAGATCATTTTCGCCGCCCTCGTGATGGTTTCTTTCCTAGTTTCGACAGGTCGAGCTTGACCCATGCGGGTGCATGGTCGCTGGCGTGTTCCTCCCCACGCACCCAGGAATCCACGCCCGCTTCCACCAGGCAGGGAGCGAGCCCGCCGTTGAGCAGCAGGTGGTCGATGCGAAGGCCCGAGTTGCGTTCCCAGTGCTTGCGAAAGTAGTCCCAGAAGGTGAACACGGCCTCATCGGGATGCAGGTGGCGGATCGAGTCGATCCACCCTTGCGCCAACAGCCGACGGTAGCATTCACGGCTTTCAGGCTGCAGCAACGCGTCCTTCAGCCAGGAGCGGGGGCTGTAGATGTCGAAGTCAGTGGGCACCACGTTGAAGTCGCCCGCTATCACGACAGGGTGTCCGGACGCGCAAAGCGCGGCAGCATGAACGATGAGCCGCTCGAACCAGGCCAGCTTGTAGTCGAACTTCGGCCCGGGCTGCGGATTGCCGTTGGGCAGGTAGAGGCAGGCCACGACGATCCCGTCCACCGCGGCCTCCAGGTAGCGGCTGTGCTCATCGAGCGGATCGCCCGGCAGCTCGCGCCGGACTTCCACCGGGTCGATCCCTCGCGCAAGAATCGCCACGCCATTCCATGACCGCTGGCCCTTCCACAACGAGTGGTAGCCCGCTGCCCGCAATGCCTCATTGGGAAACATCCCTTCCGGCGCCTTGAGTTCCTGGAGGCACGCGACGTCCGGTTGCTCCCGCTCCAGCCATTGCAGGAGGTTGGGGAGTCGGGTCTTGATGCCGTTGACGTTGAAGGTCGCGATCTTCATGGCCGGATCATCGCGCAATCGCAGCCCAGCGGCACGGGTCTGAGTCCTACAGCAGCGCCCGACCTCGCAGGCGCATAGTCGCCTCAACTGGCGCGCACGCGCCCTCACCACAGGACGATGCCATGCCCATTCGATTCAGCACCCAGGCCGCCAACGCCGACAAGATCGACCCGGACCGCGGCGATGCGGCGGCCGGCCTCACCGCAGACCGAGGCCAGGTCCAGAGCAAGGTGGATTCCCAGGCGGTCGGGCGAGACGAAGCGAAGCCCGGGGAGGACATCCTCGCTGCGGGATTCCTGAAGGACAAGGATTCATCCAAGCCTTAGGTGCCGCAGGGCGATCTGACCGGCGTGCGCCACGGATTTCTATTTGTTCTCATGTTTTTGACCGGCGCGATCTCTTGAATTGCCCCTGAACGGTGGGGCCGACACGTCCGGTAACCGCCTCTGCGCGGTTTAAGATGCCAGATGCTCAAAAAACCACTTATCGCCCTCACGATCCTGCTGGCCGCCACGACGCTGGCCCAGGCCCAATCCACCCCCGGCAAGAGGGACCTGGTCGCACGCATCCTGAAAGCGCAGCAGCCGGCCATCGAAGCGATGGCCCACGGCCTGGTCGAACAGCCGGCGGCGGAGTTGTTGGGCAATGCGGGCGCCGCCCTGCCCACGAGAGTGGCCGCGGACAAGCAGGAAGCCGTGACCAAGGAGATCCAGGCCGACGTGCAGAAGTACCTGGACCAGACGGTGCCGCTGGTTATCGATCGCGCCACCAAGCTCGCCCCTGGCGTGATCGGGCCGCTGCTGGAGGAAAAATTCAGCGAAGACGAACTCAAGCAGATCGTTTCCATCATCGAGTCGCCGGTCTTCGCGAAGTTTCAACGCATGGGCGAAGACCTGCAGAAGGCGTTGGTCGAAAAGGTGGTGACCGACACGCGCGCAACGGTGGAGCCGAAAGTGCGTGCGCTGGAGGAAACCGTTGCCAAGCGCCTGGGTGTGTCCGCCGCGCCGGCAACAGCGCCCGCCGCCCCGGCCGCCCGTGCCCCGGCCAAGCCGGCAACCAAGTAACTCAGGCGCTATCCGGGCGCCGGGTTGGTGGGCTTGGAAGCGGCGTCGCTGCGCAGGTGCGGGATGATGCTCTTGGTGCCCTGCCCGGTCTTGCCGGGCGTGGGGGCCGTCTTTATGTTGCCGCTGTTTGACGCGGCTTCCGCCTCTTGGGCATCGCTCAGCAATTCGGAGACGACTTCCAGTTCGTCTGCCGCTTCCCGAACCTTTTCCTCGGCAGCCTGATTGTCCTTGAGCGCTTCGGCGACGATCTTTTTCTCGCTGGGCGGTAGTTCCTTGACGAGCACCATGTTCGTCCGGCTCAACTCCGCTTCGGCAGCCTTTAACTTGCGCTGTACCTTTGCGGCCTTCTTCCCCGCCGTGGAGGCGAGGTCCGTCGCCGAAACCGCGTTGGTATGCGAAGCCTTCTGCATGAGGCTCAGTTTACCCGGGAAAGTCCAGCCCGGCTGCTGAACTCGAAGCACGCGGACTCGAAGCTGCGGATTTCGAACAGCGCCTCGCCCAGGCTCATCTCAACCTTGTCCATGAGCTTGCCGGACAGGTGTTCGGTCAAGGGCTTCAGGCGCGCCAGGAGCGACCTCGTTTCGCCATACAGCCGCTCGCTCTGTGCCTCCATGATCCCGCGCGTTTCCTCATCGAGGTTGCGGCTCGCCCCCTGACCGTCGCTCGACAGCGCGCCGAAATTCAGCCTCGTCTTGCGGTACATGCCCATCTCACCGACTGCATGGTGCAGCAGCTTGGTCACGCGGGTGATGTCGTTGTGCGCGCCGTTGGTCGTACCCTCCTCGCCGAAGAACAATTCCTCATTGGCCATGCCGCCCAGCAGGACCCGAACGTCGTGTTCGATATCGCCCTTGGTCTTGAGCAGATTCGCGCCCTGCTTGTGGAAGACGAAACCCAGCGCGTTGTTTCGCGGATTGGCCTTGAGGGAGATCTTAATTGTCTTCATGCTCGCATGGAGTTTCTCCCAGTCGCCGCCGGCAAGTTTCCGCTCGGCCTCGAAGTCCACCAGAAAGTGACCCCATTCGTGGATGGCGATGATGCGGCGGTCGCGCTCGCGTTCCTTGGTGGTGTTGGTGTTGACATTACCGACCATCACCCGCTCTGCCGCCTGCATCAATGTGTCGGCGCCGATCATCTCCCCACCCTGCACCGCGGTGATGCCGGCCTGGTTCACGATGGTTTCCAGGTCGGCCGGGCTCCGGCCCTCGGTCAGTTCCACCAGTTGACGCAGATCGAGTTCCGGCAGCACCTTGTCGGCCCGCTGCGACAGGTAGTGGCCGACGATGGCCAGGCGCTCTTCCTTGTTGGGCATGCGGAAGTCCACCTTCATCTGGAAGCGCCGCAGCATGGCCTCGTCCATCTGCATCGATTCGCTGTTGAAGTTGCTCGCGACGATCCAGATGATCTCCGTTTCGCTCTTGCTGCGAACGCCGTCGAGGACGGCCAGCAGGGTGTTCTGCGTGTCGTCGTCGAACTTGCGGTGGCCGCCGCGTTTCATGAAGAGGTCCTGCGCTTCGTCCAGGAAGACGATGCAGCGCTTGCGGCGCTTGGCCATGGCGACGATGCGCGACAGTGTGTTGGAGCCGCCCGCGACATAGCCGGTTTCCAGGTTGGCCGCCGAGTGGAAGAGGATGGGCAGGTCCAGTTCCTTCGCAAGGTAGCTGGCCAGCTTGGTCTTGCCGGTACCCGCGGGGCCGCTAAACATGACGTTGAAGGGCTTGTTGACGCCGTACTCGGCGTATTCGGCGCGGCGCTGGTATTGGTCCTTGATCTGCGCCACCTCTCGTTTGATGTCATCCATGCCCACGAGGTCGTCGATGCTGCCGTTCACTTGCGCCGGCTCGAGGAACTTGAGCGACTTGACCTGGCCCTTGAGCTGGAAGAACAGGAAGCCCAAAAGGCCCAGCGTCAGCGTGGCGGAGAACAGGCCGCTCACGCCGGCCTTCCAGCCGTCCTTTTCGGATTGCGGGCGCGCTCCCGCGAACCGCTCGTCGAGCCGCTCGAGCATCTCCGCACTCGCAGTGTCGAGGTCGGCACGCGGAACGAAGCTCAGCTTGCCGCCCCAGGGTGCGGTCACCGCCTTGTCGGCGAAGATCTTGGTTTCCATGTCGCTGGGGTAGTACGCGTACTGCCTGCCCTGCGACTCGATCAGGATGAACCGCTCGGACACGTTCCACATCAGCGGTGTGTAGATCACGGTGACGCGCTCGACCGGGTTGCCGTCGAGGAAGCTGAGCACCGATCCGGTGGCGAACAACACAGGCAGCTTGGCGTCGAAGCTCCACTTGCTTTCACCGGCCTGCCCGGCGGCGCTCATGGTCTTGACCTGCTCGGCCACCACGGCCTGCCTGCGCATCAGCGTGGCCGAATAAAAGGCAGTGGCAGGGATAAGAACCGACAGCACGACCACCAGCACGCGGACGGCGAGCGACTGGATCACGAACCAATCCAGCAGGAGGGCCACGGACTTCCTGGCGGCAAGCCAGGGGCTGCGTGGCGCAGTGTCCACAGTCGTGGATTGCGTGTTGGTCTGGCCGCTGGCCGATAAATCCGACATGGGTGTGTCTCGTTCCTGTGGAAGCAAGCTCGACTGTCGGAACCGCGGATGGATTGTTGTTGGTTTGCCGCCGGTGCGTGATGGCCGGACTTGAGCCTTGTGTCAGCGTTATCCTACAGCCTTGTAGGTCAACGGGCCAGCTCACAGGGTATCGAGAAATGAATGCGGCACCCTGGCCGTGATAAATTCACGCGCCATCTGGATTGAACGTCGGCGCCGCACTTCGTGCCGGTCAGAGAGTGCTGAGCTGGCGCCGGAGGGGAACCCCCACCGGCTCCACGACTCCAACGGCTTGCCGGGTTTTCTTCAAGTTTCTTCCCCCGGCACTTTCCATCCCTCGGCCCGCAAGGCTCGAGGGATTTTTTCTTTTACCTCTGACTGAGCCAGTCCAGGGCGTCCCGTTCCGCGCCGAACAGGGCAATGTCGGGACACTGATCCAGGCCGGGAGTCACGAGGTCGCCATCGACCAGTTCGGTGGTCGCCACCAGCACCACCTTGGTCTTGGAAGTCAAGGCCCGGCGCAGGCGGTCACAGATCAGGAACTTGCCTTCGGCATTCGGCGCGGTATCCACCCGACGCAGGTCGATGAGGACATGGTCCTGGCGCTGCCGGGCCACGGCCGCCTTCACGATATACGCGAGCTTCAGCGCATCGCCTTTTTGCCAACGCCCCTCCACGTCGAAGCGCATCAGGGGTCCCTCGTGGCGGGAGGCTACTACCAGGTTCATGGGCTTGGCTGTCTTGACATGACCGCGAGAGTGCCACACCCAGTTGTAGCAGGCCGGATACAAGCGCATCAGTGGTTGCCAAGCGTGACAGCGACGGCCAAAGGCCGACAAGAGCTACCAACGTCAGTCGTTAAGCAGCTACTGCAGGATCTCCCCCGGTGGGGACGGGGACGCTCGGCCCCTTCAGTTTGCCAGCTTCGCCCTCGGGTCCACCCGCGCGATGCGCGCAAGCAGGTACTCCACTTCGGCACGCGCCGTGCCCGACATGGCCGCGGCGGGCTTGCGCTGCGTGTCGGAAGCGATCAGGCCGCGCCGCATCAGCACGTACTTGCGCACGGCCAGGCCCACGCCCGGTTGCTGCTCGTATCGCAGCAACGGCAGGTGGGCGTCGAAGAGGTCATGCGCGCGATCGCGCTCTCCAGCGGCCGAAAGCCGCACCAGTTCCACCAGCATGTCCGGAAAGCAATATCCGGTCATGGCGCCATTGGCTCCCCGTTCGACCTCGAAATCCAGGAACAACCCGCCATTGCCGCAGAGGATGGAGATGGGCCGCATCTCCCCCTGCTTCTCCCACTGGCGCAGCGCCGAGATCTTTTCAAGCCCGGGCCAGTCCTCGTGCTTTAGCATCACGCACGACGGGTTGTCGTTCACGATGCGGCGGATGACTGCGGGTGTCATCACCACCAAAAAAGTGAGCGGGTAATCCTGGATCACGAAGGGAACGTCGGTCCCGATCGCGGCGACTGCCTGCGCATAGTAGGCGACGATCTGGTCGTCGGTTCGCAGCGTGTTCGGCGGCGCGATCATCACGCCCGCCGCGCCGGCCTCCATCACATCCCGGGCCAGCGTCCGCATCGCAGCGAAACCCGGGGCGGAAACCCCGACGATGGTCGGCATCGTGGAGCGCTGGATGAAGCGCGTGGCGACCTGTAGTGCTTCAGCGTGCTCCAGTTTGGGCGCCTCGCCCAACTGCCCCAGCACCGTGGTGCCGGCCACCCCGTTTTGCGAATAGAACTCGCACAGGCGGTCGATGGATGCCAGATCGATAGTGCCATCGGCACCAAAAGGCGTGGGTGTGATGACGTAGACGCCGCTGGCTTGGGCTGTGATGGGCATGGCGGGTCTTGCTGCAGAAGTGGGGAAAGTTCCTGCTGGCTATGGTAGCCGGACCCGTCATAAGTCCAGCATCGTCTTGAAGCCGCCCCAGAATATGCGCTTCCCGCCCAACGGCAAGGACTTCGGGTCCATCATGGCCGCGAGCCTCGGGAGTGGGATGCAGGGTCGGTGAATCAAGGCTTCAGGGTCGGTCCACGCGCGCCAGACTTTTTCGGGCGGGACGGCGTAATGGCGGATGATCCCGAGGCCGGGACGGTCCTGGAGAGAGCTCTGGGCCATGGGTTCACTTCCTCCTGGTGGTACAGGTAGCGGCCGAGCAAATCGAGCCGCTCATTCCAGAATCGTTCATAGTGGGCCAGCCACATCGCTGCCTCCAGCATCGGTCGTGCCGCTAGCTCGCAGCGCACTACCCGGCCTTCCTTGAGACGGGTCACCAGGCCCGCATCTTCCAACACGCGCAGGTGCTTCATGAAACCCGGCAGCGACATGCCATGCGGCGCGGCCAGCTCGCTTACTGTGGCGCCGCCCCGGCCGAGTTGTTGCAGCACATCCCGCCGTGTCGTGTCCGACAGCGCCCAGAAGACCTGGTCAAGCACCGACGCAACTGCTTCCAGCGCGGGGGCCATGAGCTTCTAGCCGCCCCCCATGGGCAGGGGCTGGAGGATGCTGACACGGTTGTGCTCGGTGTCGTAAAAACTCACATAGCGACCCACACCCGGAATGTCCATCGGCTCACCGAGCACTTCGCCGCCAGCCCCGGCGATTTTCGCCATCGAGTCGACGATCTTCTCCACCGCGATGACGACCGATGGGTACTGGGCCGGCCATTCGGGATTGCGCTTGAAGAAACCGCCGCCGATGGCGCCGGCCGGCGCGCCCGGCTTGGCATCCGTAGTGGCGGTCGTGGCAACGACGTAGTTGCCCATGTCTTCTCCCATCTTCTGCAACTCCCAGCCGAACACGGTCTGGTAGAACCGGACCATACGGTCGCGGTCGTCGTAGGGCATCTCGAAATGGACTACAGGATTCATTCGTCTTCTCCTTCAGTTACCGTTGAACGCGCGTTCCAGCGCAGCGATGTCGAGTTTCTTCATTCCCATCAAGGCCCCGAATGCCCGCTCCACCTTGACCGTTTCGGTTGAGGTCATCATCTCGAGGAACGCCTTGGGAACCACCTGCCATGAGAGACCGAAGCGGTCCTTCACCCAGCCGCATTGCTGGGCCTCTACCGGTCCACCGGCGGACAGCGCGCTCCAGTAATGGTCCACCTCTTGCTGCGAGTCGCACATGATCTGCAGCGAGATCGCCTCGTTCAACTTGAAGCGAGGACCGCCATTGAGCGCGGTGAAAGGCTGTCCCGCCAGGTCGAACGACACCGTCAGCACGCTGCCGGGCTCCCGCCCATGGATTTCCTTGCCGGCTTCCGCGTAGTGCGAGATGTGGGTGATCCGCGAGTCGGGAAAGAGGGCCGTGTAGAACCGGGCCGCCTCCTCGCCCTGGCTGTCGAACCAGAGGCAGGGAACGATCGTCGATGTGAATTTCATGTTTATCCCTTCAGGCTATTGCGTGCGCGGGTTCGCCCTGCACTTCGAATCGGATGCTTGCGCAGTGGCAACTTCACTCGGTCATCGTCACACTTGGTCGCTCACCGTTAAGTTAACTGACTGGTTTAGTCTAGCGCCCGCGCCAGGCCTGTCAAGGTCAGGTTTTGGGAATGGGGCAGCCTGGGCCAACAGGCCGGGGTTGGGCGCCTCTATCGGGCGCCCAGCCCCATGGCCCGCGTGATCACTTCCTTCATGATCTCGTTGGTGCCGCCATAGATGCGCTGCACGCGTGCATCGGCGTAGGCTCGCGTGATCGGGTATTCCCACATGTACCCATACCCGCCATGCAGTTGCACGCACTCGTCCATCACCTTGCATTGCAGGTCGGTGGTCCAGTACTTTGCCATGCTTGCCGTCGCGGTGTCGAGCTTGTCCTGGCACACCAGCTCGAGGCATTTGTCCACGAACACCCGGGCGATCTGGACTTCAGTTTGCATCTCGGCCAGCGTGTAGCGGGTGTTCTGGAATGACGCGACGGACTGCCCGAACACCTTGCGCTCCTTGGTATACGCCACGGTCCAGTCGATGGCGGCTTGCGCCGAGGCAACGGCTGTGACGGCAATCTGCATCCGTTCCCAGGGCAACTGCTCCATCAGGCAGATGAAGCCCTTGTTGCGAAAGGCCTCGCCACCCAGCAAGTTCTCTGCGGGCACCTTGACGTTGTCGAAGAACAGCTCGGCCGTGTCTTGCGCCTTCAAACCCAGCTTCTTCAGGCGCTTGCCGTGCTCGAAGCCCTTCATGCCGCGCTCCACCAACAGGAGGCTGGTGCCCTTGGCGCCCGCGGCCGGGTCGGTCTTGGCCACCACGATCACCAGGTCGGCGTGCCAGCCGTTGGTGATGAAGGTCTTGCTGCCGTTCAGCAGGTAGTGGCCATCGGGCTGGAGGATGGCCGTGGTCTTGACGCCCTGCAGGTCGCTGCCGGCGGCCGGCTCGCTCATCGCGATCGCCCCGATCATTTCGCCGCTGGCCAGGCGGGGCAGGATTCGCTTCTTCTGTTCGTCTGTGCCGTAGTTCAGGATGTATGGCGCCACGATCTCGCTGTGCAGGCTGTAGCCGATGCCGCTGTAGCCGCCGCGGGCAAGCTCCTCCATCTGCACGACGGAGTACAGCTTGTCGGCGCCGGCGCCGCCGAATTCCTCGGGCAGCGTCGCGCACAGGTAGCCGTTCGCGCCCGCCTTGTTCCACACCGCACGGTCGACGTAGCCCTGTTCTTCCCAGGCGTCGTGGTGGGGAGCGATTTCCTTCTCCATGAAACGGCGGAAGCTGTCCCGGAACGACTCGTGGTCGGCGTTGAAAAGGGTTCGTTCGATCATGTCTCGCTCCTGGTGGGTCAGGCCTTCGCCGCGCCGTTCATCGCCTGCTTGACGACGCGCGCGTAGTTGCCGATGAAGATGTTGTTGAGTGTCGATTCGGCGAGCCCGCGCTTGCCAAGGTTGTCCGCCACTTCGCGCAAATCCACGTAGTTGGACAGGATAGGCCCCGGCCCCGCGCCTTCCATGTCGGTGCCGAAGGCCACGTGGTCCGGGCCGATGAGGTCGCACATCCGCATCGTTTCGTCGGCGAATGTCCGGACGTTGTGCACGGGATAGGCCGGATCGCCATTGACCCGCACCGTCCACAGGCCGACCGCACCGCCGCGCTCGGCGATCTTCCTTGCCGACGCAGGCGACACCGACCGCGCAATGTAGCCCGGTTCTTGCCAGGTGCCGCCCTGCGGGCTGATCCACGAGTGCGACCACACCATCGCACCGTCGGTCGCGTCGAGCGCGCCGTCGACGAAGTTGGCCGTGCTGTGCGCCAGGTCGACGACGATGCCGAACTTCCTGCACTCGGCGATGACCCTGGCGCCTACCGGAGTCAGGCCGCCGTGGCGTGGCGAGGCGGTCTGGTGGTCGCCCAGCGGGCTCTGGATGAAGTGCACCATCTGCATGTGGCGGATGCCCCAGGCATGCGCGACGGCCACGCGCTCGGGCTGGCCTTCGAGAAAGTTCGCGGCTTCGGTGGCCAGCAGCACGTGCGGCTGGCCGGCAAGCGCGGCGTCGACATCAGCGGGCGTGAGCGCGCGCGCGATGTTCCACTCGCGCAGCTTGGCATCGTAGCCAGCGTATCGCTTCTGGAAAGACTCCCACAGTTCGCCGGGCTGCGGCATGCTGGTCTGGCGCAGCCCGCCACCGTTGGGCCGGCCGATCCAGCGGTGGTCGTCGGTCATCGACCATGCCAGCAGCGTCGTGCCCGTTTCCCGCATGTGGCGGGCCAGGTCTAAACCGAACAGGCGGGGCAGGAACTGGCCGTAGTGGGAGTGCATGTCGGCCAGCCATGGGCCCTTGTGCTGGGCCTGGACGGGCAGGGCCAGAGCGGCCAGCGCAGTGGCGGCGGCTTTGCCGAAATGCCGGCGGGTCAAGTGGTCCATTTGCGGTCGTCCCCTTCCCGGGCTGTCGCCATTTTTACAGAGCAATTGCTTGGTGAAATGAATATACTGGCTTTTTCGCCTTTCCAGCCTGGAGCCATCATGACCGAAGCTTATGTCTACGACGCCATTCGCACGCCTCGCGGCAAGGGCAAGAAGGACGGCAGCCTGCACGAAGTGAAGCCCGTCAACCTGCTTGCGGGCGTGTTGACGGAGCTGCAGCGCCGCAACGATTTCGACACCGGCCAGGTGGACGACGTGGTGATGGGGGTGGTGTCGCCCGTCGGCGAACAAGGCTCGGTGATCGCCAAGGTGGCGGCGCTCAAGGCCGGCTGGGACTACCGCTGCGCCGGCGTGCAGCTCAACCGCTTCTGCGCTTCGGGGCTGGAAGCCGTGAACATGGCGGCACAGAAGGTCCGGTCCGGCTGGGAAGACCTGGTGGTCGCCGGTGG
>JBDSWB010000189.1:0-11765 GCA_039926915.1 Ramlibacter sp.
CCCCGGCCATCGAGCGCAACAAGATCATGCGCAAGGCGGCGGCGCTGATGCGCGAGCGGGCCGGCGAAATCGGCGCGCTGCTCACGCAGGAACAGGGCAAGCCGCTGGTGGAAGCCAAAGGCGAAGCGATGGCCGCTGCCGACATCATCGAGTGGTTCGCCGACGAAGGCCTGCGCGTGTACGGCCGCATCGTCCCCTCGCGCGGCAACCTGGCCGCGCGCCAGATGGTGCTGAAGGACCCGGTCGGCCCGGTCGCGGCCTTCACGCCCTGGAACTTCCCGATCAACCAGGTGGTCCGCAAGATGGCTGCGGCCCTGGCCACCGGCTGCTCGATGATCGTCAAGGCGCCGGAAGAAACGCCGGCTGCGCCGGCTGCGCTGATCCGCGCATTCGCCGATGCCGGCATTCCCGAAGGCGTGCTCGGCCTGGTGTACGGCAACCCCGCGGACATTTCCAACTACCTGATCCCGCACCCGGTGATCCGCAAGATCACCTTCACCGGCTCGACCCCCGTGGGCAAGCAGCTGGCTGCGCTGGCCGGCAAGCACATGAAGCGCGTGACCATGGAACTGGGCGGGCACGCCCCGGTGATCGTGGCCGAAGACGCGGACGTTGCGCTGGCTGTGAAGGCCGCGGGTGCGGCCAAGTTCCGCAACGCCGGCCAGGTCTGCATTTCGCCGACGCGCTTCCTCGTGCACGAAAGCATCAAGAATGAGTTCGCGGCGGCGCTGGTCAAGCATGCGCAAGCGCTGAAAGTGGGCGACGGGTCCGAGGAAGGCATCACCATGGGCCCGCTGGCCAACCCACGCCGCGTGACGGCGATGGCCGAGTTCACGCAGGACGCCATCAAGAGCGGCGCCACCGTAGCCCACGGCGGCGAACGCATCGGCAGCGAAGGTAATTTCTGGCAACCCACGATCCTTGTCGACGTGCCGCTGGAGGCCAAGGTGTTCAACGACGAACCCTTCGGCCCCATGGCCGCCATCCGCGGCTTCAACACGCTGGACGAAGCCATCAGCGAAGCCAACCGCCTGCCCTACGGCCTGGCGGGCTACGCCTTCACGAAGTCGCTGAAGAACGCCGACCTGCTGGCTCGGCGCGTCGAGGTGGGCATGCTGTGGATCAACATGCCGGCCATGCCTTCGGCCGAAATGCCCTTCGGTGGCATCAAGGACTCCGGCTATGGCTCCGAGGGCGGGCCGGAGGCGATGGACGCCTACCTGAACGCGCGCGCTGTGACGATCATGAACGTTTGATCGGTCGGTTCCCCCTTGGGGAAAGGCTGGCCGTGGAAAGCCAACGCACGATGCGTTGGCTTTTTTTTCGCAGATTCGTTCAGCTTGTGTTCACCTGGCCCCGCGCAAGATCGGCTCCATACCAACCAAGGAGCTTCCATGAAACGTTTCGGACTTGCCTGCTTGCTCTCGACCGCCGTGATAGCAGTTCATGCGGAAACCTTTATCGACAATGCGCGCGTGCGCAATGTCGATCCGCAATATGAGTCCGTGAGCGTTCCCCGCCAGGAGTGCTCCAGCCAGTGGATCAACGAAAGCCGGCGCACCGGCGATCGGCAATACGGCGGCGCGGTGCTGGGCGGCGTGGCGGGCGCGCTGGTGGGCAATCAGGTCGGCCGGGGTCACGGCCGGGAGGCCGCCACTGCCGTGGGCGCGGTGATGGGCGCCTTCGCCGGCGACCGTATCGCGAATCAGGACCGGTGGGATTCCTATGAGGTAGTGCCGCGCGAAGTGACAAGGTGCCGCACCGTGAGCGACGTGCAGACCCGCATCACGGGCTACCAGGTGAACTACGACTATCGCGGCCAGCACTACACCACGATGATGCGCGACAACCCGGGCCCGAGCCTGCAGGTGCGAGTGTCGGTCGATCCTGTCGTGCAGTAGTACCATGGCCGCATGCATTCTGACCGCCGCCGACAGTCACCATGAACATACTCGTTAAACCGATCTGCGCCATCCTGGTGGTGCTGGCCGCCCCGGCCTGGGCCGACCTCAGCCGGGACGATGCGGCTGCGGTCGCGCAGCGGCTGAGCCCCGGGCGGGTGCTTTCGGTCGAGAAAGCCGAATCTGCGCCTCGCCCGGCGTGGCGCGTCAAAGTGGTTACCGCTCAAGGCGAGGTCAGGGTGATCCTGGTCGACGCCGCCAGCGGCAAAGCGCTTTAGATAGACAGAGGGCACGGCGGGTCCATGCGCCTGTTGCTGATCGAGGACGACGCCGCGCTTCGACTCGGGTTGGCGCGCCGGCTCGAGTCCGACGGCTACCGTGTCGACCAGGCCGCCGATGGGGAAGATGGCTTGTTCCAGGCCCGGGAGTACCCGGTCGATCTGGCGATCGTCGATCTGGGGCTGCCCAAGCTGAATGGCTTGACGGTCGTGCAGCGCCTGCGCGCCGATGGCCGGACGATTCCGATCCTGATCCTCACGGCGCGCAGCAGCTGGCAGGACAAGGTGGTGGGCCTGGAGTCGGGCGCGGACGACTACCTGGTCAAGCCGTTCGAATATCCGGAACTGGCCGCGCGCGTCAAGGCCTTGTTGCGGCGGTCGTTGAAATCGGCCTCCGACGTGCTCGCGCTCGGGCCGCTGGCCATTGATTTTTCGGCGCAGATCACCCGCCTGAATGGCGCCGTGGTGGAACTCACAGCTTTCGAATTCCGAGTCCTCGAATACCTGGCGCGCGAACGCGCGCGCGTCGTGAGCAAACAGGAGCTGTCCGACTACCTGTATCCACACGACGAGGACCGGGACAGCAATGTGCTGGAAGTCCTGGTGGGCCGCTTGCGCCGCAAGCTCGACCCGGGCGGGACGCTGGCTCCAATCGAAACGCTGCGTGGGCGCGGTTACCGGTTTACCCTCGAATGAGGTTGCACGGCTCCATTCGCGCCCGCCTGGTGACAGGCGCCGCGGTGGTGCTGCTGGCGTTCATGGCGGGGGCTGGGCTGGCGGTTCAAAGCGCCCATGCCGACAGCGTGCGAGCAGCTCACTTCGCCCGCCTTCAGGGCACCATCTATCTGCTGCTGGCCGCAGCCGAGCTCGACGCCGGTGGCGGCCTGGTGATGCCGGCGGGGTTCGCCGAACCGCGCTTGTCGCTGCCCGCATCCGGCCTGTACGCCAACATCGTCAACCTCAGCCGCCGCGAAGAATGGCGCTCACCATCCACCGTGGGTATCAACCCGCCGTTTCAGCGCAGCCTGCCCGTCGGTCAGTGGCGCTATGACACGGTTCAGGGCGCCGGCGGCGATTACCTGGCGGCCACGTACGCCGTCAAGTGGGCCGGCCGCAAGACCGAAGCACCACTGGTTCTTTCGGTCCTGGAGGACAAGTCGGAGTTCGATCACGAGATCAAGGTCTTCATGCGCACCTTGTGGGGCTGGCTCGGCGGCGCAGGCCTGTTGCTGCTGCTCTCCCAGACCTTGCTGCTGCAATGGGGGCTGGCGCCCCTGGCTCGCGTGGCGCATGAGATCGGGCGCATCGAGAGCGGCGAGCAAACCGAAGTCGAAGGCAGCTACCCGACGGAAATCGCGGCGCTCACCAGCAACCTCAACACCCTGATCACGCAGGAGCGCGTCCGCCATACCCGCTACAAGGAGGCCCTGAGTTTCCTGGCCCACAGCCTGAAGACGCCGCTGGCCGTGCTGCGCACCGCGCTGAATGAGCCGGGGCGGTTGCCCCAGGCGGTGGGCGAGCAAGTCAGCCGCATGGACAACATTGTTCAGCATCAGCTCGGACGGGCGGCCGCCAGCGGCGCCGCGCGCTTCGCGCCCTATCTGGCCATCGCCCCGATCCTGCATCGGGTCCGCGATTCGCTGGGCAAGGTCTATGCCGACAAGGGCTTGGACTTCACCATCGACTGCCCGCGCGATCTGAGTTGGCGCATTGACGAAGGCGATGCCTTCGAGATCCTGGGCAATGTTCTAGACAACGCGGCCAAGTGGGCCAGGGGCCGCGTGGCCGTGAGGGCATGGCGGGAAAACGAAAGCTTGAGGATTCGGGTGGAGGATGACGGGCCAGGATTCAGCGACACCCAGTCGATATTGCAGCTGCACGTGCGGCTGGATGAGCGGGTGCCCGGCCACGGCGTGGGCCTGGCGGTGGTCAATGACCTGGTGGCCAGCCACCAGGGCCAATTGAACCTGTCCCGCTCGGATGGGGGGGGCGCGCGGCTCGACATCGTCTTGCCGGCGCCCTGACGGAAACGAATCCGGGTCAGTCTGCGAAGGCTTCGAATGAAGGGTCATCGAATCGTCGCTACTCCTGGCCTACGAGCAGCACATCGAATCACTGGACCGCGCTTCCAATTACGCCAAACTCAGAAGTACAGAAATGCCGTCACCAATGAGGCAGGCAACTGAGCCGTCAGGTGGCGCATGACCACCCCAGTCCCTGCTGCGATCTCCAGGACAGTCGACGGGGCAAGGGAAGCTTCTCGGTGGGCCAGATCTCTCGCCCCGCTGTCAACGATTTCGTCAAAGTGGAAGGTCAATTCAGGTTACTCCTTCGTTGCGGAGTGCAGGAGCGTGGCTGGTGACGTTTCGCCTGAATTGACCCAAACCCATGCTCAGTGGCCGACGTTTCCAACGCCAGTGAGGTGGAAAATGAGAACGTGCACAATCAGGACTGCGACAGCAAGGCCAACGACTTGCATGCGACGCAGCGAGATGGTGATAGCACCCCCAGGCGATACGCTGGTGCTGCCACTGGGAGCAAGGCAAGGGCGTTGCTGAGTAAGACGGGGCTGCTGCGCCTTTCGCCGCCCGTAAGGGGTGAGGCCCCGCGGCTTGTATACCGAGAGAACTGCGGGCACAAGTAACACCAGCAGGCCAGCAGCGGCGTGGAATCTGAGCTCCATTCCCACTGCGCTGAGTTCCGCTCGAGGCAAAATAATTTCCGCCGCCAATTTGGCTGCGTGGCCGATCATCTTTAGCTTTATCAACAAAATGGTTGTGGCGAAGGCAGTGAGCAGAAGTTTGGCTAATACCCAGTAGTGGCGGAACAACCCCCAAGGCGTACCGAGTGACTGAATAAGTCCGGTGAGCAATGAAGCGAACGCCAGAGGGACGATGATGAACTGAGCAATCAAATCCATTGCCAAGTAGCTTGCCCGGATTGTGAGGTTGTCCTGGCTATTGAGCCCTGCAATGGAAAGGCCCAGGAAAGCGGCGATAGAGCCGAGCAAGCCAACCGAAGCCGTGACGTGCGCGGTGAGCGCAAACTTTGTCAGACTGGGAGTCATGGTCATGCGAAATTCTCCTGTGCGCCCTCACACTGTAGCAAAACCGTTTTTCGAGCTCACAGACAAGATGCCGATGTGCCGTGCCGCGAGTTTCGCGCCTCCTGCAGATGCTGGGTTGCCTACCGGTCTTTCTCCCGCCCCTCCACCCACGCCCGATACCGCGCCTGATTCTCCGCATTCGGCGGGTACAGCCCCGGCAAGACAGCGCCAGCCTCCACCTCGCGCATGATCCAGTTTTCCAACTGCTCCTGTTCGACAGCGGCCTCAACGACGGCGTCCAGCATCGCCGCAGGGATCAGCACGGCGCCGTCCTGGTCCACCAGGATCACGTCGTTCGGAAACACGGCCACGCCGCCGCAATCGATCGGCTCCTGCCAACCGACGAAGGTGAGCCCGGCGACCGAAGGCGGCGCGGCGGTGCCTTGACACCACACCGGCAAGCCGGTCCCCAGCACGCCTTCAACATCGCGCACCACGCCGTCCGTGACCAGGCCGGACACACCGCGCCTCTTCATTCGTGCGCAAAGGATGTCGCCGAAGATCCCCGCATCGGTCACGCCCAGCGCGCCGACGACGGCGATGCAGCCGGCGGGCATGTCCTCGATCGCTGCGCGCGTGGAGATCGGCGAGCCCCACGACGCGGGCGTGGCCAGGTCCTCACGAGCAGGAACGAAGCGCAGCGTGAACGCCCGGCCCACCAGCCGCGGCTGGCCCGCCGCCAGCGGCCGCGTGTGGCGCAGCCAGATGTTGCGCAGCCCCTTCTTCAGCAACACGGTGGTGATGGTGCCGCTGGACACGCCCATCAGCGCGGCGACGATCTTGTCATCGAGTGGCAGAACTTCGACAGTCATGGAATTCCCCGGTGGTACGACTGCACCATTTTCCCCGTTTCCGCGAAGTCAGGTGCCGGCACCGAGCTGGTTCGCCCGCTCCACCAGCAAGTCGCGCTCGCGCGCGTTGCCCGCCAGCGTCGACGCCCGCATGAACTCGGCCCGCGCCTCGGCCGCGCGGCCCAGTTTGGCGAGCAGGTCGCCGCGTACACTGGGCAGCCATTGGTAGTTCTGCAGCGACTTGTCGCCCATCAGCGCATCGACCAGTTCCAGCCCCGCCGCCGGGCCGAACGCCATGCCGACCGCCACAGCGCGATTGAGCTCCACCACGGGTGACGGACTCACCTGCGCCAGGGCGTCATAGATGGCGGCGATGCGCGGCCAGTCGGTTTCTTCGGGCGTGCGTGCCCGGGCATGGCAGGCGGCGATGGCCGCCTGAAGCGCATAGGGTCCGAGCGCCCCGCCGAGCGCACCCGCCCGCTCGAGTGCGGCCAGCCCGCGCCGGATCAGCAGCCAGTCCCAGCGGGCGCGGTCCTGCGCCAGCAACAGCACGGGCTTGCCGGCCGCGTCCACGCGCGCCGCGGCCCGGGACGACTGCAGCTCCATCAGCGCGACCAGGCCATGGACTTCCGACTGGCCGGGCGACAGGCCCGCTAGCATCCGGCCCAGCCGCAGTGCTTCGTCGCACAGGGCCGGGCGCATCCAGTCGTCGCCGGCGGTGGCCGTATAGCCCTCGTTGTAGATCAGGTAGATCGCCTCGAGCACCGAAGCCAGGCGGGCCGAGAGCGCATCTCCGCGCGGCAGCTCAAACGGCACGCGCGCCTCGCTGAGTGCGCGCTTGGCGCGCACGATGCGCTGGGCGACGGTGGCTTCGCTGACAAGATAGGCTCGCGCAATCTCATGGGTGGTGAGTCCCGCCAGCAATTTAAGCGTGAGCGCCACGCGGGCGTCGGTCGACAGCACCGGATGGCAGGCGGTGAAGACCAGGCGCAGCATGTCGTCGCCGATCTCGTCGGCGCGCGCGTCATCCAGGGCATCGACAAAGTCCGGCACGATCAGCGCCTCCCGGGCCTCGAGGTCGTGCCCGATCTGTTCCAGCTTGCTGTCCAGCACCTTGTCGCGGCGCAGGCGGTCAAGCGCCCGGTTCTTCGCAGTGGCCATCAACCAAGCACCGGGGTTGGCCGGCACGCCTTGGCCCGGCCAGTGCTCCAGCGCGGCGACCAGCGCGTCCTGCGCCAACTCCTCGGCCACGCCGATGTCGCGGACCATCCGGGCGACCGCAGCGACGATCTTCGCGGATTCGATTCGCCAGACGGCATCGATCGCCTGGTGCGTGGCCGAGTGCATTGGTGTGGGCTCAGGCCTGGGCGCTTTTCAGGGCTGTGGGGGAACGGCGTTCGGCTCCATGTACGCCAGCTCCCAGATGTGGCCATCCAGGTCGGTGAAGCCGTGCCCGTACATGAAGCCGTGGTCCTGCGGCGGGTTGGGCGCGGTGCCGCCCGCGGCCAGCGCCTTCTTCACCAGCAGGTCGACCTCTGCACGACTTTCGCAAGACAGGCACAGCAGTACTTCGGTGGTCCGGGTGGCGTCGGCGATTTTCTTCTTCGTGAAGGTCTGGAAGAAGCTCTCCACGAGCAGCATGGCGTAGATGCCGTCGCTGATCACCATGCAGGCGCCCTGCTCATTGCTGATCTGGGGATTGAAGGAAAAGCCCAGCGCACCAAAGAACGCCTGGGTGCGATCCATGTTCTTGATAGGCAGGTTGACGAAGATCTGGCGGGACATGGGGATTCCTTGGTGCGGTATGCGAGTAAGTCAGGCGGTCTTTTCGGCGCGTGCCCTGAGATTGGCCAAGCCGGCCTCGAAGTCGCGGCCGATCATCATGGCGTGCACCTCACTCCATGCCAATCTTGGCGAAGCGGTCTCGGGTCTGCGGGCTCGCCAGTCCGTCGAAGTCTTCCATCTCGTAGATCTGGCGCACTTCGATCTCGGCGGACTGGTTCTCGCCCACCGGGTTGGGAAAGCGGCGCGACCACTCCAGCGCCTCGGCGCGGCTGCGCACCTGGATCAGGGTGTAACCGGCGATGAGTTCCTTGCTCTCGGTGAAGGGGCCGTCCACGACGGCACGCTTGTCGCCGTCGTAGCGAACGCGCCAGCCCTTGCTGCTGGGCTGCAGGCCCGATGCATCCAGCAGTGCGCCGGCCTTGGCCAGTTCCTCGTGATACGTGGCCATGGCCCGAAACAGATTTTCGGCATCAGGGGGAAAACGACCGGCCTCCGAATCGGGCGTGGCCTTGACGATGATCATGAATTTCATAGGTAGCTCCTTGTTGATGGGGAAGGTGGAGCGCCTGCAGAATGCGCGCCTCTACTCACACGACGACGCAGACATGGCGAAGCTGTCTGTGGCCAGATGGAGCACCTGTATAGCCCTGGTTCAACGGCGCCATCGCGTCATCCCAAGCGCGTCGATCGCCGCACTCGAGCTTGGGATAGTTTCAAAACCTCGCAGCTATCGGATGTCATCGACGCTCATGCCAAGTCGCTCAGCAGAGAGGGCGAGGGTGCGCTGCCAGGCTGGGCGTGCCAGACAGCGCTCATAGTAGGACTTGAGCCTCGGGAACGGCTCCATCAGGTCGGTCTTGCGAATCGTGCGCAGCGCCCCGGCCATCATGATGTCGGCGACCGTGAAATCGTCGCAGACGATCCACGTGCGGTTTTCGAGGCGTCGCTCGACATCGCCAAGCCAGCGGCCGATGAGCTTGCGTATCTCGGCGTGAAGCTTGGGCGCGGCCTTGTCGCTGTCGAACATCTCGGCGAGGTCGTGGAACATGAAGCTGGGGTACACAGTGGCGACCGCTGCACAGCACCACTGGGTGACGCGGGTGCGACCCTGTGCGTCGTCCGGAATCAGCTTGCCGGCCTTCTCGGCCAGATAGAGCACGATCGCGGTCGACTCAGACAGCACGAAGCCGTCGTCGTCGATCGCAGGAGCCTGGTGGAAGGCACTGATTCGGCCGTAACCCTCGCCATCGAGCTCGCCGCCTGTGTGGTCGAGTGCATGGACCCGATAGGGCAGGCCCAGCTCTTCGAGCGCCCACTGCGCCCAGAGGTCCTTCGTCTCGCCGCGACCCTCGACGAAGATGCGGCCGAAGCCGTAGAGCGTGATCATCTAATCCTCCGCTGACAGTGAATTGACGTCCCCGCGCCGGAGCCCGGAGAGAGTCATCGCGACGAATCGCTGGTGGTCGGGTACTGGAGCTTGGGGTACCAGTCGGTGCCGCGGCCTTCGGGCGTGAGATCCAGCAACGTCCAGAGCGGCGTGGGATCGGGCGCACCGTGCGGGTCTTGCCCCGGGTCCTGGGTGCCGCCCGACTCGCCGGCCCAAAAGTGGCGCACCGACTTGCCGTCTTTCTTCCAGACATCGAGCGATGGCCATTCGCTGCCGTCGGGCGCCAGGCCGCGATAGTCCTTCGGAAAATCGTCGCCGACGCATTGATAGAAACGCAGGTTGCGCCAGCCGCGCTCGCGCGCGAAGGCGAGCTGGCGCGAAACCGACGAGCGGCCGATCACGGCGAGCGCGACGCGCTCGGTCAGGTCTCGCGCCGGGATGTCGAGCGAACCGAGCAGCGCGGTGCACATCGGGCAGGGCCGCTCGCGCTGCGGGCCGTACATCCAGAAGTAGGTGATGAGCGTGTCGTGCTTGCCGAACATGTCGGCGAGGGCGAGGGTCTTGCCCTCCTCGTCGAGGAACTCGTAGTGGGGCGCGCGGCCGCCGAGCGGCAGGTCGCGACGTTGCGCGGCAACGCGCTCGATGTGCCGGCGCAGCTCGATCTCCTCGGCGAGCAATGCCGTACGCGCCTGGCGATATTCGGCGCTGTCGTTCGGGTAGGGCTTGCTCGCCCTGGCGGCGAGCTCGTCCGCAGGGGCGAGGGTGGGTTTGCTCATCGGCTTCAAATCGGCCTGATCTCGATGTCCGACGGTGCGAGCATCGGGTTCGGGCAGCGCCTGACCCAAGCGACGGCGTCGTCCATTGATGGCAATTCCCAGAGCCAGTAGCCAGCGACGAGGTCTCCAGTGAACGGCCCGTCAACGACAGTGCGCGACGTGCCGTCGAAGCGCACCCGCTTTCCCTCGCGGCTCGGGCGCAGGCCGTCGCAGTCCTTCATCACGCCTGCCTTCTTAAGCTCTTCGTTGAAGACCCCCATCGCTGCCATCTGATCCTTCATCTGCGAGTCGCTCGTCTCATCCAATCGAGCTTCGAGATCGGGGTTGGACTTGACCAATATCCTGAACTTCATATTCAGCTCCGGGGTGTTGAGGTGTTGAGGTGTTGAGGTGTTGAAGTTTCGAAGCACATGGAAATCTGCGCCTCTGTCCACACGACGAGCGGGGCCTACGGAAATCGACGACCGCCGATTACGTATCTGCTTACGTATAGCAGGGGCCGGTTGCCCGCACCTCGACAGTCGCCCATTCCGCCGCCGGGCATTCCCGCGCGATGGCGACCGCCTCTTCTCGTGTCGGCACATCGACCAGGAAGAAGCCACCGACCATTTCCTTCGCCTCAGCGAAGGGGCCGTCCAAGACATGCGCACGCCCGCCGCCGGCCTTGACGCGCGTGGCCTGGTCTTGCGACACCAGGGATTGAACTGCAAGCAGAACGCCGCGATCCTTCAGGTCAGCGGCGAATTGGAGCATCCGTTCGTAGACGGCTTCGCCTTCAACCGGGCTGCGGGTTTGCCGCTGGCCGACCGGCTCGTGGATCAACAGCATGTAGGGCATGGTGCGCACTCCGCGAAGGGGCAAAGCGCTCAGTCTACAAAAAAATCAGGGATGAAGTTCTTCGTGCCCGGCTTGACCGAGTACTTGTCCAGGTCAGTGACGCCGTGTGAAGCCAGCAATTCGTCGTCGATGAAGAAATTGCCGCTGGTGGTGCTCGGGCTGGTCAGGATGAAATAAGCCGCATCCGACAGGATCTCCGGCGTGCGGCACATGTTGAGATCGACGCCCGGGATCATCTGCAGCGCTGCCGTGGCGATCGCCGTGCGCGGCCAGAGGCTGTTGACGGCGACGCCGTACTTTTTGAACTCGCCCGAGTGGCCCAGCGTGCACATGCTCATGCCGTACTTGGCCATGGTGTAGGCCGTATGGTGCTCGAACCAGTGCTGCTTCATCGACAGCGGCGGCGACATGTTCAGCACGTGCGGGTTGCGACCGGCCGCGGCCGACTTCTTCAGCTCGGCCAGGCAGGCTTGCGTGCACAGGTAGGTGCCACGCGCGTTGATGCCGTTCATCAGGTCGTAGCGCTTCATCGGCGTGTGCCCGGTGTCCGTCAGGCTGATCGCGCTGGCGTTGTTCACCAGGATGTCGATGCCGCCGAAGGCCTCCACCGCCTTGGCGACGGCCGCCAGCACGCCTTCCTCATCCCGGATGTCCACCTGCAGCGGCAGCGCCTTGCCGCCCGCCGCTTCGATCTCTTTCGCCGCGCTGTAGATCGTGCCGGGCAGCTTGGGGTTCGGGTCCGTGGTCTTGGCGGCGATCACGACGTTGGCGCCATCCGCCGCGGCGCGCTTGCCGATGGCCAGGCCGATGCCGCGCGATGCGCCGGTGATGAAGAGGGTCTTGCCTTTGAGCGTCATGGGATGCCTTTGATCAGTTGGGGACAGAACTGAAAATCTGTCCCGCA
>JBDSWB010000190.1:0-15991 GCA_039926915.1 Ramlibacter sp.
GCGCCGACGAACGGCTGGACCTCGAAGACCTGCGCCGCGCCACCAAGGTGATCGCACGCACATTGCTGGAGTTGCTCAGCCAGCCGCCGGGCTGAAACTACAGCTGGACCGACGCCTCGCCCACGCCTTCGAAACGCGCGGTGACCAGGTCACCGGCTGACGCGGGCAGCATGCCGCACCAGGTGCCGGTCGTGACCACGGTGCCTTTCGGCGCGGTGGCGCCATCGCGCGTGACGTGGCGCAGCCAAAGCGGCAACAGCCAGGCCGGATCGGCGAGCGCGTGCGTGCCGCGCCGCTCCTCCAGCGGCCGGTTGCCGATGCGGACCGTGCAGTCTTGCTGCGCCCAGTCGCGCGGCGCGAACGGCCGCCACTCGCCCAGCACCAGCGCGCCGTGCGACTGCAGGTCGGCCAGCTTCAGCAGGGCCGGCGCATTGGCGCGCTGTTGCCAGCGAAAGTCCACCACCTCGATGGAAACGGCCATCGCATCGACCCACGCTGCGGCGGACTCCGGCGAAAGCTGCACAGCCTGCGCCGCTGTCACATCGTGACCCAGCCGCAACGCCACTTCGGCTTCGATCAGGCGCTGGTTGAATGGCCACTGGCGCGCGTCCGCCGGGCTGACCCACACGCCCTGGGGCGGCAACGCCGCATGCGTGAGCGCTGCCTCGCGCGACGGGCCACCTGATTTCCAGTGCCGTGCCACACCTTGTTGCTGCCAGCCCATGGCGTTGGCGACGATGGCCTGCACCGAATAGGCATCCGCGGCTTCATGCAGCGCCTGGACAAGCGGCGCGGCATCGCAAAGTGTTTGCGCGCGCCGCGCCGCAATCAGTGCCTGCGCGACTCGTTCGATGCCCTCTGTGTTCATGCTGAATCCAGTTCAGGCCACCGACCAGCCCAGGGATGGGCTGCCTCGTAGGCAGCGCCAAGATCGAGCAGTGCGTCGTCGCCCCCGTAGGAGCCGATCATCTGCATTCCGATGGGAAGCCCCTCGCGCGACGGCGCACACGGTACAGCCAGCGCGGGCAGCCCCGCGGCATTGACCCAGCCGGTGTAAATGGCGTGGCCGCGCGGCCCGACCTCCTGGCCGTCGATCTGCGTTGGGTAAGCCGCCTCCGCCGGCCAAGGCAGTGCCGCGGCCGAAGGCATGACGATGAGATCGACGTGTTCGAACAGCGCCACACTGTCGCGGCGCAGTTGCTTCACCTGCTCCAGGATCTGCCACAGGCGCGCCCCCGGCAACCGGCGACCCTGCTCCGCCATGTCGCGGTACTTTTGCGAAGCCTGCGCTGCCCATTGCGGGTATCGTTCGAACAACTGCGCCAGCCCGATCTGGCCGACCTGCGGCCAGGCTTCGGTATAGAAGTCCAGGTTCAGCGGGAGCGCACCGCTTTCAACGCGATGACCCAGCGCGGCCAGGCTCCGCACCGCCTCGCCGACGCTGGACGCGACCTGCGGGTCGAGCGGCGCCGTGCCGAAGCGCTCGACGTACAGGATGCGCAGAGGCGCGTCCCGGTGCGATGGCAGCGTGGCAGCGTGCGCCGCCGCCAGCGATGAGCGATCGGCCGGCGATGGCCCGCGCATCACCTCGAACAGCATCCTGGCATCCGCCACCGTGCGCGTGAGCGGCCCGATCACTTCGAAGTCCAGCAGCAAGCTGGGCAGCACGTGTTGGCGAGGCACCGCGCTCAGCGACGGCTTCAGTCCAACGACGCCTGCATGCGACGCCGGCCGCCGGATCGAACCGCCGCCATCCTGCCCGATCGCCAGCGGGGCGATGCCGGCCGCTACCGCCGCCACGGCGCCGCCACTCGAGCCGCCGGGCGTGAGCGCCAGGTTCCAGGGATTGCGCGTTGGGCCGAAAATCGGGTTGTCGGTGTAGCCCTCCAGCGCGAACTCAGGCACGTTGGTCTTGCCGACAATCAGCGCGCCCGCTGCACGCGCCCGGCCGACCGCCAGTTCGTCGTGCGCCGACTGGTTGCGCGCGAGTGCCCGGGTGCCCCACGTCGTCGGCAGGTCGGCCGTGAAGAGGCTGTCCTTCACCGTGAGGGGAATGCCATCGATCGCGGACAACGGCTGGCCGCTCTCGTGGCGCTGCGTCGATGCCTTCGCCTCGGCGATGAAGTCGCGGTCGCGCCTCGCGATCACCGCGTTGATCCGCGGATTCACTGCCTCCAGCCGTGCAAGGCAAGCCTGCGCCACCATGAGCGGCGTCAGGCTGCGCTCGTGGTAGTGCTGCTGCAATTGCGTGGCGGACCGCCGCCACAGTTCTTCCGTCATGCTTTCGCGCGCTCCATCACATTTGCGCCGGCAGCCAGGTCACGATCTGCGGGAACAGCATGATCAGCAATGTGAACAGGATCATGATGGCTGCGTAGGGCAGCGCGCCCCAGATCGCGTCCTCGATCCCGCCCTTGTCGGGGCGGATGCCATGGACCACGAAGAGGTTCATCCCCACCGGCGGCGTGATCAGCCCGAGCTCGCACATCAGCACGATGAAGATGCCGAACCAGATCGGGTCCACGCCCAGCGCCACCGCGATCGGGTAGGTCACGGGGATGGTGGCGACCTGCATCGACAGCACGTCCATGAACATGCCCAGGATCAGGTAGAACACGATCAACGCGAGGATGAGGCCCGTAGCCGACAAACCAAGGCCCGCCACCCACTTCGTCATCGCATCCGCCACGCCGGTCAGGCTGACGGTGAGGTTCAGGATGAACGCCGCCATGATGATCAGCAGGATCATGCCGCTGATGCGCGCTGTGGAAATGAAGCAGGTGCGCAGCAGCGTCCAGCCCAGCTTGCCCGAATGCCAGGTGAAACCCAGCGCTGCCATCACGCCGAGCGCGGCGCTCTCGGCCGCGGTGGCGATGCCGAAGTACAGGCTGCCCATGACGATGCCGAACACCACGGCCGGAGGCACGAGGTGCACCAGGGAGCGGATGCGCTCTGGCAGCGGCACTTTCGGTTCGCGCATCACCTTGCCGCTGGCCAGGCTGGAGATCGCGATCCAGACCATGAACGACAACGTCAGCAGCAGGCCCGGGATGATGCCCGCGATGAACAGCTTGCCGATCGAGTTGTTTGTGAGGGACCCGTACACGATCATGTTCACGCTCGGCGGGATCAGGATGCCCAGCGTGCCGCCGGCGGCGAGCGAGCCCAGCGAGGCGCGCATCGGGTAGCCGCGCTTTAACAACGAAGGCAGCGCCACCGTGCCGACCGTCGCGGCCGTCGCAACCGAAGAGCCCGAGGTGGCGGCAAACAGCGCGCAGCTGCCGATGTTGGTGTGCAGCAGCCCGCCGGGCAGGCGCCCGAGCCAGGCCGACAGCGCGATGTACATGCGGTCGGCGATGCCCGAGCGCAGCAGCAATTCGCCCAGCATCACGAACAGCGGGATCGAGGTAAGCAGGTTCTCGTTCTGCACGCCCCAGACGACCGGAGCGATGGAATCCATGAAGGGGATGCCGTACGCGGCAACGCCGCCGACAATGCCCACCAGCGCCATCGACACGGCAATGGGCATGCCGACGAGCATCATGCCCAGCATGGCGAAGAACCCCAGACCGATGACAGCGACGTTCATGGTTTGACTTCCGATTCGGCGGCCTGGCGCGCGGCGAGGTCGTCGAGTTCTTCCTTCAGCTCTTCCTTCGCACTCTTGGGATGGAAATCGTGGTTCAGCGTTTCCAGCTCCCCCGCGAACAGCAGCTTGCTGGCCCGCAGCGCATACCCGGTGGCCACCAGCGCGAAGATCACCAGGCCGGCGTACCAGACGCCCTGCGGCCAGATCAGCGGCGTCGCCCAGGGTGTTTGCGCCGTGCTGCGGTACTGCATTGTGTCGCCGATGACCTTGAAGGCCACATAGGCGATGAACACGCCCAATGCAGCCAGCGACACGCTCGCGAACCAGTTCAGCCAGGCCTGCAGCCGCGGCGGAAACTTCTCGTGGAACACGTCCACCCGGATGTGGTTACGCCCCATAAGCGCCAGGCTGAAGGCGATGGTGGAACCCACGGCCAGTGCATAGCCGCCCAGTTCGTCGGCGCCCTGCAGCGAAATATTGAACAGCTTGCGCGAGGCGGTCTCGACCGTCACCACCACGGCCAGGCCGAGGAAGATCAGGCCGAAGACCGTGGCCAGCAGGTTCTCGATGCGGTCCTTCACGGTGGCGCCCTCCTGCGTCGCGGCCGGCGGTTGCGCGCCGCGCACCGCCAGCATATCAGTGGATTGCGCGGCGGTGCTCATTTGAGGCCGAGCACCGGGGCAACTGTCGCGTTCCATTTCTGCGAGCAGCCGGGGTTGGATTTGTCGCACACCTCGGCCCAGACCGGCAGCGACACCTTGGTCACCGCGCCGCGCACAAGCTCGAGGTCCGCGGGCGAGACGGCGACGTCCACCAGCTTGAATTTCTTGCCGGTGGTGCACGGGTCCTTGCCGGCGTTGCAGTTCAGCGCGTCCTGGAACAGCTCCTCGGAGTACTTCCAGATGTCGTCCGACAGCGTGTCGAAGGCAGCCTTTAGTTTGGCCTGCTGGTCCGGCTTCAATGCGCTCCACGATTTCATCGTCATGGCGTAGCCGTTCAGCGCCATCTGGAAGCCGAGCGGGAGCTGGTGCGTGGTCACTTCGGGCCAGCCGGCGGAATTCGCCGAGCTCGGACCCGTGATCGCGCAGTCCACCACCCCGAGCGACAGCGACTGGTGCGTGTCGGCAAACGACACCGGCACCGGCGTGCCGCCCACCATCTCGATGAACTTGGCCAGGTTCTGGTCATACACGCGCACTTTCATGCCCTTGATGTCGGCCAGCTTGGCGATCGGCTTCTTGCAAAACAGGATCTGTGGGCCGAACGGCCAGACGGCCAGCAGCTTGACATTGAACTGCTTTTGCAATTGCACGTCGACAGTGTCGAAGTAGGCCTTGGCCACTTTGCGGCCGGTCACGTAGTTGGGCGAGGCGCCCACCAGGTCCAGGCCCAGCAGGGTCGGCTCGTCGCGCGAATTCTGCGAGACGCGCAACGACACGAGATCGAACAGGCCCGCCTTCAACACGCGCAGTTGCTCGGTGTCCTTGATACCGAGCGTATCGATCGGCTTGTAGTCGACGTCGATCGGCAGACCTGTGCGCTCTGCGAAATGTTCGAAGAAGGGCTGCTCCTTGTTCTTCTGGATCAGGCCAGTGGCCAGCGGCTGGCCAATCGCCTTGAGCTTGATGCGGTCCTGCGCTTGCGCTACCGGCAGGAACGCCGTCGCGAGAAGCACTGCGGCCAGCGTGCTGAGGAGGGGTCGGTTTTTCATGGATGGGCTCCGGTGTGTTGATGGGTGGGGTGGGTGGTGGGAAAGTGGGAAACGGGTTCAGCCGCTGCGATCCAGCAGGCTTGCAAGTGCAGGGGGTAGGCCCCTGTTCGGCTTGGCGGGCGGAGGCGCAAAACTGCCCTGCACCGCTTTGCCTGTGTTCATCGCAACCAGCGTGCAGGCGTGGCGCAAGGCGCTGGAGACGCCGTCGACGACGGGGACGGGCAGCTGGCCCTGCAGGCTGCGCGCGAGCCCTGCAAGCGGCGCTCCGGCGAGGATGATGACGTCGGCCCCGTCTTCATGAACGGCCCGCTCGGCCAGCGCCTTGAGCGCCGGTGCGTGATTCTGCTGCACGGCGCCGATACTCTGGAGCGGCTGCTCCAGGGAACGGATGCTGGCCAGCCGGGTGGTCAGCCCGTTCGCATCCACGACCTCGCGATACCACGCCTGGATCCGGTGCGAGATAGCGATGATCGAGAAGCGTTGGCCGAGCAGGTGTGCGCTGGCCAGTGCCGCCTCGGTCAGCCCGGTGACCGGTATCGGCAAGGCCTCGCGCAGGCCGCCAAGGCCCGGGTCCCCGAATGCCGCGATGACCACCGCGTCAAAACGCGCATGATGTTCGGCCGCGATCTGGGCCGCTGCATAGGCGCCGATCAGTGCCTCGAAGCGAGTCTCGATGTAGGCGACCCCGAAGGCCGCAGTCATGACTTCGATCTCGACGCCGTCCGGTGCGCTGCGACGTGCCTCGTCGGCGATCAGCGTGGACACGCTGTCGGAGATGTTGGGATTGATGAACAGGAGCTTCATGATCTCCACTCAGCCGCGCCGTGGCGCAAGCGACGGCGTGCCGCAGGCGAGGAAGCGGCCGCGTCCCGCACGCCCGCTGAAATTCTGCCCATCCCACACGACTTCGCCGCGGCTGAGCGTCAGACCCGGCCAAGCCTTCAGGCGCATGCCTTCGTAAGGCGTGTAGTCAACGGCGTGATGCAGCTGCGCGTTGCGGATCGTCACTTCGCGCTCGTCCCAGACCACCAGGTCGGCGTCGCTGCCGATGGCGATGGTTCCCTTGCGCGGGTGCAGGCCGTAGGCCTTGGCGGGATTGGTGGCGGTGAGTTCGACGAAGCGGTTGAGCGAGATGCGCCCGGCCAGCACGCCTTCTGAATAGAGCAGCGGCATCCGCGTCTCCAGTCCGGGGATGCCGTTGGGAATATGACGGAACGGCGCTTCCTTGCCGCCCGGCTTCTTGCCTTCGGGCGCGTCGTAATTGAAGGGCGCGTGGTCCGACGAGAAGATCGTGAACAGGCCGTCGTCCAGGCCGTCCCAGATGACCTGCTGGTTGGCCTTGTCGCGCGGCGGCGGGCTGCAGATGCAGCGCGCGCCCTGGTAACTGTCGTCGATCCCCAGGTCTTCGGCAGTGAGGAAAAGGTATTGCGGGCAAGTCTCGGCGAAGATCTTCATGCCGAGGCCGCGGGCCCAGCGGATCTGCTCGACGGCGTCCTTGCCGGACACGTGGACGATGAGGATCGGCACGTCGACCAGCTGAGACAGCGAGATCGCCCGGTGCGTGGCTTCGCGTTCGACCAGCATCGGCCGCGCCTGCGCGTGGAATCGCGGCGCCGTGCGGCCGGCAGCTTCCAGCCGCTTGGTGAGCCACTCGATGCAGTCGGCGTTCTCGGCGTGGATCATCGCCATTGCGCCGTGCCTGCGGGCGACTTCCAGCACATCCAGGATCTGCCCGTCGTCGAGCCTGAGGTCCTCGTACGTCATGTAGACCTTGAAGGACGTATAGCCCTCGGCGATCAACGCCGGCAGTTCGTGTTCGAGCACGTGCGGAGTCGGGTCGCTCACGATCAGGTGGAAGGCATAGTCGACATGCGCCCGGCCCTCGGCACGCGAGTGATAGTCCTGGACGGCCGCGCGCAGGGACTGGCCCTTGGCCTGTGCTGCGAAGGGGATCACGGTGGTCGTGCCACCGCACGCCGCCGAGCGTGTGCCGCTGTCGAAGCCATCGGCCATGCGCAGCGGCGCTTCCATCGGCTGGTCCAGGTGGCAGTGCGCATCGACACCTCCGGGCGTGACGACGCGCCCTGCCGCATCGAACTCACGCGCGCCTGCATCGATCGCCTGCCCAAGCTGCACGATGCGGCCCTCGCGAATGCCGATATCGCAGTCGATCGTGTCGCTGGCCGTGGCCAGCTGCGCATTCCGGATGACGACGTCAAAGGCCAAGGGCTGCTCCCTGGCGCACCAGGCTGGAACGCAAGCTGCGCCGATCTAGTGCAAACACAGTTGTCGACAATATATCTGGATGATTGTTTTGGTGCATTTTAAACATTTCGCTGACTTCCGAACTAGATTCGCAATTTCCGGACCGTATTTCAACTGGGCGGCGACTGCTTTCAATGGCGTAATCATCCTACCGGCGCGAAAGTGTTCAATTCAGTGTTTACACTAATGTTGACAGTTTCACCCAAATTGGCACTAATCGCCGGACCGGCTGGGCTCATACTCATTCACGCCAATGAAAAACCAGAAATGACACCCTCACGGATCCGCCTGGGCGTGCTGACGCCCTCCTCCAATACCGCGCTGGAGCCGACCACCAGCGCCCTCGTCTCGCGCATCGAAGGCGCGAGCGCCCACTTCTCGCGCTTCAAGGTGACCGAGATCGCGCTGGACGCCGGTGCGCTGGGCCAGTTCGACGACAGCAAGATCCTCGCGGCGGCCGAGCTGCTGGCCGACGCGAAGGTCGATGTGATCGGCTGGAGCGGGACGTCATCGGGCTGGCTCGGCTTCGACGCCGACCAGCGCCTGTGCGAGCGCATCCGTGAGCGCACAGGAATACCGGCCACCACAGCCGTCCTGGCATTGAATGAATTGCTGGCGCTTCGGGGCATCAAGCGCCTCGCTTTCGTGACGCCCTACACCGACGACGTGCAGGCGCGCATCGTAGGGAACTACCGCGCGCTCGGCATCGACGTGGTCGCCGAACGGCACCTGGGGATCCGCGTGAATCATGAATTTGCCGGCGTCGCGCCCGAGCGGCTGCTGGCGTTGATGCGCGAAGTCGGGTCCTCCGGCCCCGGCGCGATCACCACGTTCTGCACCAATCTCCGCGCCGCGCCATTGGCGGGGCAAGTCGAGCGCGAACTGGGCATCCCGTTGCTCGATACAGTGAGTACCACGGTGTGGGGAATGTTGCGTGCTGGGGGCGCCGACCCTTCGCAGATCACCGGCTGGGGAGAGCTGTTTCAATGGCACTGACGCAAACTTCCCGGGACTCTCTCGCTAGAATGCAAGCGCCCTCTCCCACGCCCACATCGTCCATGCCCGCCAGCGCGCGCACCAGCAGCCGCACCATCGAACGCGAAAACACGATCGACGAGATCTACGAGAAGATCTACGCCGCGATCCTCGAGCATCGCCTGCATCCCGGCACCAAGCTCGGCGAGGAACGCATGGCCGAGATTTTCGGCGTGAGCCGGGCGCGCGTTCGCGAAGTCCTCGCGCGGCTGGCCCACGAGCAGATCGTCGAGCTCTATCCGCAGCGTGGCGCCTATGTCGCCAAGCCCTCGATCGAACAGGCGCGCGACGTGTTCGAGGCGCGCCGCCTGATCGAACCCGCCGTGCTGCGCCGCCTGATCGATACGCTGACGCCCGAAAAAGTGGCGCGCTTGCGTCAGCACCAGGAGCTGGAAGCAGATGCGCATCGGCGCGACGACCGGCGGGCGGTCATCCGGCTCTCGGGCGAATTCCACACTCTGGCGGCCGAACTCGCCGGCAACTCGGCGCTCGCCCGCAGCATGCGCGAGCTGTGCATGCTGACCTGCCTCACGATCTTCCTGTATGACGCGCCGACAGCCACGAGTTGCCGCAACGACGAACATGGGTTGATCATCGCGGCGGTGGCCAAGCGGGACCGCGCCCGCGCCGAGAAACTGATGCTGGACCACCTGGACCACATCGAAAGCAGTCTGAAGCTCGACAACCACTCCGGCGAGGTGGACCTTGAGGCCATCTTCAAGCGCTGACCGCTACTGTTGCAACTTCGAAGTCTGAAGGGCTGTGCAATGTCTACGAAATACAAGATCCTGATCCTTGGCGCTTCCTACGGATCGCTGCTCGGCGCCAAACTGCTGATGGCAGGCCACACGGTGAAGCTGGTCTGCCTGCCGGCCGAGTCGGAGCTGATCAACGCCGAAGGCATCCGCATCCGCATGCCGGTGAAGAACCACGATGGCCTGCTCGAGCTCGACTCGCAAAGGATGGCGGGCGCGCTGTCGGCGGGCGGGCCGGAATCGGTCAACCCCGCTGACTACGACCTCGTCGGGCTCGCCATGCAGGAGCCGCAATATCGCTCCCCTGGCGTGCGCGAATTGCTCGAAGCTGTAGCGAGAGCGAAAGTGCCGTGCATGTCGATCATGAACATGCCGCCGCTCACATACCTAAAGCGGGTCCCTGGCATCGATGCCGACGGCTGCCGGTCCGCCTATACCGACCCGACGGTCTGGGACGGCTTCGATACGGCCTCGATGACGCTTTGCAGCCCCGACCCGCAGGCCTTCCGCCCGCCTGAGGAAAAGGTGAATGTGCTGCAGGTCCGGCTGCCGACCAACTTCAAGTGCGCCGCGTTCGAATCCGCCGCACCCAACGCCATGCTGCGTGAGCTCGAAGCGGGCATCCAGGCGATCCGCCTCGGCTCCGACAACCTTGAATTGCCGGTGAAATTGAAGGTGCACGATTCTGTCTTTGTGCCGCTCGCAAAGTGGGCGATGCTCATGGCCGGCAACTACCGCTGCGTGACGGCAGACGGCATTCGCTCGATCGAACGGGCCGTGCACAGTGATATCGCCGCCACGCGCGAGATGTACCAATGGGTCGTGCAACTGTGCACCGACCTCGGCGCGAACCCATCGGATCTCGTGCCGTTCGAGAAATACGCGAATGCGGCCTTGTCGCTCCAGAGCCCTTCATCGGCAGCGCGCGCGCTTGGGGCCGGCGCACTCAACATCGAGCGCGTCGATCGGCTGGTGCAACTCGTCGCGAGGCAAAAGGGCCGCAGTTCGCCGGTGCTGGACGAAACCGTGAGGCTCGTCGACGAACAGCTGGAAAGTAATCGCGCCTCAAAGAGGGCGTAGGCGGCTGGCCCGCTTCAGGCTTTTGGCAGCGCCTCCCACCAGCGGACACCGAAGCGCCCCTGCAGGAACGCCACGAAGGCCTGCACCTTGCCCGGCACGAGCTTGGGCGAAGGGAACACCGCATGAATCTCCTGCTCTGGCAGCGTGTGGTCCTTCAGCACTTCCACCACATGGCCTGAAGCCAGCGAGTCGCCCGCCACGTAGCGCGGCAGTGCGGCGATGCCCAGCCCATTGCGCGCGGCCGCCAGCACCGCCGACAGGTTGTTCGAACGCAGGCGCCCCGTGACCGGCACCGTCACCGGTTCGCCGCGCGGTGTGACGAGTCGCCAGACATCGTCGCCCTGCACGCTGCTGTAGATCAGCGCGTTGTGCGCGCTGAGGTCCGACGGGCGTTTCGGCAACCCGTGCTTGCGCAGGTATTTGGGCGACGCCACCATGACCCATGGGTTCATGCCCAGGAAACGCGCGCCCAGGGTTGAGTCGGCGAGCTTGCCCATGCGCACCGCGACGTCGAGCCCCTGCGCCACCAGATCGCTGTAGCGGTCCTCGAAACTCAGATCGACCTGTACGTGCGGGTGCTTGGCCATGAAGTCGAGGGCCAGCGGAACGATCACGCGCCGGCCGAAACCCACCGAAGTCCCGATGCGAAGCAAGCCCTGCGCCTGTGTCTGCCGCAGCTGGACGATGCTCTCCGCCTCCTGCGACTCACGCACAATGATTTTGCACTTCTCGTAGTAGAGCGCGCCTGATTCGGTCAGGCTCACGCCGCGCGTGTTGCGATTGAGCAGCCGCACCTTCAGCCGCGCTTCGGTGGCGGCGACCTGCTTCGTCACCGTAGGCTGGGTGGTGGCGAACTCTTTGGCCGCCTTGGAGAAGCTGCCGGTTTCCACGACGCGAACGAACATTTCCATTGCCTGCAGTCGATCCACGAAAACCTCCGGTTATTCCACAGTGGAATGAATGTTATGGGGCGCAGCCGCCTTCCGCAATGGGGCGGCGGTTCATACAGTGGTGACCAGACAAGGAGTTCCAAATGGCAAGAATGACAGCCGCCGAAGCGGCCGTGCGGGTGATGGAGAAAGAGGGCATCACGCAGGCCTTCGGCATTCCGGGCGCGGCCATCAACCCGCTCTACGCGGCAATGCGGAAGCTCGGCACGATCGCGCACATCCTGGCGCGCCACGTCGAAGGCGCCTCCCACATGGCCGAGGGTTACACCCGCGCGGCGGCGGGCAACATCGGGGTGTGCATCGGCACCTCCGGCCCCGCAGGCACCGACATGATCACGGGCCTGTACTCGGCGCAGGCCGATTCGATCCCGATCCTGTGCATCACCGGCCAGGCGCCCCGCGCCCGCTTGTACAAGGAAGACTTCCAGGCGGTGGACATCGAGTCGATCTCCAAGCCCGTCACCAAGTGGTCGGTGACGGTGCGCGAACCGGCCCAGGTACCGGGCACGTTTCAGCAGGCGTTTCACCTGATGCGCTCGGGCCGGCCCGGTCCCGTACTGATCGATCTGCCGTTCGACGTGCAGATGGCCGAGATTGAGTTCGACCCGGACACCTATGCGCCCCTGCCCGTCTACAAGCCGGCCGCCACGCGGGCCCAGGTAGAGAAAGCGCTGGATATGCTGCAGGCCGCCGAGCGCCCGCTGATCGTGGCCGGTGGCGGCATCATCAACGCCGACGCCAGTGACCTGCTGGTGGAGTTCGCCGAACTCACGGGCATTCCCGTCATTCCCACCTTGATGGGCTGGGGCACGATCCCCGACAACCACCCGTTGATGGCCGGCATGTGCGGGCTGCAGACCAGCCACCGGTATGGCAACGCCACGATGCTGGCGTCCGACTTCGTGCTGGGCATCGGCAACCGCTGGGCCAACCGCCACACGGGGTCTGTGGAGGTTTACACCAAAGGGCGCAAGTTCGTGCATGTGGACATCGAGCCCACACAGATCGGCCGGGTGTTCCCACCCGATTTCGGCATCGCTTCGGACGCGAAGCTGGCGCTCAAACTGTTCGTGCAGGTGGCGCGCGAGCGCAAGGCAGCGGGCCACCTGGCCGACCGCAGCGAGTGGTCCGGGCAGTGCCTGGAGCGCAAGCGCACGATGCACCGCAAGACCCATTTCGACAACGTGCCGATGAAGCCGCAGCGCGTGTACCAATGCATGAACAATGCGTTCGACGAGGACACCTGCTACATCAGCACGATCGGCCTGTCGCAGATCGCGGGCGCGCAGTTCCTGCACGTGTACAAGCCGCGCCACTGGATCAATTGCGGCCAGGCCGGCCCGCTGGGCTGGACGGTGCCGGCGGCGCTGGGCGTGCGCGCGGCCGATCCGTCGCGCAAGATCGTCGCGCTGTCGGGCGACTACGACTTCCAGTTCATGATCGAGGAGCTGGCCGTGGGCGCGCAGTTCAAGCTGCCCTACATCCACATGGTGGTCAACAACTCCTACCTCGGGCTCATCCGCCAGTCCCAGCGCGGCTTCGGGATGGACTGCTGCGTGCAGCTCGGCTTCGACAACATCAACATGCCCGATGACGGCCAGCCCGAGCGGGCTTACGGCGTGGACCACGTCAAGGTCGTCGAGGGGCTCGGCTGCAAGGCCATCCGCGTGCACCGCCAGGAGGAGCTGCGCCCGGCGATCGCCCAGGCCGAAGCCTGGATGAAGGAGTTCCAGGTGCCGGTGGTCATCGAGGTGATCCTGGAGCGCGTCACCAACATCTCGATGGGCACGGAGATCGACAACATCATCGAGTCCGAGGAACTCGCCACGTCCCGCGCCGATGCGCCCACCGCTGTCGCAGCGATGCTCGACTGAAGGACCCGCCATGCCCCGATTCGCCGCCAACCTCTCCATGCTCTTCACGGAGCTGCCGTTCATGGACCGCTTCGCCGCCGCGCGCGCCGCGGGCTTCGACTCGGTGGAGTATCTGTTCCCTTACCCCTATGCGAAGGAAGACCTCGCCGCTGCGCTGACGGTGCACGGCCTGCGGCAGGTGCTGCACAACCTGCCTGCGGGTGGCTGGGAGGCCGGCGAGCGCGGCATTGCCTGCCATCCGGACCGGGTCGCCGAATTTCGCGAAGGTGTGGCCCGCGCCTCGCTGTACGCCATTGCCCTGAAGTGTCCACAGGTCAACTGCCTGGCCGGCAAGGTACCCGCGGGCGTGGCGCGTGAACACGCGCACATCACCCTGGTGGGAAACCTGAAGTACGCCGCCGCGGCGCTCAAGGAATGCGGCATCCGGCTGCTGGTCGAGCCGATCAACAGTTTCGACATTCCGGGCTTCTTCCTCACCCGCACCGACCAGGCGCTGGCGATCCTGGACGAAGTCGGCTCGGACAACCTGTTCATCCAGTACGACATCTACCATGCGCAGCGCATGGAGGGCGAGCTGGGCGAGACGCTGCGCAGCCACATCGAGCGCATCGGCCACATCCAGCTGGCCGACAACCCGGGCCGTCACGAGCCCGGCACGGGCGAGATCAACTACGCCTGGCTGTTCCGGCACATCGACGCGCTCGGCTACCGCGGCATGGTCGGTTGCGAATACAAGCCGAAGACGACGACCGCGGCGGGGCTCGGCTGGATGGGAGCGTTCGCATGACAGCCACCCGGCTCAAGCTCGGTTTCATCGGACTGGGCATCATGGGAACGCCGATGGCGGGCCACCTGGCCGTCGCCGGTCACCAACTCTTCGTGCACACCCGCGGCAAGGTTCCCGCGGCGCTGGTCGAAGCCGGCGCGACAATCTGTACCACCGCGCGGGGCGTCGCGGAACGCGCCGACATTCTGTTCATCATGGTTCCGGACACGCCCGATGTGGAGAAGGTGCTGTTCGGCGAATGCGGCGTCGCCTCCGGCCTCTCCCAGGGCAAGGCGGTGATCGACATGAGTTCCATCGATCCGATCGCCACGCGCGGCTTCGCCGGGAAGATTCGGGCCCTGGGCTGCGACTACCTGGACGCGCCGGTGTCCGGCGGCGAAGTGGGCGCCAAGGCCGCCAGCCTCACCATCATGGTGGGCGGCGATGAAACTGCCTTCGAACGCATCAAGCCCTTGTTTCAGTTGATGGGCAAGAACATCACCCTGGTCGGCTCGGCCGGAGACGGCCAGGTTTGCAAGGTGTCCAACCAGATCATCGTCGCACTCAACATCGCGGCGGTCGCCGAGGCGCTGGTCTTCGCCTCGAAAGCCGGGGCGGACCCGGCCCGTGTGCGCGAAGCCCTGATGGGGGGCTTTGCTTCGTCCCGGATCCTGGAAGTGCATGGCGAGCGAATGATCAAGCGCAATTTTGCGCCAGGCTTTCGCATCGCCCTGCACCAGAAGGACCTGAACCTGGCGTTGGAAGGGGCGCGTACCTTGGGAGTCGCATTGCCCCAGACGGCAGGCGCGGCGCAGCTCATGCAGTCCTGCGTCGCCCTTGGCCATGGCCATGATGATCATTCGGCCCTGGTGCGCGCGATCGAGACCATGGCGCAGCAAGCGGTCATGCCGGACGCGTAGAACGAAAGAAGGCACCCGGCCCATGACGGACCGGGTGCCCGGAATACGGCTCGTTATGCTTCTAGCGGACGGTGCCGCGGCGGAACAGGTTGACGATGGCCAGCAGGATGATCGCGCCGATCAGCGAAACAACCAGCGAGCCGATGCTGAAGCCGTCATTGATCGTGCCCATGCCGACCAGGGGCGAGATCAGCCAGCCGCCAATGAAGGCGCCCACGATGCCGACGATCACGTTCAGCAGGATGCCCTGCTGACCGTCTGTCTTCATGACCAGGCTGGCGAGCCAGCCGACGATACCGCCCACGATTAGCCAGAGTATGAAACTCATAAGAGACTCCTTTGCCGCGAACGGCTGTTGTTGATGGCAGGCCAGCCCTCTCGGTTCTGACCACCCGCCGCCAAAACGAACGGCCGGTGAACGCAATATGGTGCGCGCGCCATCGGCAACACGTAGTCGCCCGTTAAGGCTCAGCGTGCGCGCTTTCCGCATAGCGGCGTCGGACTCGCCCTACCGCCGGCCGGGAGGGGGCAGGCGTGGTTCCCGGCGCCGGTTGCCGCATCGGGGGTAAGTCCGCAGGGACGGCCCCGTCGCCGCCCGGCGAAAATGGCGATCGAGGAAGTCCGGCAGCACACCGGCACCCTTTTTGCTTTGTGTGAATCAGTCGTCTTGCCATCCACCGGGAACCCCTCTCCATGAATAAACGGATCCTCCTCCAATCCACCGTCGCCCTCGCCTTGCTTTGCGGCTGGGGCGTCGCCCGGGCCCAGGCTACGCCTATCAAGTTCCAGCTCGACTGGCGCTTTGAGGGACCGGCGGCGCTGTTTCTCACGCCGGCGGCCAAAGGCTATTTCAAGGATGCGAAGCTGGACGTGACCATCGATGCGGGAAACGGTTCCGGCGGCGCGGTGACGCGGGTGGCCTCCGGCACCTATGACATCGGCTTCGCGGACCTCGCGGCGCTCATGGAATTTCATGCCAACAACCCCGACGCGCCCAACAAGCCGGTCGCGGTGATGGTGGTCTACAACAACACACCGGCCTCGGT
>JBDSWB010000191.1:0-11291 GCA_039926915.1 Ramlibacter sp.
AGGGAATCCAGGCCAGCGTGGCCGGCCGGATGATGCTCAAGCGCGTGATGGGCAAGGCCAGCTTCGCGACGATCCAGGACTCAACCGGGCGCTTCCAGATCTACATCACACGCGACGATCTGGGCGAGGAGACCTACGCCGCCTTCAAGCATTGGGACCTGGGCGACATCATCGGCGTCGAAGGCAAGTTGTTCAAGACGCGCACCGGCGAGCTGTCCCTGCACGCCACGCGCATCCGGCTGCTCACCAAGAGCCTGCGGCCCATGCCGGACAAGTTCCACGGCGTGGCCGACCAGGAGATGAAGTACCGCCAGCGCTACGTCGACCTGATGATGGATCAAGGCTCGCGCGATCGTTTTGTCGCCCGAAGCAAGGCTGTGAGCGGCATCCGGGATTTCATGGTGTCGCACGGCTTCCTGGAAGTGGAAACGCCGATGCTTCACCCCATTCCCGGCGGCGCCAATGCCAAGCCCTTCGTCACCCACCACAACGCGCTGGACCAGCAGATGTTCCTTCGCATCGCGCCGGAGCTGTACCTCAAGCGCCTGATTGTCGGCGGCTTCGAACGCGTGTTCGAGATCAACCGCAGCTATCGCAACGAAGGCATCTCGGTGCGGCACAACCCCGAGTTCACGATGATGGAGTTCTACGCGGCGTACTGGAACTACCGCGACCTGATGGACTTCACAGAGGCCTTGGTCCGCGACGCGGCACAGCGCGCGGTAGACACCCTGCAGCTCACGTACAACGGCCGCGAGGTCGATCTGTCACAGCCCTTCGAACGCCTGACGATTCGTGAAGCGATTCTCAAGCACACCGAGGCGGGGGAGAACGTGGACGAGCGCCAGTGGCTGATCAACGCGCTGCGCAAGCTCGGCATGACCGAAGAGAAGGAAAGGCTGTCGGCCCGCTCGCTGGCCAGCCTGCAGGTGATTTACTTCGAAGAAATGGTGGAAGAAAAACTCTGGCAGCCGACCTTCATCATGGAACACCCCACCGAGATTTCTCCGCTGGCGCGCGCCAACGACGACCGGCCGGAGGTGACGGAGCGGTTCGAGCTCTACATCACGGGGCGGGAGTTCGGCAACGGTTTCTCCGAACTGAACGACGCCGAGGACCAGGCCGCGCGCTTCAATGCGCAAGTCAACGCCAAGGACGCAGGCGACGACGAGGCGATGTATTACGACCATGACTTCGTGCGGGCCCTGGAATACGGCATGCCGCCCACGGGCGGCTGCGGCGTGGGCATCGACCGCCTCATGATGCTCCTGACGGACAGCCCCAGCATCCGGGACGTGATCCTGTTCCCGGCATTGCGGCGCGAAGCGGCCGGCGATCGCTGAACTGGTTCTATCGCGCGCAGCGCGCCTGGCCGTTTCCCGGCAAGGTGACGCGGCTGGCGAAAGCGGAAGGGCCTGTGCGGAAGTGCTCCCGGATGGCCGCTGTGGCCAAGGCCGCCGCCACACAAAGGGCGGCGAACACGGGATTCAGCGGGTCCATAGCTGCTGCACCGGCAGACGCTCAGTCCAGGAGTCCCAGGGCATGCATGTATTGAGGCGACGTCATCAGCGCGTCCCAGGAAGGCGCGCCCGACGCCGGCAGCAGGTCGATGCGGCGCTGCTCGCTCGCCTCGCTGGGGCGCCATTGCCCCAGGCGCTGCGCCTGCGACATCCCGACAAGGAACGCGTCCAGTGCGGCGCCACCTTCCATCGACTGGTTGCACAGCAGAACCATGTCGCACCCGGCATTCAGCGCCGCGACCCCCGCTTCGGTGAAGCTCACGGGCTTGCCGTCGATCAGGCGGGCGCCGGTCATGCTCAGGTCGTCGCTGAAAATGGCACCGCCGAAGCCCAGCTGGCCGCGCAGGATGTCGTTCAGCCAGCGGCTCGAAAAACCGGCGGGCCGTGGGTCGACTTTGGGGTACACCACATGGGCCGGCATGACGCTGACCAGCGACGTGTTGAGCCATTGGTAGGGTGCGGCGTCATCGGCCAGGATCGCCTTGAGGGTGCGCCGATCGATTGGCGTGCCGACATGCGAATCCGCCTTGACGAAACCGTGCCCGGGAAAGTGCTTGCCGCAATTGGCCATCCCGGCGCGCAGCAGCCCGTGCATCAGGCTCTTGGCGAGCAGCGCCACCACGCGCGGGTCGCGGTGGAACGAGCGGTCGCCGATCACCCCGCTGCCGCCCCAGTCGATGTCGAGCACCGGCGTGAAACCGAAGTCCACCCCGCAGGCCCGCAGTTCCGCGGCCAGGACGTAGCCCGCGGCCGTGGCGGCGTTGGTCGCTGTCAGCGGGTTTTTCATCCAAAGTTCTCCCAGCGCCCGCATCGGCGGCAGGTGCGTGAAGCCGTCGGTGCGAAAGCGTTGCACGCGTCCGCCCTCGTGGTCGACGCAGATCAGGAGGTCTTCCCGGATCGACTTGATCTCCAGGCAGAGTTCGGCAAGGCGGCGCCGATCCTGCCAGTTGCGCCCGAACAGGATCATCCCGCCGACCAGGGGATGCGCCATCCGGCGGCGGTCCAGGTCGGTAAGGGCCGTGCCCGTTATGTCCAGGACGATGGGTGCGTGTTCGCTCATTCGATTCCTTTCGTCTCGACCACGACGAAACTCGCCGCGTAGTCGCTTTCATCGGTGACTGTGACATGCGCCACCAGGCCCTGCGCCTCGAACCATTCCTTCAACGCGCCGTGCAGCACGATCACGGGCTTGCCGCTCGCCAGGTTCGCGACTTCGCACAGACGCCAGGTCATCGGCATCCGCATGCCCAGGCCGGCCGCCTTGCTGAAGGCCTCCTTGGCGGAGAAGCGCGTCGCCAGGTAACGAACGCCGCGTTCCGGCCAGCGGACGCTGCGGGCTTTCCACACTGCCAGTTCGGCGTCGCTGAGCACCTTCCTCGGAAAGCGCTCGCCATGGCGCTCCAGCGACGCCTTGATCCGGCGCACGTCGCAGATGTCGGTGCCGATGCCGCGAATCATGCGCTGGCGCCGCGCCCGAAAGCCCGGTCGATGCTGGCGAGGTACGCACGGACGGCGCCGGCATAGCCCAGTTCGAGAGCGTCCGAGATCAGCGCATGGCCGATCGATACTTCGCTAACGCCGGGGACGGCGCGAAGGAAATCCCCGAGGTTGTCCTGGTTCAGGTCGTGCCCGGCGTTCACTTCCAATCCGGCCCCCTGCGCCGCCCGTGCGGCATCCGCAAACCCGGCCAGCACCGCCAAGTGGCGCGCCGAACCCCGGGCGCTGGCGTAACTCTCGGTGTACAGCTCCACACGATCTGCGCCGCAAGCCCGGGCCATTGACATGGCTTCGGGAACCGGGTCCATGAAGAGGCTGACGCGAACCCCCAGAGCCTTCGCCTGCGCGATCAGGGGTTTCAACCGTTCGCCGTCCGCCTCGAGATTCCACCCATGGTCGCTGGTGAGCTGTCCTTCGCTGTCGGGAACGAAGGTGCACTGGTGGGGCCTCAGTTCCCGGACGAAGTCCATCAGGTTGTGGAATGGGTTGCCCTCGATGTTGAACTCAGCGCCCGGCCAGCCTTGCAGCAGCTGGTGGAGCGCGCGCACATCGCCGCCGCGGATGTGCCGTGCGTCTGGGCGGGGATGAACGGTGATGCCGTTCGCGCCGGCTTCCAGGCACAGGTTGGCGGCGCGCTCGACGCTGGGAATGCCGAGATGTCGGGTGTTGCGCACCAGCGCGACCTTATTGAGGTTGACCGAGAGCGCCGTCCGGGCCGGGGGTGGATTCATAGTGCCTTCAAGTCCTTCATCAGCTGCCGCGTGCGGAGTTGCGCGACGCCACAATGGTAGTGCAGCAAGGCTCGCAATTGCGGCTTGAGCGGCGACACCAGTCCGGCGCATTCGCGCAAGGTGGCGGTGAAAGGGGCCCCGTCTTCCAGTGACCGCTGCAAGGCCAGCCACTCGTGGCCGGACAAGCTGGCCCGGCCGTCTCCGGCGGCGGCCTCGACCAGCCCGCCTTCCGGGACGAGACTGTACCGGCCTTCGCCGGCAAGCGGCTCCAACGCCAGCGTCTGCACGTCCAGCTTCGGCAGCAGGCCGATGTCCCGCAGCAACAGGAGTTCGAAAGCGCGCAACGCCGGTTGCAGGGCTTCGCCATGTTCGGACGCCAGTACCTGCACGGCCGAGGCATACGTGTCGAACAGCCGCGAATGCGGGTCGTCGCGTGCCAGCAGCCGCAGCACAAGCTCATTGAGGTAATAGCCCGACAGCAGCGCGTCGCCGGTCGGCATGACTTGCCCGCCCACCCATTCGGCGCCTTTCAGCGCACGGATTTCCCCGTCGCCACCGAAGCCGACACGCAAGGGCTGCAGTGGCAACAGCACCGGCCGGAAATTGGAGCTGGGCCGCTTCGCGCCCTTCGCGACCAGGGCAACGCGCCCGTAGTGCCGCGTGAAGACTTCCAGGATCAGGCTGGACTCGCTCCAGTCGTAGCGGTGCAGGACGAACGCCGCCTCATCGGAGATGCGCTTGGCGACCACAGTCGCTTCAAGTCCCGGACGGAGAACCGCCCCTGAAGGACTTGGGCCCACCCGGCGGGGAGATCAGCCGCGAAGCGGCAAGCGTGGGGGCTAACATTTCATTCGTAACCGAAGCTGCGGACCCGGGCTTCGTCGTCGGCCCAACCACTGCGCACCTTCACCCAGATTTCCAGGAACACCTTGCAGTCCATGAGCTTCTCGAGTTCCTGGCGCGCCTCGGTTCCGATGCGCTTGAGCCGGTCGCCCTTTTCGCCGATGACCATGGCCTTGTGCCCGTCGCGCTCGACCACGATGGTCGCCGCGATCTTCACCATGCGACCGTGCTTGGGGCTGGGCTCTTCCTCGAACTTGTCGATGACGACCGTTGAGGTATAGGGAAGCTCGTCGCCTGTGAAGCGGAACAGCTTCTCGCGGACGGTTTCGCTCGCGAGGAACTTCTCGGTCCGGTCCGTCAGTTCGTCCACCCCATACCACCAGGGCTGCTCCGGCAGGTACTTCTCGCAGATGGCGAAGAGGCGCTCGACGTCCTTGGCGTTGTTGGCCGACATCGGGACGAACTCGGTGAATTCATGGCGCTGCTGCATCTCTTTCAGCCACGGCGCGAGGTCACCCCGGCGGTGCACCTGGTCGAGCTTGTTGGCGATCAGCAGTGCCGGCACGCCGGGCTTGAGCAGCGACAGCACCTTGGCGTCGGCCAGCGTGAACTTGCCGGCCTCCACCACGAACAGCACCAGGTCGACATCGGCCACAGCGCCCATCACCGTCTTGTTCAGCGACTTGTTCAGCGCGGTGGCATGCCGGGTCTGGAAGCCCGGCGTGTCCACGAAAACGAACTGGGAGGCGTCCACCGTCCGGATGCCGGTGATGCGGTGCCGGGTGGTCTGCGCCTTGCGTGACGTGATGCTGATCTTCTGGCCGACCAGGGCATTGAGCAGGGTCGACTTGCCGACATTGGGCTTGCCGACGAAGGCAATCGAGCCACAGCGCAGGGGGACGGCTTCCATCACTGGCCTTTTGCCTTCAGCGCCAGCAGCATCGCCGCGGCCGCGGCCTGCTCACCGGCGCGGCGGGTGGCCCCGATGCCGCGCTCGATCGCGCCCAGTTCCTGGATTTCGCACTCCACGTCGAAGGTCTGTTTGTGCGCGGCGCCAATGGTGGCCGCCACGCGATAGCTCGGCAATTTCATCTTGCGACCCTGAAGCCACTCCTGCAATTCTGTCTTGGGGTCCTTGGCGGCGGCGGCCATGGCGGGATTGATCTGCACGTCTTCGAAGAGGCGCCGCACCAGGCCTTCTGCCGCTACGTAGCCGGCATCGAGGTGCACAGCGCCGATGACCGCTTCCAGGGCGTCCGCGAGGATCGAAGGTCGCCTGCTGCCGCCCGAGCGCGACTCGCCTTCGCCCAGCCGGATGACGTCGGGAAGGCCCAGAGTGACGGCCAGCTGGTGAAGCGTTTCCTGTTTGACAAGGTTGGCGCGAACGCGGGAGAGGTCCCCCTCGGGCATCGCCTGGAGCCGCTCATAGAGGAGCGCCGCGACCCCGAGGTTCAGGACCGCATCGCCAAGGAATTCCAGCCGCTCGTTGTGGTCCGCCGAAAAACTGCGATGCGTCAGCGCGCGCGTGAACAGCTGCGGATCGGAAAACCGGTGCTGCAAGCGCGCTTGCAGTGCAATGAGCTGGCCATCCACACTTGCCTTGGGCTACCTCGTGGGCTTGGACTGCCCGGAGTATTTCAACAGCAGGAACGCCGGCCCGAACATGTGGATTTCCTTGTTGTACGCGAACTTCACGACCACCTGGTCACCTTCCTTGGTGACCTCCAGGTCATTCGCATTGATCGACGAAATGTTATCGATGTCGGCCGCTTTCTGGAAAGTCTGCCGAACCTGGGCCACGGTACCGCCGGCCGAAGCCTTCTGAGCCGCCTTGAGGACTGCCTGGTATTCAATCACCGTTGGAAACGCCTGGGCCCCGAGGACCGCCAAGCTGGCGAGGACGCCCACTACGAACAGCAGCCCGATGAACGAAATGCCGGATTGCCCCGACTTGTGTCGCACCTTCATTGCCAACCCTCCGCCGTCAGTAGAAACCTCATTCAAACGAGCCAATCCGCTTGAAGCTTCCGAAGTTCATCCAGATGAAAAAAGCCTTGCCCACGATGTTGCGGTCGGGAACGAACCCCCAGTAGCGCGAATCGAGGGAATTATCGCGGTTGTCGCCCATCATGAAATAGTGACCTTCGGGCACCTTGCAGACCACGCCCTCGACACTGTAACGGCAATTCTCCTTGAACGGAAAGTCTTCGGCGCCCGGGATGAAGGCCGGCCGGTTCGCGTCATTGAGGATACGGTGGTGCTTGTCGCCCAGCACCTCCCCGAACTGCTTGAAATAGAGCGTGACGTCCTCGTCGAAGAAGTCGCCCACCGCGGCTTTCGGCACGGGTTGCCCGTTGATCGTGAGCTTCTTGTCCAGGTACGCCACTTCGTCGCCCGGCACGCCCACCACCCGCTTGATGTAGTCCAGGCTGGGCTTGGGTGGGTAGCGGAACACCATCACGTCGCCCCGCTTGGGCGGGGTGCCGTTGGTGAGTTTGACGTTGACCACTGGAAGGCGCAGGCCATAGGTGAACTTGTTGACCAGGATCAGGTCGCCGATCAGCAGCGTCGGGATCATGGAGCCTGAGGGAATCTTGAATGGCTCGAACAGGAACGAGCGCAGGACGAACACCGCCAGGATCACCGGGAAGAGACCCGCCGTCCAGTCCAGCCACCAGGGCTGCATCAGCAGACTCTGGTGGGCCTGGGCCAGGTCGGTTTCGACCGGCGCGATGCCCTTCGCGGCGAGTTCGGCGTTCCTGCGGTTGGCGTGGGCTTCCAGGCGCGCCGCCGCCAGCCGACGCTGCGGCAGGAAATGGAGGCGCTCCGCCAGCCAGTAGAGGCCTGTCACCACGGTGGCCAGGAACAGCAGGAGCGCGAAATTGCCTTCGACGATGCCAAGGTACCAGGCGCCGGCATAGCCGGCGAAAGCCGCGAGCACCGCGGCCGTGAGGGATTGCATCATGGCGCCGCCCGGGTCACGTTCGGGCGCATCATTCTTCCACCTGCAGGATGGCAAGGAACGCTTCCTGAGGCACTTCGACCGAACCGATCTGCTTCATTCTTTTTTTGCCTGCCTTCTGTTTTTCGAGGAGCTTGCGCTTGCGGGAGATGTCGCCGCCGTAGCATTTTGCCAGCACGTTCTTGCGCAGGGCCTTGATGGTCTCGCGGGCGATGATATTCGCGCCGATGGCCGCCTGGATGGCGACGTCGAACATCTGCCGGCTGATGATCTCGCGCATCTTGGCGACCACGGCCCTGGCGCGGTACAGCGACTGGCTGCGGTGCACGATGATGGACAACGCATCAACTTTTTCGCCGTTGAGCAGGATGTCAATCTTGACGACGTCGGAAGCCCGGAATTCCTTGAATGTGTAGTCCATGGACGCGTAGCCCCGGCTCACGGATTTGAGCTTGTCGAAGAAGTCCAGGACGATCTCGCCCAAGGGCAGTTCGTAGGTCAGCATGACCTGCTTGCCGTGGTAGGCCATGTTCAGCTGGACGCCGCGCTTCTGGTTGGCCAGCGTCATCACCGGCCCGACGTATTCCTGCGGCATGTACAGGTGCACGGTGACGATCGGCTCGCGGACCTCCGTGATCTTGCCCTGGTCGGGGACCTTGGACGGGTTCTCGACCATGATCATCTCGCCGTCGGCCTTGAGCACCTGGTAGACGACGCTGGGTGCGGTGGTGATCAGGTCCTGGTCGAATTCACGCTCGAGCCGCTCCTGCACGATCTCCATGTGCAAGAGGCCGAGGAAGCCGCAGCGAAAGCCGAAGCCCAGTGCCTGGCTCACCTCCGGCTCGTAGTGCAGCGACGCATCGTTGAGCTTGAGCTTTTCCAGCGCGTCGCGCAGCGAGTCGTACTGGTTGGCCTCGGTGGGGTACAGCCCCGCGAAAACCTGCGGCTGAATTTCCTTGAAACCGGGCAACGCCTCGGTCGCCGTGGCGGCGGCGCCACCGGTGCCAGTCTTGATCTGCGTCACGGTGTCGCCGACCTTGGCGGCCTGGAGTTCCTTGATGCCGGCGATGATGAAGCCCACCTGCCCCGCCTCCAGCGCTTCGCGCGGCTCGCTGCCGGGCGTGAAGATCCCCAGATTGTCGGCGTTGTAGGTCGCGCCGGTGGCCATCAGCTTGATGCGGTCGCCCCGGGCCAGCCGTCCGTCCACAACCCGCACCAACATCACGACCCCGACGTAGTTGTCGAACCAGCTGTCGATGATCATCGCTCTCAGCGCGCCGTCGGGATTGCCGCGGGGCGCCGGGATGCGGGACACGACAGCCTCGAGAATGTCGTCAATGCCCATGCCGGTCTTGGCCGAGCAAGGGATGGCGTGCGTCGCGTCGATGCCGATCACTTCCTCGATCTCTTCCTTCGCGTTCTCCGGGTCGGCCTGCGGCAGGTCCATCTTGTTGAGCACTGGGACCACTTCAACGCCCAGGTCCAGCGCGGTGTAGCAATTGGCCACCGTCTGCGCTTCGACCCCCTGGCTGGCGTCCACCACCAGCAGCGCGCCTTCGCACGCCGAGAGAGAACGGGAGACCTCGTAAGAGAAGTCCACGTGGCCCGGTGTGTCGATCAGATTGAGGTTGTAGACCTGGCCGTCGCGCGCCGCATAACGCAGCGCGGCGGTCTGTGCCTTGATGGTTATCCCACGTTCCTTTTCGAGATCCATCGAGTCGAGCACCTGCGCTTCCATCTCGCGATCCGACAGTCCGCCGCAACGCTGGATCAACCGGTCAGCGAGCGTCGATTTGCCGTGATCGATGTGCGCGATGATCGAAAAGTTTCTGATGTGATTCATCAACGGGAACGCATAAGTGATTGAATTCAAAAGGGGCCGGGAAAGAAAAAAGGGCGCGTCGAATGGTGACGCGCCCTAAACCAACAATCTATGGCAACTGCGATAGTTGGAGCTTCATTGTAGGCAAAAAGCCCAGCGCGTACAGCCAAACCAAGCGCCTGACGGGGTCGTTGCGGACCAGCAACATGCATGTTATTCACAAGTTATCAACAAAATTGAGGAGCAAGTCGAGGGACAACTTGTGGGCGATCTGTGGATCGGCTGTGCACCACGCAGTTTCATCTCGTATCGTGGTTTCCGCAGTTTTCGATATGCGGTTAATGCCGGTTCAGAGCGGGCAATTCTATCTAAAAAAGTTCTTAGCTCGGCCTATAAGTTAGTTATCACAAACTTTTTTCAGACTTGACCTCGGCAAAAAATAATTTACAACCGGTCCTGCTGTCGCGGCCGGCCCTTAAAAAAAAGCCCCAAACCCGACTGGGGGTTGGGGCCTTAGGACGGCGCTGGCGACGCGACCCGTGTCACGAACTCCAGGCTCAGCGCGCGGGGCGGATCAGCAGGTAGGTCGCCAGTTCGCCGCGGCGCAGAAGCACTGGAATCGGCTTGGCCTTGTCGAGCTTCGCCACCACGGCATCGAACTCCTTGACACTGTTGATCTCCGTGTTGCCGATCGCGACGATGATGTCGCCTTCGCGGATGCCCGCCCTCGCGGCACCGTCGGCCGCCGCATCCACCTTCACGCCGCCCTTGATCTTCAGTTCCTTTTTCTGCGCCTCGGTGAGTTCGCTCACCGACAGGCCCACCGACTGCGCGGCAGGGGAAGCCTTGGGCTTTTCTTCCTTGTCAGCCACGCGGCGCACCGGTTTGTCGGCTTCGACTTCGGCGATCGTGACGGACAGATCCTTCGATCCGCCGCGGCGGAACACCGTCAGGGTGCTGCGGTTGCCGGCCTTGGTATTGCCGACCAGGCGCGGCAGGTCGGTCGCTTTGTCGATCGCCTTGCCGTCGAACTTGGTGATGATGTCCCCGGCTTCCACGCCGGCCTTGTCGGCCGGCGAGCCAGTCTCGACGCTGCGCACAAGGGCGCCTTGCGGCTTGCCCAGGCCGATCGACTCAGCCACGTCTTTGGTGACCTGGTCGATTTGCACGCCGATGCGACCCCGGGAAACCCGGCCCGTGGAGCGCAGCTGTTCGCTGACGCGAATCGCCTCATCGATCGGGATCGCGAACGAGATGCCCATGAAGCCTCCGGAGCGCGAATAGATCTGGCTGTTGATGCCGATCACCTCGCCGCGCATGTTGATCAGCGGCCCACCGGAATTGCCGGGGTTGATGGCGACGTCCGTCTGGATGAAAGGCAGGTAATCGCCGGTGTCGCGCTGCTTGGCGCTCACGATTCCGGCAGTGACGGTGTTGTCCAGGCCGAACGGCGAGCCGATGGCCATCACCCATTCGCCGACCCTCAGGCGGTTGACGTCGCCGATCTTCACGGCCGGAAGGCCTGTCGCCTCGATCTTGACCACCGCGACGTCCGTCCGCTTGTCGAAGCCGACGATCCGGGCCTTGAACTCGCGCTTGTCCGGCAGCGTGACGATCACCTCATCGGCGCCTTCCACCACGTGCGCATTGGTCATCACAAAGCCGTCGGCCGTCACGATGAAGCCCGAGCCCACCCCCCGCGGCTGCGCCTCTTCTTCCTGCGGCCGGTTGGGCCGCGGCGCCTGCCGAGGCACGCCCGGCATGGGCTGGCCGAAGAAGCGCCTGAAGAATTCCTGCATCTCCTCGTCCATCGCACCAGGGGCCTGAGCGCCTGCGCGGGCGCGCTCCACCGTGCGGATGTTGACCACCGAAGGCCCGACCTGTTCAACCAGGTCGGTGAAATCAGGCAGGGCCCG
>JBDSWB010000192.1:0-8249 GCA_039926915.1 Ramlibacter sp.
ACGCTCCAATGGCCGAGCAGGCCGCCCTTGATGCGCACCGTCACTGGCCGACCTTCGCGGATGAAGGTGAAAGGCGTGAGCAGGTCCAGCACGATGTGATCGTCATTGCCGGTGTAGAGCGTCACGCGATCTTCGGCGTTTGCCGCGACCACGCCGCGAATCACGTCGAGCGTGCGGTACCGGTTGAAGGGCGCCATCTTGATCGCGACGACGTTGTCGATCTCGGCGAAGCGCTTCCAGAAACTTGCGGGAAGGTGGATGCCGCCGACCGCGGGCTGTAAATAGAAGCCGACCAGGGGAATGGCCTGCGCGACCGCGCGGCAATGAGCCACCAGTTCGTCTTCGCTCGCGCCTCTCATCGCGGCCAGGCTGAGCAGCCCGGCGTGGTAGCCCAGGTCGCGCGCAATGCCCGCTTCGCGCACCGCCTGTTCGGTGCGGCCGGCCAGTCCCGCGACCATGAACAGCGGCCGGCGCCCGCCCAGTGGCTCCCATTCGCGTGCCGTCTGCATCGCCAGTTCAAGTACCGGCAGATAAAGGCCGACTTCGCGGATCGCGAACTGCGTGGAGTGCACGCCGACCGCCACGCCGCCCGCACCGGCGTCGAGGTAATAGCGGGTCATTGCCCGCTGACGCCGCGCGTCCAGCTTGCGCTGCCCGTCCAGCGCGAGCAGGTGCGCCGGGATCGCTGCGCCGCGGCGCAGGACGTTCAATGAATCGGCGGGAATGTCGGACCAATGCACGTCAGTACTTCCCATCGCGCGCTTCGTAATGGGTGGGCTTGCCCAGGCTATCGCCGCCACGTTGCACCCAGTCGGCAGTCCAGTCCAGCATGCGATCCAGGCTCACCTGCGGCGGGCCGAACAATTTGAACGCCTGCGCGCAGTCGACCAGCCAGGCGATCGGCGCCTCCTGGCCGGTGAGCACAGGCTCGATGCCGAGGCGCTGTCCCAGCGCCAACGCCACCGCGCGAATGCTGACTTTGGGGCCGCTGATGTTGAGCGGTGAGGTCGGCGCGTCGCAATGGGCGAGCGAGCGCAGTGCCCAGTCGTTGGCTTCGCCCTGCCAAATGATGTTGGCATGGCCCATGGCCAGGTCGATGGGTTCGCGCCGCAGCACCTTCTGCGCAACGTCATGCAGCACCCCGTAACGCATGTCGATGGCATAGGAGAGCCGCAGCAGCCGGCCGGCGGTTCCGTGTTCGTGCGAGAAGTGCTGGAACATCCGCTCGCGCGCCACGCACGAGTTGGCGTACTCGCCCGAGGGCGCCGTCGGCGGCACCTCTTCGGAGGCGCCGTTGCCCGAGGTACTGACAAACGGGTACACGCACGCGGTCGAGAAGGCAACGATGCGCGAGCCCGCGAAGCGTTCGGCCACGAGTGCCGGCACGTGGGCGTTCATGGCCCAGGTCAACCATTCGCTGCCGGTGCTGCCGAACTTGCGTCCGGCCATGAAGACGATGTTGGGCGCATCGGGCAGGCGCGCCAGCGCGTCGCGGGACAGCAGGTCGGCCTCGATGCACTCGATGCCGTGCAGCTGGAGTTCCTCCTGCAGGCCGCGCTGGGAAAAGCGTGCCACTCCGATCACGCGCCGACCGGGCGAGGCGCGCTGGGCCATCCTGGCGAGCGTGGGGCCCATCTTGCCGCCGACCCCCAGCACCATGATGTCGCCCGGCGCTCGCTCGAGGTCATTCACCAAGGCCACTGAAGGCTGCGTCATCACCTCTTCGAGGTGCTGGACGCCGTCGAATCGATCAGGGAGGTTCATCGGACCACTTTAACCAACCGGTGAACTGGCGCCCAAGGTGGCGAACCCTTGAAACGAAAACGCTCGGGGTGCGGGCAAGAAAGACAGTCGCCCCCGGGGCGCGTGACAAGCTGCCACAATGACCGCGACCTTGCAGCCCACCACGACCGCCCATCCCATGAGAACCGTGAGCCTGATCGGCGCGCCTACCGACGTGGGCGCGAGCGTCCGCGGCGCGGGCATGGGGCCGGACGCGTTGCGGGTGGCGGGCCTGTTCGAAGCGCTGCGCGCACACCATTTCAATGTGATCGACCACGGCAACCTCGCCGGGCCGCCGACGCCGTGGGCCGCGCCCAAGGGCGGCGTGCGCCACCTGGACGAGGTAGTGGCCTGGAACCGTTCGGTGTTCGATCGCGTCGCGGCCGTGCTGGCGGCTGGCCAGACGCCTTTGCTCATGGGTGGTGACCATTGCCTCGCCATCGGCTCTATCAGCGCGGTGGCGCGGCATTGCCGCTATGCGCGCAAGAAGCTGCGCGTGATCTGGCTGGATGCCCACGCTGACGTCAACAACGAGTCCATCAGCCCGTCGGGCAACCTGCATGGCATGCCGGTCTCCTGCCTGCTCGGCCATGGACCGAAGGCGTTGGTGGGTTGGAGCGGCGAGGCGGCGGCGCTGGCGCCGGAAGATATCGATTTCATCGGCATCCGCAGCGTCGACGCGGAGGAAAAGGAAGCGATCCGCCAGCTCGGGCTGCAGGTGTTCGACATGCGGCACATCGACGAGCACGGTATGCGCAACACCATGACCGAAGCGCTGCATGACATTGACGACGAGACTCACTTGCATGTGAGCTTCGATCTCGATTGCCTCGACCCGGTCGATGCGCCGGGCGTGGGCACCGGTGTGCGCGGCGGGCCCACCTACCGCGAGATGCAGTTGTGCATGGAGATGATCGCCGACACCGGACGGCTCGGGTCGCTCGACGTGGTGGAGATCAACCCCGCGCTCGACGTACGCAACCGCACGGCCGAGCTGGCGGTGGAATTCATCCAGAGCCTGTTCGGCGCTTCGACGTTGGCGCGTTAAGGTGCCGGCCACAGCATTCATGTCACGTCAGGACGGCGACGGCGGCCAGTCCTCTTCCAGCTCGTAGACGATGGAGCGGGCCAGGCCCTCCAGGTCCGGAAACAGGGTGGCGTGCGTGATGTTCATCCGGTAGAGCTCATGCATCGCTTCGGCCCGGACGTCGGGGCCTATGAGCACTTTTTCCATGAGAGCCCGGTCGCGCGCGTATTCCTCCAGCAAGTTGTCCAGCGTCTTGTCGAGCACACCAGGCACCACAAGCAAGCCCGACTGCGCGACCAGGCGGCGGTCCATTTCGCGGGGCTCGCCGAACCACACCACTGGCACCTTGTTGATCGCGAAGTGCCGCTCGAAATTGCCGGGCACCCGTGGGTCGATCGCGTCGCGCGTGAGGCCGGGGTCGAAGTCCGGGCCTGCGGCCCAGATCCACGGCGTGTTCAGCGAATAGACCGCGGCGTCTCCTCCGGCCCGCTCCAGCGCAAAGAATGCGGCCACGAACGGCGACTTGGTGAAATCGAGAAGCCGGGTCGGCGCGCCATGGTGCTGCATCATCGCCAGGCAGCGCAGGTCGTCATCGAGCGCTGAACGATCGGACAGGTAGACATGGGCTTTCCTGCGAAAAATCCGGATCGCCCGCTCCTCGCGCTGACGCCAATGCTCCGGATCCACCCTGTTTTGCTGCAGTCGCCGCTGCAGCGAGCTCAGCAGCGGCCAGCCGGCATCGCTCTGGCCCCGGAAGGCCCAGCCGTCCCGGCTGTTGATGTAATGGTTGAACTCCGACCATGACTGGACGCGAACTTCCTTCATGAAAAGATTCTGCCTGAGTCATCGCGTGATGCTCACCGGGTCACCGCCTAGGTGGTTCCCACAATGCGCGGCGCTTACATTGACGTCGTTTAAGTAGTCAAATACGGCGTTGACACAAATGATCAGGAGCTAAGATATGACAACCTTCCCGATTTCACGCCGCAAGGTATTGGCCGCAGGTGCCCTAGCGACTGGTGCCGTGGCGATGCCATTCATGGTGACGGCTCAGTCGCCGATCGTGATCAAGGTCAGCCACGTGGTGGCGGAGCAGACGCCCAAGGGCCAGGCCTCGCTCAAGTTCAAGGAACTGGCCGAAAAGAAATTCCCGGGCAAGGTACAGGTGCAGGTGTTTCCCAGCTCGCAGCTGTTCGGGGACGCCAAGGAACTCGAGGCCCTGCTGCTGGGTGACGTGCAGCTGATCGCACCGTCGCTTTCCAAGTTCGACCGCTACACCAAGAAGATCCAGGTGTTCGACCTGCCGTTCCTCTTTGACGACATCGCGGCGGTGGACCGCTTCCAGGCCGGGCCTCGGGGCCATGAACTGCTCAATTCAATGACCTCGCGCGGTCTGCTCGGCCTGGGCTATTGGCACAACGGCATGAAGCAGCTTTCCACCGATAAGGACAAGCTGCAGCGTCCCGAGGATGTGAAGGGCTTGAAGTTTCGCATTCAGCCGTCGGACGTGCTCGAGGCGCAATTCCGCGCGCTCGGTGCCAACCCGCAGAAGATGGCGTTTGCCGAGGTGTACCAGGCCCTGCAGACCGGCGTGGTGGACGGCCAGGAGAACACCTGGTCCAACATCTATTCGCAGAAATTCTTCGAAGTGCAGAAGACCATCGCGGAAACCAACCACGGCATCATCGACTACATGGTCGTCACCAACGCCAAGTGGTGGAATGGCCTGCCCGCAGACATTCGCAAGGGCCTGGGCGAAGCCATGAGCGAGGCAACGGCGTTTGGCAACAAGCTGGCCAACGACTTCAACGAGGCCGACCGCAAGAAGATCGCTGACGCCGGCAAGGCGAAGATCCAGAAACTCACCAAGGACGACGTGGCGGCCTGGCGCAAAGCCATGGAGCCGGTCTGGAAGAAGTTCGAGGGCGATATCGGGCGCGATCTGATCGACGCCGCCTTGAAGTCCAACACCTAACCCGAAAGGCAGGGCCCACGAACCGGGCCCTTTTCAATCATGCGTTGGCTCGAAATCCTTGAAGAGTTCCTGATCATGGCCCTCATGGCCCTGATGACCGTGGTGAGCTTCGTTCAGGTTATCGCGAGGTACGTCTTCAACTACAGCTTCGTGTGGGCGTTGGAAGTCACCGGTGTCATGTTCGCATGGTTGATCTTCATCGGAATGTCCTACGGTGTGCGCGTGCACGCGCACATCGGCGTGGACGCGTTGGTGAAGGTGCTGGGCGGGACGGCTGCCCGCGTGATGGCGACGTTGGCTGCGGTGCTGTGCATCGCCTATTCGGCCATTCTGGTCTGGGGCAGCACGCAGTACGTCCTGAAGATGTACGACGTGGGCATCCTGATGCAGGACATTCCAATCCAGCAGTGGATCCCGCGCGCGGTGATGCCCGTCGGTTTCGCGCTCCTCGGATTCCGCTTCCTGCAGGTGCTATGGCGCGCGCTGCGCGGAGAAGAGGTGCAGATGCTCGGCGACGAGGCCAAGGAAGCCTTGCAGCTGCGCCAGGACGTCGAACACGAGGGGGCGGCCCAATGACCATCGCCGCGTTGTTCATCATGCTGTTCCTGTTCATGGTCCTGGGCATGCCCGTGGCCGTGGCGCTGGGCCTGTCGTCGCTGGTGACCATCATGGTCTTCGCGCGCGATTCGCTCGCCTCGCTGTCGCTCAAGCTCTACGAGACTTCGGAAGCCTACACGCTGCTCGCGATCCCGTTCTTCATCCTGGGCGGCACGTTCATGACCACCGGTGGCGTGGCCCGGCGGATGATCCGCTTCGCCAATGCCTGCATCGGGCACATGCGCGGCGGCCTGGCGATGGCGTCGGTGATGGCCTGCATGCTGTTCGCCGCGGTGTCGGGCTCATCACCCGCCACCGTCGTCGCCGTGGGCTCGATCGTGATCGCGGGCATGGTGAAGGCCGGCTATCCGCAGAACTTCGCGGCCGGCGTGATCTGCAACGCCGGCACGCTCGGCATCCTGATTCCGCCTTCGATCGTGATGGTGGTGTACGGCGCGGCTACGGAAACGTCCGTAGGCAAGCTCTTCATGGCCGGCGTGCTGCCGGGCATCATGCTCGGGCTGATGCTGATGCTCGCGATCTATGTGCGTGCACGCATGCTCGACCTGCCGCGCCAGCCTCGCGCGACCCTGGGCGAAGTACTGACCTCGGGGCGCGATTCGCTGTGGGGCCTGCTGCTGGTAATCATCATTCTGGGCGGCATCTACGGGGGCATCTTCACGCCAACCGAGGCGGCGGCCGTCGCGGCGGTGTACGCCTTCTTCATCGCCATCTTCGTCTACCGCGACCTCGGCATCAAGGACGTACCCAAGGTGCTGCTTGAATCGGGCAAGGTCACCGTGATGCTGATGTTCATCGTGGCCAACGCGCTGCTGTTCGCGCATGTGCTTACCACCGAGCGTATTCCGCAAACCATTGCCGAGGCCATCATCGCCCAGGGCATGCCGGCCTGGCAGTTCCTGATCGTGGTGAACATCCTGCTGTTGATCGCCGGCATGTTCATGGAGCCCACCGGCATCATCCTGATCCTGGCGCCGATCCTGTTTCCGATCGCCACCAAACTGGGCATCGATCCAGTTCACCTGGGCATCATCATGGTGGTGAACCTGGAGATCGGGATGGTGACGCCACCGATCGGTCTGAACCTGTTCGTGACGGCAGGCATCACCCGCATGTCCATCATGGGCGTCGCGCGTGCCGCACTGCCGTGGTCGCTTGTGCTGCTCCTGTTCCTCGTGATCATCACCTACGTGCCGGCGATCACGCTGTGGTTGCCGAACCGCCTGTTCTGACCCACCTCATTGCATTTCGTTGGGTTCGACAACCGCGCCATCAGCGGATGAGGCGCACGTCTCTGCCCGCCGTGGTCGCCTCGACGAAGCGCTCGCGTGTCGGGTTGCGGCCCCATCGGGCCAGTGCATCCACGGAGACTCGCGCGTCGACGTAGCCCTCCAGCGCCAGGTGCGACGGCTCCAGTGCAGTGCCGTCGTCCTGCGTCACCAGCGTGATCTTTTGGCCGTTGACGCCGCCCTGCGCATTGACGGCGGTGAAGCAGGCCTGTGCGTTGCAGCGGGACTTCGAGGCTAGGCGCGCGGAGGTGCAAGGCATGTCCTGCCAATGACAATGCGCGGGTGCCCCGCCCCGGGCACCGCCGGCACCGGAGCTTTTTACCCGGGCTTTGTCGATTCAGGTCAGCAGCGCGACGTTGCCACCGGCGGCGGTGGTGTTGATGGTCAAGGTTTGCTCCGCGCAGAAGCGGTACAGGTAGTGCGGCCCGCCGGCCTTGGGGCCTGTGCCGGACAGGCCTTGGCCGCCGAAGGGCTGCACGCCGACCACAGCGCCAATCATGTTGCGATTGACGTAGACATTGCCGGTATGCGCCCGAGCAGCCAGCGCCTGTGCGCGGCTGTCGATGCGCGTCTGGATTCCCAACGTCAGCCCGTAGCCGAGTGCGTTGACCTGGTCGATCACCGCCTGCGGGTCGCCGTTCCAACGCACGATATGCAGGACGGGCCCGAAGACTTCCTGCCGGACGTCGGCGATGCTGTCGACTTCAAAGGCTTGGGGCGCGATGAACCACAGGCTATCTTTATTGGCCGCGGTCCCGTCGTCCGGGCACAGCGCCCGGGTGGTCTTGCTCAGCCGCTCCAGGTGCTTGCGGATGCCCTCGTAAGCCTCCTGGTCAATTACCGGCCCCACATCGGTGGACAGCAGGGCCGCGTCGCCGGTGCGCAACTCTTGCGCCGCGCCGCGGATCATTTCGATCACAGCGTCGGCGATGCCTTCGTGCACGCACAACAGCCGCAGCGCGGAGCAGCGCTGGCCGGCCGAGCGGAAGGCACTCTGCACCACGGCATCGACCACCTGCTCCGGCAGAGCAGTGGAATCGACCAGCATCGCGTTGATGCCGCCGGTCTCGGCGATCAGCGGCACGATGGGGCCTTCCTTGGCGGCAAGCGCGCGCTGGATGATCTTGGCGACCTGGGTGGAGCCGGTGAAGACCACGCCGGCAATGCGCGGCTCGGCGACGATGGCGGCGCCCACCGTGTTGCCGTCGCCGTGCAGCAACTGCAACACGTCTGCCGGGACGCCCGCGCCGTGCAGCAACTTCACCGCCTCGACGGCGATGGCCGGTGTCTGTTCGGCGGGCTTGGCCAGCACGGTGTTGCCTGTGGCCAGCGCCGCCGCCACCTGGCCGGTGAAGATGGCCAACGGGAAATTCCAGGGGCTGATGCAGACCCACGGCCCGCGCGGAACCAGCCGCAACTCGTTGCTCTCGCCTGTGGGGCCGGGAAGGTTGACGGGCTGCATCACCCGCTCGGCTTCGTTCGCGTAGTAGCGCAGGAAGTCCACCGCTTCACGCACTTCGGACACGCAGTCGCCCCAGGTCTTGAAAGCCTCCTTCAC
>JBDSWB010000193.1:0-7312 GCA_039926915.1 Ramlibacter sp.
ACGATGGTGACGATGGCCGGCCCCGCCGCCTGCGCGCCCAGCAGCGCCACCAGCAGCGGCACGCCCATGAAGCCGGTGTTGGGAAACGCCGCGACCAGCGCGCCGAACGATGCGTCGTTCCAGCCGATGCGCGAGTTGCGGCTGGCCCAGACCACGATAGCCACCAGCACCAGCGCGCACAGCAGGTAGACGGAAGCGGCCGACGCGTCCAGCAGCTGCGCGATCGGCGTGCTGGCGCCGAAGCGGAACAGCATGCAGGGCAAAGCAAAAAACAGCACGAAGGTGTTGAGCCCCGCGATGGCCTCAAACGGCAGCAGCCGCCGGCGCGCAGCGCCATAGCCGCACAGCACCAGCGCGAAGAACGGGAACGTGACCAGCAGGACGTCGAGCACCCCTGCATTTTCTGCGCAACCGGGCCAAAGCGTATGTCAGGGGCCTGACGGCGCCCGCCGGTATGATTCGCCGCTCCTCCCCCGCAGCACCCCTCCCTTTTTCCTCGATGTCCGCAGGCCTGAACCTCGCCCAGCAAGAAGCTGTCAACTACATGCATGGGCCCTGCCTGGTACTGGCAGGCGCCGGTTCGGGCAAGACACGCGTCATCACGCACAAGGTCGCACGCCTGATCCAGGCCGGCCTGGATGCCAGACGGATCGCGGCGATCACCTTCACGAACAAGGCCGCCGCCGAGATGCGCGAGCGCGCAAAGGCCCTGATCGGGCGCGAGGCGAAGGATGTGCTCATCTGCACCTTCCACGCACTGGGCGTTCGCATGCTGCGCCAGGACGGCGCCGCGCTCGGCCTCAAGGCCCAGTTCTCCATCCTCGACAGCGACGACGTGACCAGCATCCTGAAGGACGCCGGCGGCAGCACCGACACGGCGACCGCGCGCCAATGGCAATGGGCAATCAGCTTGTGGAAGAACATGGGGCTCAACGCAGCGCAGGCCGAAGCCCAGGCCAGGGACGACAACGAGAAGGTGACGGCGCGCGTCATGGCGCGCTACGAGGAGCGCCTTGCCGCCTACCAGAGCGTGGACTTCGACGACCTGATCGGACTGCCGCTCAAGCTGCTGCAGCAGCACCCGGAGGTGCGCGAGAAATGGCAAGCGCAGCTGGGCCATGTGCTGGTCGACGAATACCAGGACACGAACGCCACGCAATACGAGGTGCTGAAACTGCTGGTGGGTGAACGCGCGCGCTTCACCGCCGTAGGCGACGACGACCAGTCGATCTACGGCTGGCGCGGCGCCACGCTGGACAACCTCAAACGCCTGCCACTGGATTTTCCGCAGTTGAAGGTGGTGAAGCTGGAGCAGAACTACCGCTCCACTGGCGCCATCCTGCGCGCCGCCAACAACGTCATCGGGCCCAACCCCAAGCTGTTCCCCAAGACGCTGTTCTCCGAACTCGGCGAGGGCGAACCGGTGCGCATCGTCGACGCCGACAACGAGGAGCACGAGGCCGAGCGCACAGTGGCTCGCATCCAGTCCACCCGCGCGAACGGGCTGGCCCAGGAGTGGCGCGAGTTCGCTGTCCTGTACCGCGCCAACCACCAGGCCCGGGCGTTCGAGCAGGCGCTGCGCAAGGCGGCCATTCCGTACAAGGTATCGGGCGGCCAGAGCTTTTTCGACCGCGCCGAGATCAAGGACCTGTGCGCCTGGTTCCGCCTGTGGATCAACAACGATGACGACCCGGCCTTCCTGCGCGCCATCACCACCCCCAAGCGCGGCATTGGCCACACCACGCTGCAGCACCTGGGCACCTTCGCCAGCCGCTACAAGCTGAGCCTGTTCGAGGCACTGTTTTCGTCCTCGCTCGGCTCGGCACTTCCGGCCAAGGCCGTGGGCAGCCTGCACGAGTTCGGCCGCTATGTGAACGACCTGGAGTTCCGCGCCCGCCACACGCTCGGCGCCGAGGACGCGCGCATCTTCATGCTGGAGTGGCTCAAGGACATCGATTACGAGAAGCACCTGTACGACGGCGAGGACAACGAGCGTGCGGCGGCCGCCCGCTGGATCAACGTGCTGGAGTTCTGCGACTGGATGTCTCAGCGCGCCGGTGGGGATATTGATGACGCCGCGGGCGTTTCGATTGCCAGCGAGAAGAAGAGCATGCTGGAAGTGGCGCAGACCATCGCGCTGCTGTCCACCATCAGCGATCGCGAGCAGGACCAGAACGTGGTGACCCTGTCCACGCTCCATGCGGCAAAGGGCCTGGAGTGGCCGCACGTGATGCTGGTGGGCGTGACCGAAGGGCTGTTGCCGTTCAAGCTGGGCGACGACCACAACCCGACCGGGCGCGCCGACGGGCCGATGTCCGAGGGCCTGGTGCAACGCCTTCAGGAAGAAAGGCGGTTGATGTACGTCGGCATCACGCGCGCGCAACGTTCACTGGCGGTGAGCTGGACCAGGAAGCGCAAGAAGGGCCGCGAGATGATCGCGGCGCAGCCCAGCCGCTTCATCGCCGAAATGGCGCTGGAAAAGGCGACGACGATGGAGAACCCGCGCGACAAGCTGAAGGCGCTACGCGCCGAGTTCGCGAAGAAGGCAGTGGACAGTGCCGCCGCGGCGGCCTTGGCCTCGGCCGCCGGGTCATGAGCTTTCGCAGGGCAGCTGTCGTCGCGACCGCCTGCGCAGGGTTTCAGGCGATTGAGATTTTGGCGGGGCCGCCCTAGAATTTGCCCACGTTTCAACGGAGCCTCCATGAACGCAGCCAAGGTCTTCGCAATCGCCATTCTGGCGCTGGTTCCCGCCATCGCTGCTGCGCAGAGTGTCATCGACGGCACCTGGATGGTCATCAACGCCGACAAATCGATGGACCTCGGGTCGGTGGTCACCTTCAAGGTGGTCCGCGAGGGCGTCGAGATGTCGGCGCTGTCCGGTACCCACTACAAGGCCAGGCTGAACGGCCCGGACGCCAAGGTGGAGGGCGACGAGAAGACCACCTCTGTGTCCGTCACCATGCCGCGCAGGAACGTCCTGATGGAGGTGTCGAAGCGCGACGGCAAGCCCTGGCTGACGATGCGCATGGAGGTCGAACCCGATGGCAAGACGGCCAAGGTGACGTGGAAGAACCTCAAGACGGACAAGGGCGGCAATTACGAGATGGCCAGGCAGTAACGCCCCGGCCTGTCAGGGCACCGGGTAAGGCTGGTCGTCGGGCGTGTTCAGCGCGAGGTTGCGGTAGTGCTCGCGCCAGGTGTCGGGTGGGTAGCTTGCCGGATCGCGGGGGGCCAGGTAGTCCACCAGGTCGAAATGATTGATCTTGTGGCCCAGGGTCTCGTTGTCCAGCCTTGCCGTGCCCCGGATGTGCGACATGATCGAGCGCTGCAAAAGCGAGTAGGCCCAGGGCCCGGAGCCGATGCCGTCCAGGCCGACGCCCGGGAAATAAAGGTTCGGCGCATCGAGGCTGCGGAACACGCCGCCGCAGCGAGCCGCCAGCGCGTCCAGGGTGCGGATCGATGCGATCTGCGGCGCTTCGAAGTACGACAGGTCGACCGCGTAGCCCGTGCCCCACAACAGCAAGTCCGGCTCAAGCCGGGCACCGTCCGACAGCGTGACCGTGCGCCCGGCGATGGCCTGCACGGTGCCACCGTGCCGCTCGATGGCGCTGAAGTTCTCCAGCATGCCGGGCCGTCCCGGGATGAGCTGGTCGTGCCCCACGTCGAAGTCATGCGAGGGCATGATCTCGACGATGCCGAATTTCTCGTAGCGCGAGCGCATGTCGGCGTTGATGGTGGCGCTTTGCTGCGCAATCGTCATGCCACTGGCCTGAAGCCGCGCAAAGCCGCGGACGCTGCCCGCGATGTGCTTGGGCTTGCGTGAAGGCGTGAACCAGCGCAGGCCCCGGTAGACCCACGCCACATGACGTGCGCCGTGCTGAAAGCAAAGGTCCAGCAAGTCGAAGGCCGAGGCGCCGCCACCCACCACGAGCACGCCGCGGCCCGACAGCTCGTGGGGGTCATGCAGCGCGCTCGAGTGCAGCTCGCGCACGAGAGCGTCGGAGCGCGCGACTTCAGGAATGATCGGCGTGTTGTGCGCGCCCGTCGCGGCAATGAGGTGCTTCGCGAACACCTTGCCCCGCGGCGTCTCCAGTTCCCACTTCGAGCCGTCGTGGCGCGCCTGTCGCACGGGGGCGCTCAGCCGGATTCCGTCGGCCAGGCCAAAGCGCTCGACCCAGGCTTCGAGGTTGGCCAGCACCTGCGGCTGCATTGCGCCCTCCATGGGCAGGTCGCCCAGGGTCCAGTCGGCGAGGCTGATCTGGATGTCTTGCCAGGCCGGCAGGTCGCGCCACAGCCCGCCCACGCGGTCCCGCCGTTCAAGTACCATCGCCTCCACGCCAGCCTTGCGCGCGTAGGCCAGCCCCACGATGCCGGCCAGGCCGCCGCCGACGATGGCCACATCCAGGACCTTGGCGCCGGACTTCATCGGGCCGACCGCACCGCGCGGATCGAGTTCGAACCTTTCCGGGCTTAGTCGAGCAGTTCCTTCGGGACATTGCCGCCGTTGGCAGCCACCCGCGCCAGCACGTTCTTGTGCAGCCACATGTTCATTTCGGCCGAACCGTCCTTGGCGCCGCTGTAGCCCAGTTCGGTCGCCAGTTCCTTGCGGGACTGCAGGCTGCTGTCGATGTCCAGCAGCTTCATCAAATCGACGATCGAGGTGCGCCAATTCAGCTTTTGCGGGTTGGCCGCGGCTTTTTTCTCGAGCAGCGACACGACATCGACCTCTTTCATGGGCGTGACGGTGGCCGCCGGACCCCCCATCGTTCCGGTGGCGGGCGCCCGCGGCGGCACCGGGGTCTTGAGCATCTCTTCGACCTTGCTAGCGCCGGCGTCGAAACCCAGTTTGTCCAGAATCCTGCTGAAAAATCCCATGGTGCGCTCCTTGAAGTGGCATTGAAAAACGTTGCCGGCACTCGGAAAATCCGGGCCATGCGCAACCATCCTAGTCCTGTTTCGCGCACTCCGGGGGCCAGGGACGCCTCTGCGCGCGGGGAAGTTTCAGACCGTGAACTCGTACTCCACCGTGATCGGAGCGTGGTCCGAAAACTTTTCCTTCTTGTAAATCAATTCCTTGCGCGCCAGCTGCGCCAGTGCCGGCGTGGCCAGGTGGTAGTCCAGCCGCCACCCCACGTTGTTGGCGTAGGCCTGGCCGCGGTTGCTCCACCACGTGTAAGCGGTCTCCGTGGCCTCGGGCTGCAAGCGACGATATACGTCGACCAGGCCGGTTTCGTCTAACAACTTTGTCATCCAGGCCCGCTCTTCGGGCAGGAAGCCGCTGTTCTTGCGGTTGTTGCGCCAGTTTTTCAGGTCCTGTTCCTTGTGGGCGATGTTGACGTCGCCGCACAGGATGAACTCGCGCTGCTTCTTCAGCCGCAGCAGGTGGGGGTCGAATTCATCGAGGAAGCGGAATTTGGCCTGCTGACGCACTTCCCCTGAAGAGCCGCTGGGGAAGTAACAGCTGATGATCGACAGCTTGCGCTTCGGGGTGTCGAAGCGCAGCTCCACATAGCGGCCCTCCGCATCAAACTCGGCCGAGCCATAGCCCACAATCACGTCGCTGGGCGCGTGCTTCGTGTAGACCGCCACGCCCGAATAGCCCTTCTTTGCGGCGAAGTGGAAGTGCCCCCTAAGGCCCGCCATTTCCTCGAACCGGCCCTCGACATCCGCAGCCTGGGCCTTGACTTCCTGCAGGCAAATACAATCCGGCTTGGTTTTTGCAAGCCAGGCCTCGACGCCCTTGCTTGCTGCCGAACGGATGCCGTTCAAGTTGAGACTTGTCAGTTTGAACAAGGAATTCCCCATGGTGAGTGCTGACGGGCCGGATCGACTGGCCCAGGACTTCGTGCAATTCTCGGTGGACTCGGGTGTGCTGCGCTTTGGCCAGTTCAAGACAAAGGCCGGTCGCATGTCGCCCTATTTCTTCAACGCCGGCCTGTTCGACGACGGCGCCAAGCTCAGCCGGCTGGCGCAATTCTATGCACGGCGCATCCTCGACTCAGGCCTGGAATTCGACATGATCTTCGGCCCGGCCTACAAGGGCATACCCTTGGCTGCGGCAGTAGCCATTGAACTGGCACGTCAGGGCCGCAACATGCCCTACGCTTACAACCGCAAGGAAGCCAAGGACCATGGCGAGGGCGGCACCCTGGTGGGCGCCGCGGTCCGGGGCAAGGTGCTGATCGTCGACGACGTGATGTCGGCCGGAACCGCCGTGCGTGAGTCGATTGCCATCATCGAGGGCACCGGCGCCCGGCCGCATGCGGTGGCCGTGGCGCTGGACCGGCAGGAGATGGCGACCGAGCGCGGCGCCGACGTGCCCTATAGCGCCGTGCAATATGTCCGCGATCAGCTGGGGTTGCAGGTTTGCGCGATTGCACGGCTGGACGATTTGCTTCACTATCTCGAAAAACACAGTGGCGACGGTCTAGGCGAACACCATACACAGGTGCTCGCCTACCGCAAACGCTACGGCGTGGAATAAGGAAACACCGTGCCGGCCTCGTTGGGACGTGCCATTGCTCTGGGAATTCTGCTGGGGTGCACGTTGGTGCACGCCCAGGCGCCAGCCATTTACACCTGCATCGATTCGAAAGGCCGGCGGCTCACGGCCGACCGCCCGATTCCCGAGTGCACCGACCGCGAGCAGAAGGAACTCAACCCCAGTGGCACCATCAAGCGCAAGATGGGCCCGTCCCTGACGGCCGACGAGCGCGCGCTGGAAGAAGAGAAGGCCCGGAAGACGGCGGAGGAACGCGCCCGCGAGGCCGACGACAAGCGGCGGGACCGGGCGCTGCTCACGCGCTATCCCGACAAGCCCAGCCACGACAAGCAACGCCGGGAGGCGCTGGCGCTGGCCGACGGAGCCATCGCTTCGGCCTCCAAGAATGCCGAGGATCTGCTGGCGCAACGCAAGCGCATGGACGCCGAACTGGAGTTCTACAACAAGGACCCTTCCAAGATCCCCCCCAAGTTGCGCCGGCAGATGGAGGAGGCGGACAGCCACATCGATGCGCAGAAACGTTTCGTCGCCAACCAGGTGGCCGAGAAGCAGCGGATCAACGCACGCTTCGACGAAGAACTGGTCAAGCTCAAGGCGCTATGGGGCCCGGGCGCAGCGCCCACTGCGGCCTCCCCGGGCAGCGCCGCGCGGGCGGCGGTGGTCAGGAAGTAGCGGCTAGGCGCCGAGCTTGCGGCGCAGCAGTTCGTTGACTTGCGACGGGTTGGCTTTGCCCATGCTGGCTTTCATGGCCTGCCCCACCAGGGCGTTGAAGGCCTTGTCCTTGCCGGCCTTGAACTGCGCGACGTTGTC
>JBDSWB010000194.1:0-9657 GCA_039926915.1 Ramlibacter sp.
CTGCGCCGCAGCTGGGCTGGGCCGGCGTCGGGCTGGCGCTGAGCCTTGGCTTCCTGGCCAGCAATGTGGCGTTGCAATACGGCGCCTCGCGGATGAATGCCCATGCCGGCGCGCTGATCATGCTGTCTGAGGTGGTCTTCGCAAGCCTGTCGTCGGTGTGGCTGGGCGCGGCGGAACTCACGCCCCGCACCCTGTGGGGCGGCGCGCTCATCCTGGCAGCGGCGATGTGGTCGGCCTGGCCCACTGCAAAGCCCGCGATTGACGGACAATCGGACGCATGACGACCCTCTACGATTTTGAAGCGCGCCAGATCGACGGCAAGACCGTGCCCCTCTCAAAGTACAAGGGCAAGGTGCTGCTGATCGTGAACACCGCCAGCGCCTGCGGTTTCACGCCGCAATTCGGCGGCCTGGAAGAGTTGCACCAGACCCATGGGAAGAAGGGCCTGGTGGTGCTGGGGTTTCCCTGCAACCAGTTCGGCGCGCAGGACCCGGGCAGCAACGACGAGATCGCTCAGTTCTGCCAGCTCAATTACGGTGTGAGCTTTCCGATGATGGCGAAGATCGACGTCAACGGCCCCGCCGCAGACCCGCTCTACCAGTGGGTCACGGCCGAGGCGCCCGGCCTGCTGGGCAGCACCGCCATCAAGTGGAACTTCACCAAGTTCCTGGTCGGCAAGGACGGCCAGGTGATCAAGCGCTATGCGCCGAACGACGCGCCGGCGGCGCTGTCGAAGGACATCGAGCGCGCCCTAGCGGCTTGAGGCCGAACAGCGGCCGCAACCACGCGGTGCGCCGCACGGTGGCTGTGATCGTCCAGCACCCGGCGACGGTCCCGGTCACCAGCAACGCCGGTTCCACCACCGGGCCAAGCCCCAGCGGTGCCAGCCAGACGATCAGCACGATGATCACGGTCTGGTGCAACAGGTACCAGGGATAGACCGACTCATTGGCCCAGTTCAGCCACGGCCACGGCCGGTTGAGCTTGAGGTGCGCCCAGCCCAGGATGGAGACGATCGCGGCCCACAGGTAGAAATTCCCGACGAGCCGCAGCCATGGCCGCAGGCCGGCGCCTTCGTCCAGCGGATTCCACGCGTAGAGCGCGACGAGCATCGCGAACAGACCCACGGCCAGCGCGAGTGATTTCCAGCGCAGGCGCGTCGCTTCCTGCCAGAAGCCTTTGTCGATGCCGATCCAGTAACCGTACACGAAGATCGTGAAGTACACCGCGTGCAGCCAGGCGTCGTGCACCAGGTCATGCGACGGCGGAAAGTGGGGGCGCAGCGTCACCGCGTACACCAGCAGCGGCAGCACCGGGAGCGCCAGCAAGCGCGCGCCGCGCAGCCCCAGGAAGGCGCACTGCAACGTCTGCCCGTGCCGGCCGTCGAGCAACGGCGCCGCCAACAGCAGGACCGCCGTGTAGACCCACAGGTACGGCAGGTACCACAGGTGATTCCATGTCATGCTGACTTCCCAACCGTCGAAAGCGGCCTTGGGCCACGGCCCGCCCGTGAAGTAGCGCTGCAGGAACTCAAGAAAGCCGGGCATGACCAGGCCGTTGGCCACGCCTTGTGCATACGGCTGGAACGGCACGACGATCATCATGCCGAAGGCCAGCGGCAGCAGCAGCCGCAGGCTGCGCTGGCCCAGCAGCTTGCCGGTGTTCTGGCCGCGGCGCAGGAAGCCGAGCGCCAGGCCGGAGATCAGGAACACCAAGTCCATCCGCCACAGGTTGAGGGCCCTCATCGGCCAGGTCAGCCAGTCGGCCGCGTGCGTGCTCTTCAGGTGCCAGTCCCAGCCGGCCACGTAGTACATGGCCACGTGGTAGAGGATGACCAGCGCGAAGGCCAGCGCGCGAAGGGCATCGATGTCGTGTCGCCGGTTCATGGTGTCCCTTTGGTGTCGAAGGCCGCGATGCTGCGGCTGTCCGGCCCCGCGCGGGCCGGGCTTGGGACGAAAACCGCGCAGTTTGGGACGAACGGCGGCCTCGAGGGATGAATCCGGGGCCGGTTCCTATACTCTCGGCCCATGCCGGACCCTTCAACCGCCTGGCTGGATCGCTTCCGGCCGCACCAACGCCAGTTCGAGATCGGCTTCTGGGTGGCCATGCTGCTCATGCAGGTCGTCTTCAACAGCATCGTCACCTGGCTCGACCTGTCGCGCGAAAACCGCGGCTACGCGTTCTGGAAGCCGGTGGTGTGGGAGATCACCAGCAACCTGGCCGTCGGGATGCTGATCCCGCTGATCGCGTTTTTCGAGCGCCGCTTTCCCTTGCGAATGTCCACACTGCCGCGCCACATCCTCGCGCACGTCGGCGGCAGCGTGCTGTTCTGCCTGCTCCACGTTGGCGTCATGCACGCTTTGCGCTACCCCGCCTACACGCTGGCCGGCGACCGGTACAGCATGCCCAGCGTGCCGATGATGCTGGTCTATGAATACCTGAAGGACATCCGGAGTTACTTCGCGATCCTGGTCACCATCCTGGGCTACCGGTTCGTGCTGCTGCGGCTGCAGGGCGAAGCGCGGGTGCTGGATTCGCCCGAAGAAAAACCGGGCGACCCGCCCGCCGCGCCCTCGGCGCGGCCCGAGCGTTTCCTGGTACGCAAGCTGCGCAAGGAATTCCTGGTGGCCGCCGGCGACATTGAATGCTTGCAGGCCCAGGGCAACTACCTCGGCCTGCATGTCAACGGGCATGACTACCTGCTGCGCTCCACCTTGACCGACTTCCTCGCGCAGCTCGACCCGGCGAAGTTCGTGCGTGTGCACCGCAGTCATGCCGTCAACCTGGATCGCGTCGCGGAGATCGAGCCGTTGGACGGCGGCGACGCGAAGTTGAAGATGAAGGACGGTAGCGAGGTGCCGTGCAGCCGGCGCTATCGCGATGCGCTGGTGGGGCCGACGCCCTTCCCAGGTTAGGCCGCCCAGCCGCCCTGCTCGCGCGCCTGCGCTTCATTCAACCGCGCCAGGTCGGCGAGCGTGCGCCCGGGCTCGTCGCGGAACTGCTCGTCGAGGCGCCGCACGGAGATCACCCGGTCGACGCGAAAGCTGCGGAAATCATTGCGCTGCTCGCACCATGCGGCCAGTGTCCAGACCTTGCCCCAATAGAAGCACCCCAGCGGGCGCAATGTCCGTTCGCTCGCCTTGTCGGCGAGGTCGCGGTAGCTGATGAAGACCTTGCGCCGTTCGTGCACCGCCTCGCGCAGGGTCTGCAGAGTGCGTTGCGCCGACTTGGGCAGGCCGCCCTGCGGCGCGTAGATCGCCAGGGCTTCGGCTGCCACCCGCGCGTCGGCGGGCAACACCGAGAGGATCTTTCCGAGCGCGTCCTGCGCGCCTTGCGCCAGCGCCGGGTCCAGCCAGACTTGCGCCATGCGCACCGACGCCACCAGGGCCTTGGCTTCGTCCTGGGTGAACATCATCGGCGGCAGGTCGAAACCGGCGCCCAGCCGGTAGCCGACGCCCGCCTCGCCCTCCAGCGGCACGCCCTGGTGCTGCAGGTCGGCGACGTCGCGGTAGATGGTGCGCTCCGACACTTCCAGCCGCTGCGCCAGGTAGGCGGCCGTGGTCAGCCGCCGGCCGCGGACCAGCTGGATGATGTGGAACAGGCGGTCGGCGCGGCGCATGGCATCTCAGGAAAGATGCAGCATAGCGTGATCGGCCGCCATGGCACGCGCAATGAGTTGCATGTCGTGGTCGCTGACCTCGAACAGCCCGAAGCGGAATTTGTAGCCCCAGTGCTGGCGGTCCTCCACGAACTCCAGTTCGTCCAGCAAGGGCTGGATCGGCGCTTCCCGCGACGGCTGGTAGTTGACGTCACGCCGCCACGGAACGAACCCGCCGCCCATGTCGAAGGCATAGGGCTCACCTTCCTGCACGAGACCGATCGATACGAAGCTCTGGAGCTTGTCTTTGCCGCCGAGCGCAAGCGCTGGCGAGTAATAGGCGACGCGGTCGCGCGGACGGATGCGCTGCAACGGCGCCAGCTTGCCGTGGCCCACCTGCATGAATCCGCAGCCCCGTGCGTCGCGGCCGAGCCTGGCGTGCTCGGCGCAAGCCACGGCGATCCAGTTCTTCCTTGCGTCTCCCACGGCATCCTCCGGTCACAGGGAGGCGTTACTGTAGGCCGGGGCTCCTGACAGGCATGTGTCAGGAGCCACTGGGTATTGCCGAAAGCAGTCACTCAGGTGCCTGCCGGTGCCAGCGCGTCGTCGAGTACCTCGATCCAGTGGCGCACCGGCGTGGCGGTCCCGCTCTGCAAGTGCGTGATGCAGCCCATGTTGGCGGAAATGATGGCCCGGGGCTGCAGCTCGGCGAGGTGGCCGAGCTTTCGATCGCGCAACTGGTGCGCGATCTCCGGTTGAAGCACCGAGTAGGTTCCCGCCGAGCCGCAGCAGAGATGCGACTCCGCGCCGGCCACCTGCACGTTGAAGCCGAGGCTGCCGAGATGCTTTTCCACACCGCCCCGCAGCTGCTGTCCGTGCTGCAGCGTGCAGGGGGGATGGAATGCGAGCAGCCCGGGCGACGCCTTGACCTTTCCGGCGAAGGCCTGCGCCATGTCCGGCAGCAACTCGCTCAGGTCGCGCGTCAGCGCCGAGATGCGGGCGGCCTTGGCCGCGTACGCGGCGTCGTGTTTCAGGATGTGCCCGTACTCCTTGACCGTGACACCGCAGCCCGAAGCGTTCATGACAATCGCTTCAACCTGGCCGCTCTCCACCGAGGCCCACCATGCGTCGATGTTGGCGCGCATCTGCGCCTTGCCGCCCTCCTGGTCGTTAAGGTGGAACTTGACGGCGCCGCAGCACCCCGCCTGGCGCGGCACCACGGTCTGAATGCCGGCCGCATCGAGCACGCGCGCGGTAGCGGCGTTGATATTGGGAGCCATCGAAGGCTGCACGCAGCCGGCGAGCAGCAAGACCTTGCGCGCATGCTGGCGTGATGGCCAGCTGCCGGCGCCCGGGGCCGACGGAACCTTGTCCTTCAGCGCCTGGGGCAGCGCGGGGCGGACCCACCGCCCCAGTGCCATGGCCGGCCCGAACAGCGGCGAGGGCAGGCCTTCCTTCAGTGCCCAGCGCAGGGCTTTCGAAGCGGCGCCGCGCGGCACACGCTCGTCGACGATCTTGCGGCCGATGTCGACCAGGTGGCCGTACTCGACACCGCTGGGACAAGTGCTCTCGCAGTTGCGACAGGTGAGGCAACGGTCCAGGTGCAATTGCGTCTTGCGCGTGGGCGCTGCGCCTTCCAGCACCTGCTTGATCAGGTAAATGCGCCCGCGCGGACCATCGAGCTCGTCGCCCAGCACCTGGTAGGTGGGACAGGTGGCGGTACAGAAGCCGCAATGCACACACTTGCGCAGGATGGCTTCTGCCTCCTGGCCATCGGGCGTGTTCTTGAATTCGGCGGAGAGATGGGTTTGCATGGCCGTTCAGTCTTCGGCGTGCATACGCCCGCGATTGAAGATGCCCGCCGGATCGAACTGGTGTTTCAGTTCACGGTGGATCTTTTCCAGGGCCGGTGCCAGAGGCGCGAACCGGGACACCGTCGATGACGATACCTCGCCACCCACAGCAAACAGCGTGGCGTGGCCACCGGCGAGTCGGGCCGCTTTGCGCAGGCGCGACCCCTCGGACGCCCGGGCGCGCACCCAACGCTGGCCGCCGTGCCATTCGATGAGGGGCGGCTCCGGCAGGTCGAGCACCGGCGCGGCCTGCGGCACGGACAGCCGCCACAGGTCGCGATCGCCGCGGCCGTTGAACCACGGCAAGCGCTGGTCCCGGCACTGGACCCAGTCACCGGCCACGCTGGCGTTGTCCTGGAGCTCGCCGCCCAGCGCGTGGCGGGCCGATTCCACCGCCGCCACCGCACCGCGCAGCCGCAAGTACAAGGTGCGAACGCCTGCGTCGTCCACCCAGCAACTCGCGTTCAGCGGAAGGGGCCGGCCGCCCCATTCGTTCAGGCGCAGCAGGGCTTCGGGCTGGTCCATCTCGAATTTCAGCGTCGCTTCGGCCGGCGCCACGGGCAGCACCTTCAGGCTCACCTCCACGATCAGGCCCAAAGTGCCCAGCGACCCGGTGACCAGGCGCGAGAGGTCATAGCCCGCGACGTTCTTCATGACCTGCCCGCCAAACGTCAGGAGCTCGCCGCGGCCATTGAACATCGTCAACCCCAGCACGAAGTCTCGCGCCGAGCCCGCGCTGGCGCGCGCCGGTCCGCTCAGGCCCGCGGCCACCATCCCGCCCACGGTGGCGCCGCCGGCGACGTGAGGCGGCTCGAAGGGCAGGCACTGGCCCCGCTCGGCCAGCACGGCTTCGAGCTCGGCCAAGGGCGTGCCTGCCCGCACCGTCACGACGAGCTCGGTCGGTTCGTAGCTGGTGATTCCGGCTAGGGGCCGGACATCCAGCAATTCGCCGACCGCAGGCTCGCCGTAAAAGTCCTTGCTGCCGCCGCCACGGATGCGAAGCGGTTGGGCGCCGGCAGACGCCGCCCGAACGCGATCGGCCATCTCGCTGAGGATTTGTTCCATGTCTTGGATGGTAAGCGCGGGCCACGCGGCCGCGCCGCCGGCACTTGTTGATCTTTTTGAGATCAGTCGCTGACGAAATTGACGGGCAACCCTGGCACCTCCACCCGCGTGGCGATCACGCAACCCGATTGCGGCATGGCCCGCAGCTCATCGGCCGGGCGCTTGTGGCTGGCGCTGGTGACGAACAGGGTTTTCAGGTCCGGGCCGCCGAAGCAAGGCATGGTCGGGCAGCGCACCGGCAACTCGATTTCCTCCAGCCTGCGGCCTTGCGGTGAAAGCTTCAGCAGCCGGCCCCCTTCAAACATCGCGCACCAGTAATTGCCTTCCGCATCGACTGCGGCGCCATCCGGACGGCCACCGTAACCTGGGTGCCCCGGCTGCCAGCCGGTCGGTTTGCCGGTGAACTGCTGGAACACCCGGTGATGGCTCATCGCATTGGATGGCCCGTCCCACTCCCAGGCGTGGATGACATGGTGCGGCGTGTCGGCCCAATAGACCGTGGCGGCATCGGGTGACCAGGCCAGTCCGTTGGCGATGATGGCCTCGCCGGTCTTGAGTTCCACCCGGGGCGGGCCTTCACCGCGCAGGTCGATGCTGTACAGCGCAGCTTTCCGGGCGTCGCGCGGCTCGTACATCGTGCCTGCCCAAAAGCGGCCGCACGGATCGGCCTTGCCATCATTGAATCGGGTGGTCGCCGGGTCGTGATCGAAGTGCACGACCTGGGTCAGCGCACCGCCCCAGGTGTCCGCGCGATAGACACCGTCACGCAGGGCGATCACCAACCCGCCGCCGCGAAGGGGAGCAATGCAGCCCGGCTCCATCGGCATCGCCCAGCTTTGTGCGGCGCCGATGGCGGGATCAACGCGGCGCACCTGCCGGGCGGGAATGTCGATCCAGTACAGCACCTGCTCCTGCGGATGCCAGAACGGCGATTCACCCAGCAGGTCCGGCTGCGCGACCACGGCGGTCCAGGGGCCCGTCACCTGGCGCGCTCCACCTCGACGGCCATCCGGGCGCTGACCGTCTCGCCGGGCTGAAGCACCAGCAGCCCCAGGTCGCCCGCGTCCGCGCCGGCCTGCACCTGGTTCATGGCGTTGTTGACATGGCTCACGGGCTCGATGGCGATCGACTCGTGGGCAGGTTGGGTGAACACCACCAGCCGGCTGAGGTTCGACGTGATGCGCGTCCTCAAAATTTCGTCACGCAGGTCCACTGCACCCTGCCAGCCATCAAAGCAGTGATCGATGTCGAGCGACGCGCAGTCGGTGTCGAGGCCGCGCGACGGTCTGCGGTGAGAAGGCAACTTGTCTTCGCCCATCTCCCAGCGGCCGCCCGCCTGGAAGGATATCCGGGCACCGGGCCGTTTCACAAAGAAAGGGTGCCAGCCGAGACCGGCCGGCGCCTCCTGCGCCGATTGGTTGGTCAGCGAGATCGTCATCTCCAGCGACTGCCCGCGCAGGCGCAGCGTCTGCGAACAGTCGAAGGCGAACGGCCAGCCCGAGTCCGGGCGGTGCTCATAGGACAACAAGGCGTAATCGTCCTCGCTGTCGAGCACCTGCCAGGGCCGTTGCCAGCCGACGCCATGGATGGCGTGGGGTTCGACGCCGTTGTTGCGCACCAGCGGATGCTGCGTGCCCTGCCACAGCAGCGTGGCGTGGGCAATGCGATTGGAAAAGGGAACCATGGCGTAGCTGCCGGCGTCCCGCGCGGACACCAGCTGGTCGGCCGGCGGGGAACGCAGCACGGCGACGCCGTCCAGCCACAGGCCGGCAACGCACCCGCCCAGCCGCGGCTCGATCTCGCAAACCAGCGCACCTGCCTGAAGTCGCACCATGGCCAAAGCATGTCTCCTGTGGCATTGTGCCTGCCCATCGTCGGCCGCGGATGACCGGACCGCAAACGAAAAAACGGCCCGCTGGAGCCGAAGCTCTCGCGGGCCGAACATCCAAAGGAGGCTCTTGCTTTTATCCAGCGGGGCGCGCCGTGGCCTGCCCGCCCCGCCAAACCCTGTTAACGGTTGTACGCGGTTTCGCCGTGCGACGAGATGTCGAGGCCCTCGCGCTCTTCCTCTTCCGTCACTCGCAGTCCGATCACCAGGTCGACGACCTTGTAGGCGATGAATGACACGACGCCGGACCAGACGATGGTCAACATCACGGCCTTGAACTGGATCCAGACCTGATCGGCGATCGGCACCGACGACACGGCGGCCGTGACCCAGTCGCCCACGAGGCCGGGGCCACCGAGCGCCTGGTTGTTGAACACGCCGGTGAGCAGCGCGCCGACGATGCCGCCGACACCGTGGACACCGAACACGTCCAGCGAGTCGTCTGCGCCGAGCATGCGCTTCAAGCCGTTGACGCCCCACAGGCAGGCGAAGCCGGCGACGAAGCCGATCACGATGGCGCCCATCAGGCCGACGTTGCCGCAGGCCGGGGTGATCGCCACCAGGCCGGCCACTGCGCCGGACGCGGCGCCCAGCATGGAGGCCTTGCCCTTTGACAACGCTTCACCGGCACACCAGGCCAGCACGGCGGCAGCCGTGGCGGAGAAGGTGTTCATGAAGGCCAGCACGGCGGTGTTGCCCGCTTCCAGCGCCGAGCCGGCGTTGAAACCGAACCAGCCCACCCACAGCAGCGCGGCACCGACCATGGTCAACGTCAGGCTGTGCGGTGCCAGCGATTCCTTGCCGTAGCCCACGCGCTTTCCAATGACATAAGCACCGACCAGGCCCGCGACGGCGGCATTGATGTGCACCACGGTGCCGCCGGCAAAATCAAGCGCGCCCCACTGCCAGACCAGGCCGGCCTTGGCGTTCAGGCCATCCACCAGCTCCTTGGACGCGTAGGCGTCCGGGCCCATCCAGAACCAGACCATGTGCGCGATTGGGGCATAGCTGAAGGTGAACCACAGCGCCATGAACAGCAGCATCGCTGAGAACTTGATGCGCTCGGCGAAGGCGCCGATGATCAGGCAGCAGGTGATAGCGGCGAACGTGGCCTGGAAAGCCATGAACAGAAGTTCCGGAATCACGACGCCCTTGCTGAAGGTCGCGCTCATGGCGAACTCTCCCTTGGCCGGATCGAACAGGCCCTTCATGAACACCCGGTCGAAACCGCCGACGAAGCTGTTGCCCTCGGT
>JBDSWB010000195.1:0-18388 GCA_039926915.1 Ramlibacter sp.
TCCAGCACGATGTGCGGCACCATGGCCGCCGTGCTGGGGTAGTAGTGAAGCTGGATCATTTGCTGCTCACTTGACACCGAACAATCCGGCCCCGTTTTCCCAGGCGATGCCGCGGGCCACGGCCGGGGGCAGGTCGCCCAGCCAGGTGCGGTACCCCATCATCAACTCGTCGTAATACTGCCAGCGCTGGTTGACCCAGGTGTCCGAACCGATCATGAAGCGGGCCGGGTACTTCAGCAGAAGCGCGCGCCACTCCGGGCACAGCTTGCCGCCTTCGCAAGTGAGCCCGGGCCGGTAGGACAACTCGCCCATCAGCAGCGGGTAACGGGCGAAGAGCTGGTCGACCCGTGTCGCCGGTGCGCCGCCGATGCCGGAGTGGGCCCAGATCAACCGCACCTTCTGGCCTTTGGAAGGCGTGTTGGCCATCAACAGGTCGATGGCCGCGTCGTCCACGTGCGCCAGCACCGCCAAATGCTTCTCCTCGGCCAGCGCCATCAATTTCTTCGCGACCGGCCCGTCGGCGTTGGCGCTGTCGTACAGGTGGAACTCGCCCAGCCCGCGGAAGGGACCGGCAGCCGTGCCGCGCGCGAGTTCCGCCTGCACCATTTCGTAGATGGTCTCGTCGCGGAACCAGTTGTCGTAATCGGCGCGATTGCGGTAAAGGCGCACGAAAGGCACTACCGTCACGCCGGCCTGCCGCGTGAGCGCCGATGAGGCGAGCGACAGGGTGCCGTCGTTGGGGCGCGAGTTGGCGACGATGGCCTTCACGCCATTGCGCTTCATGCGGGCCAACACGTCCGGCAGCGGATGTGGCGACTGCGCCTCCTCGTTGTAGTGCAGGTGCGCATCGAACAGCGGGCCGCTGTAATCGGCGGCGCAGGCGACGCCCGCAATGCCCAGCGCAAGGGCTGCGGCACCTGCCCCGAGCCAGCGGCCGGCGTGGATTTTCATGCGGCCAGGTGCGTCGCGAAGAAGGCGAGCGTGCGCTCACGCGCGAGCTTCGCGGCCTCCTCGTTGAACGACGCGCGCTGGTCGCAGTTGAAGCCGTGGTTGGCGTGGTAGATGTGGACCACGACCTCGGGATGCGCCTTCTTGAAAGCTTCGACACTGTCCAGCGAAATCCAGTGGTCCTGGTCGCCGAAGTGGGCCAGCACCGGCACCTTGGGCTGCCGCGCGATTTCGTCCGGCGTGGTCATTCCGCCACCGTAATACGGCGCCGCGGCGCTCAGCCCGTTCAGCAGGCACGCCGACCGCCAGGTGAGCAGGCCGCCCCAGCAATAGCCGACGACGCCGACCTTGCCTGCGCTGGAGGCGTGGGCGATCGCGGCCTGGATGTCCTGCAAGACCCCGGGCGCGGGCAGGGCCTCGACGGCAGTCTTGAGCGCAGAACCCGCGTTCATGTCGTCCGCCGAATAACCGATGTCGACGCCGGGCTTGACCCGGTGGAAGGTGGACGGCGCCACGGCGAGATAGCCCTGGCCGGCGTAGCCGTCGGCCACGGAGCGGATGTGCGCGTTGACGCCGAAGATTTCCTGCAGCACCACGACGGCAGCCTTGGGCCGACCGGCCGGCTGCGCGACGTAAGCGGGAATGGCCAAGCCGTCAGCGGCTTTGAGGTCGACAAAATTACCCATGGATGCCTCCTGGAGGTGGTTGCGTTCGTCAGGACCGGAGCCTGCCGATTATTCAGCGCCCCGCGCCCATCTTTGCTGTAATGGCGTTTGCGGCGAGCGTTGCAAGCTTACCGCCGGATTCGCGACAGGAGGCAGGTTTGGACGAAGTAATGCTGGTCACCGGGGGTAGCCGCGGCATCGGGGCGGCCACCGCATTGCTGGGCGCGGCCCGGGGGTATGCGGTGGCGGTCAACTACACCACCCATTCGGCGGCGGCCAATGACGTCGTGCAGCGGATTCGCTCCTCCGGCGGGCGGGCCATGGCGATGCAGGCCGACGTTGCGCAGGAAGACCAGGTGATGGCCCTGTTTGAACGGGTGGATGCCGAACTCGGACGCCTCACGGCACTGGTCAACAACGCCGGTGTCGTCGACGTCGCCGCTCGTGTCGACGAGATGAGCGCGGCACGCCTGAAACGCATGTTCGACATCAACGTGATCGGCTCGATCGTCTGCGCCCGGGAGGCGGTCCGCCGCATGAGCACCCGGCATGGCGGCAGTGGCGGCGCCATCGTCAACGTTTCCAGCGCCGCCTCCCGGCTGGGCGCACCCGGCCAGTATGTGGACTACGCGGCCGCCAAGGGCGCGATCGATTCCTTCACGCTGGGCCTGGCGAAGGAAGTGGCGGCCGAGGGCATCCGCGTCAACGCCGTGCGGCCAGGACTGATCGAGACCGACATCCATGCCTCCGGCGGAATTCCTGACCGCGTGCGCCAGCTCGCGCACCAGGTGCCGATGCAGCGGGGCGGCAGCGCAGAAGAAGTCGCGCAGGCGATCGTGTGGCTGCTCTCGCCGGAAGCGAGTTACACCACCATGTCCTGGATCGAAGTCTCAGGAGGCCGATGATGAGCCTGATCACGTATTACTGGGAAGACCTGAAGCCGGGTTCCGTCCGCGACCTCGGCACCGTCACGCCGACCGCGGAGGAAATCAAGGAATTCGCCGAGCAGTTCGACCCGCAGCCTTTTCACGTGGACGAGCTGGCCGGCCGCCGCTCGATCTACGGCAACCTGTGCGCAAGCGGCTGGCACACCTGTGCCATGGCAATGCGCCTCACAGTCGACAACTTCCTCAACGAATCGTCCAGCATGGGGTCGCCGGGCCTGGAAAGCCTCCGCTGGCTCAAGCCCGTCTATCCGGGCGACTCCCTGCGGCTGCAACACACCATCACCGAGTCCCGGCCTTTGCGCAAGCGCAGCGACACGGGCCTGGTGCGATCACTGTGGGAATTGTTCAACCAGAACGGCGAGAAGGTGCTGTCAATGGAGGGTTACGGGATGTTCGGCCGCCGCCACCCCGCGACCGCCGAAGAGATCGCGCAACTCGAAGCGACGCTCCCGAAGGCTTGACGCCCCATGGACTTCAAGCTCCTGGTGACGCTGCTGGCGGTGGTGAACCCGCTCGCCATCGTCCCCTTCTTCATTCACTACACCCAGGGCTTCACGCGCGAACAGCGTCGGCACACGGTGGTCACAGCCTCCATCAGCGCCTTCCTCGTGATCGCGACCAGCGCGATCCTGGGCCTGCAGGTCCTGGAGTTCTTCAGCATTTCGCTGGCCAGCTTCCAGGTAGGCGGCGGCATGCTGCTGCTGATCAGCTCGATGAACATGCTGAACGCGCAACCTGCCGAGGCCAAGCCCATGACCAATGAACTCGCCGAAGGCGCCGAGAAAGTGGCGATGGGCGCCAGCATCGCCGTGGTGCCGCTGACCCCAGACTTTTTTGCAGATGTCCGCGTTGGTCGGCTACGGCGTCGTGATCGGGCTGGCCACCGCCTTGAGTTTCGCCCTGGCAGACCCGATCGCGCGGGTGCTGGGCAAGACCGGCATCAATGTGATGACGCGGCTGATGGGACTGGTCCTCGCCGCGCTGGCCGTCGAAGTGATTGCCGTCGGGCTGTTGAAGCTGTTCCCCGGCCTCGGGCGCTAGGCGTTCGCGTCCGGCAGGTGCGTCCGCAGCGCCTTGACCAGCTGGTTGCTGGTGTTGCGCAGGCGCTGGGCCAGCAACTGCGTGAGCTTGACCAACAACTTGGCGCCCACGCCGGGGTGCGCCGCGATCAGCCCGGCCACGGCGGCGCGGCTCAGCACGGCCGCTTCCACTTCGCTCAGCGCCCAGCAACTGGCGAACCGGGGCTCGCCGTCCAGCATCGACATCTCGCCCAACACCGCCCCTTCCTTCAGGACGGCCAGGCGCGTCACGTCGGCCTCATGGGTGGAGTCGAGCGCGCCGATGCGGCGCTTACCCACGTCCACTGTGCCGCGCAGCAGCAGCATCATCCAGTCGCTCGCCTCGTCCTCGGCGATCAGCAACTGACCAGGCCGCGCGCGCACCATCTGCATGCTGGCGCCCAGCAGGTCGGCCTCGGCCGGCGTGAAGTCGCGCAGCACGGCAGATTGCAGCAGCAGGTCTGGCCGATGCGAGAGCTCCGTGCAGGGCCCCAGCAACTCCAGGCCCTTTCCGAGCAGCTGATCTTCTAGCGATGTGCCGGCCATGCCTTGCCCTAGCGCTGCTGCACCAGCCACTGCCCGATTTCATCTGCAGCCGCGTCGGTCGCGGCGGCCAGGGCTCTTGCGCCGCCGGGCGCATCGGGGGAAGGCGCCGGCCGGCGAACGACGAAACTGCGCTGGGCCAGCAACTTTTCGCCGGCGGCGGTGTTTTCCATCAGGGTGGCGCGCAGTCGCAACAAGCCCGAGCTGTCGGTCGTCGAATCGAACAAGTGCGAGAACTCTTCCAGGTCGACGCGCAGCACCCGCGGCGAAGCGCCACCGGAGCGGGCGAGGCCCGCGCTGTCGCCCGGGTCGAGCACCGCGCGGTCGCGGTTCAGCACCTGCCGAAGCCGCTGGCGCACCAGTTGGGGCGGCGGCGCGCTCCACCGCGCCTGGGCGTACGGACGCAGCTGTTGGGGGTCGGCATAGCCGAGCCGGTAGTGCATCGCAGTGCCTTCCAGTCCGCCCGGGGTATCGACATCGGCGAGCACCAGCGGCGGCAGCTGGCCGGTGGAGGCTGCCGTCAGCGCGCCCGGTCCGAAGTCGTACAGGGTCGCGCGCACGGGCTTTTCGGGCAGTGCGCTACAACCCGCCAGGCAAAGTGCGAGGGCCGAGCAGGCCAAGGTGGTGCGGATCATTTGCGTTCTCCCGGTGGTGCGAAGCCCGGCTCGCCCGGTCCCGGCGCGGTGGTTCCCGAGCCGAAGATCAGCGACTGCGGATTGTCGCCAATGGTATTGGCCGTGCGGCTCAACTGGCGCGCCGCGCGCGAGGTTTCCTCGGTCACGCGATTGACGCGCGGCAGCGTGGCGGAGTTGAACGAATCGGCTGCGTGAGACAACGCTTCTGTGCCTTGGACCAGGCGATCCATCGGCCCGTCCTTGTCGTTCAGGCGGCGCGCCGTGACGCCGAAGTCCGCGGCCGTCTTCTCGACCGTGTCCGCGCTCTTGCGCACCGACTTGAGCGCTACCGATGCTTCGTCCAGCGCAGGATCGATTCGCTTGGCGACGGTGGCGTCAAGGCGCTGGGCGAGCCGGCTGGCTTCGGCCGCGGCGCTGTCCAGGCTGCCGAGCGCGCTCGAGAACTTCTTCTGGTTTTCGTCGCCCAGCAACTGGTTCATGCGTCCCGTCACTTCCTCGACCCGCTCCAGGATCACCTCGCCCTTGGAGGCAAGCTTGGACAACAGGCCCTGCCGCAGCGGGATACGCGGCGGGTGGCCGCCTTCCGGCGCCAGGCGCGGCGCGGGCTTGCCGCTGTCGTCGAGCTGGATGAAGGCCAGACCGGTCACGCCCTGGAAACCCAGCGTGGCGAAGGTTTCGCGCGTCACCGGCGCTTCGCGGTCAATCTCCAGTCGCAGCAGCACGTTGCCCTGCAGCTTGGGATCGAAGCCGATGCCTTCGACCTTACCCACGTCGACGCCGCGGTAGCGCACCGCCGCCTGCGGCTGCAGCCCCGTCACGGTTTCGCGGGTGGAGATTTCGTAGGGGTCGCGCTCGCCGGTGTCGCGGGTGAGCCAGGCCGCCAGCGCCACCAGCAGCACGGTGACCGCCACGACGAAGATGCCGGCGGCAATCGCATGGGACTTGTTTTCCATGGGGCGCTCTTTCTAGATTGCGAATGGGTATTCGCGCAACAACTCCATTGCGCGCTGGCCCCGTTCGCCGAGGAAAAATTCGTGGATGAAGGGATGCTGGAAAGCAATCACGTCCTTGGGCGCGCCGGTCACGATGACGCGCTTTTCGGCCAGCACTGCGATGCGGGTGGACAACTCGAACAAGGTGTCCAGGTCGTGCGTCACCATCACCACCGTCAATTCCAGGTCGCGATGCAGGGAGCGCAGCAGCGTTACGAAGCCGTCCGAACTGTCGGGGTCCAGCCCCGCCGTGGGTTCGTCCAGCAGCAGCAGGGGCGGGTCCATGATCAGCGCGCGGGCGAGCGCCGCGCGCTTGACCATCCCGCCCGAGAGGTCCGCCGGCATCTTGCCCGCATCCTCAGGCTTGAGCCCGACCATCTGCAGCTTGACCATCGCGGCTTCGCGCACCAGCGCCGGCGGAATAGTCTTCAGTTCGCGCAATGGGAACGCGATGTTCTCCAGCACGCTGAACGCCGAGAAGAGCGCGCCGTGCTGGAACAGCATCCCGATGCGGCTGGCCGCACCGCGGCGCTCCAGGCGTCCCAGCGGCTGGCCCAGTACGTGGATCTGGCCCCGGGTCGGCGTCTCCAGCCCGAGGATCTGCCGCAGCAGCACAGTCTTGCCGGTTCCCGAGCCCCCCACCAGGGACAACACCTCGCCGCGCTGCACCGACATGTCCAGGTCCTGGTGGACCACGAAGCGCTTCTCCGGCGTGGTGAACACGGTCCACAGCTTGCGGATGTCGATCATCGGCGCGCCGGGCGCCAGCGCAACTTCAGCGGATTCGGGGACTTCAGATTCCAACATCTTTGAACAGCACCGCGAACAACGCGTCCACCAGGATCACGACCGTGATCGACGTCACCACCGAAGCCGTGGTGCCCTCGCCCAGGCTCTGGGTGTTGGGCTTCACGCGCAGACCGAAATGGCATCCAATGAGGGCGATCAGGATGCCGAACACCACCGACTTCGCACTGGCCAGCACCAGCGTATTCAGGTGCACCGCTTCCGGCAGGGCGTTCATAAAGAAAGTCGGCGTGATGCCCAGCGAGACATCGGCGGCGATGATTCCGCCGGCCAGCGCGCTGGCGGTGGTCCAGACGCTGATCAGGGGCATGGCGACGGCGAGCGCCATCGCGCGCGGCATCACCAGGCGGAAGCTGTGCGAGATGCCCATCACCCGCATGGCGTCCAGTTCGTCGGTGACGCGCATCACGCCGATTTGCGCCGTGATGGCCGAACCCGAACGGCCGGCGATCAGGATGGCGGCCAGCATCGGGCCGAGTTCGCGGATCAGCGAAACACCCAGGATGTTGACGATGTAGGCGTCGGCGCCGAACTGCCGCAGCTGCTGCGAAGTGAGATAGGCCAGAACCACGCCGATCAGGAACCCGACCAGGGCCGTGATCGGCAGGGAGGTGGCGCCGATGCGATAGAGATGGCCGGAAAAGTCGCGCCAGGGGCCTTCGTGTGGCGCGCGCGCCAGCCGCATCAGGTTCAGGGCCAGCTGCCCGATCAGTCTGATGAAAGACGTCAAGTGGTCGCCCACCCGCAGTACCGCCTCGCCCATCCCGAGGTACCGGTTCATCCAGGTGACTTTGCGGCGCGGCAAGGGCTGGACAGTGAACCGCGCAACGCGCTCCAGCACGGCCCGCTGTGCCGGCAGCAGCTCCAGCTTCTGCGGCCACTGCCGGCCCCACTGGTCCCACAGCAACTGGGCGCCGACGTGATCCAGCTGCTGTGCGTGGCTCAGGTCCCAACCTTGTTGCACCGAGGTCGACCCCAGGCTCGATTGCAGCGTTCGCAGCAGCCGGGGCCGGGCAAACTGAGCCGCCGTCCACTGACCGAGCACACGCGTGAGGGCGCCTTCTCCAGCGGGCTGCTGCTCGATGCGGGGTTGGGTGTCGGGCATGAAGTGGGGAAGCGTCCTGCGGTTCAGCCTGCCATCCTAACTGCAGACCAAGCGGCATGGGGGCGATGCCTCCGCAGGGACAGGCCGGCGCGGCGGCTGGGGGTATAAAGCGTCGAGCACAGGAGACAGCATGAGCGATTCCGTCACAACCCCGGAACTTCTGATCGAACAGCGAGGCGCGGTGCTGTGGCTGACGATCCAGCGGGAGGAGCGACGCAACGCGATGAGCCACAGTGTCCTGGCCGGGATGGGCCAGGCCATCGACCAAGCCCAGTCCGACCGGGCCTTGCGCGCCATCGTGGTGACCGGCGCCGGTAGCAAGGCGTTCTGCGCCGGAGCCGACCTCCAGGCCACGCAGGCTTTCACGACCGACTACTCGGAGCCGTACGGCCAGCTGGCGCAACTGTTGCGACGCGCACGCGCCAGCAACCTGCCCCTGGTGGCCCGCGTGAACGGCGCCTGCATGGCCGGCGGCATGGGCCTGCTGGCCATGTGCGACATGGCGGTGGCGTCCAGTCACGCGGTGTTCGGGTTGCCCGAAGTCAAGGTCGGCGTATTTCCCGCGCAGGTGCTGTCGGTGCTTCAGCACCTGGTGCCTCGCCGCAAGCTGGCGGAAATGTGCCTGACGGGCGAGGCCATGACCGCGGCCCAGGCCCTCGAGTGGGGCCTGGTTAACTATGTCGACGACGACCTGGATGGGAAGCTGGACTGGCTGCTGCAGCGCGTGCTCGACAAGTCCCCGGCAGCCTTGCGACGGGGCCTGTACACAATGAAGACGATCGAGGCGATGGCCTTTGAGGAGTCGATGGCGTTCACCGAAAGCCAGATCGCCCTGTTCACCCTGACGGAAGACGCGAGGGAAGGGCAGCAGGCGTTCCAGCAAAAGCGCAAGCCGCAGTGGAAGGGACAGTAGCGTGGAGGAATGGAATCGATGAGCAAGGTCATCCGGATCGGAGGCGCCTCGGGCTTCTGGGGCGACAGCAGCGTGGGCGCCCCTCAGCTCGTCGCGCACGGCCAGGTCGACTACCTGGTGTTCGACTACCTGGCCGAACTGACGATGTCCATCCTGGCGGCCGCGCGCGCCAAGGACCCCGGGCTCGGCTACGCGACGGATTTCGTCGGCGTGACACTCAAGGCCATCCTGCGCGACGTCGCGGCGCAGGGGATCCGAGTCGTGAGCAACGCCGGCGGGGTGAATCCACAGGCCTGCGCCGCCGCGATTGCCGCGCTGGCAGCTGAGCTGGGCGTGCAGGTCAAGGTCGCGGTGGTCCAGGGCGACGACGTGACGGCGCTCCTGCCCCGGCTACTCGAGGAAGGCGTGACCGAACTGCAGCGTGGGGGCCCCCTGCCCGACCGCATCCTGACGGCCAATGCCTACCTGGGCGCGCTGCCGATCAAGGCGGCGCTCGATGCCGGCGCGCAGATCGTCGTGACCGGCCGCTGTGTCGACAGCGCGGTGACGCTTGGAACCCTGATGCACGAATTCAATTGGGATGCGCAGGATTACGACCGGTTGGCCCAAGGCAGCTTGGCGGGACACATCATCGAATGCGGCTGCCAGGCCACCGGGGGACTGCACACCGATTGGGAGTCGGTGCCCGATTGGGCGCACATCGGCTACCCAGTGATCGAGTGCCGCGCCGACGGCAGCTTCGTCGCGACCAAGCCTGCAGGCACGGGCGGGCTGGTGAACACCGCAGTGATCGCCGAGCAGATGCTGTACGAGATCGGCGACCCACGACGCTACCTGCTGCCCGATGTGACTTGCGACTTCAGCCGCGTGGAACTCGAGCAACTGGGAGTCGACCGGGTTCGCGTGAGCGGCGCCCGCGGACTCGCGCCCGGACCGGATTACAAGGTTTCGTCCACCTTCATGGACGGCTTCCGGTGCAGCGCGCAACTGACCATCGTGGGCATCGACGCCGTGCGCAAGGCGCGGCGTACCGGGGAAGCGATTCTCGAACGCAGCCGCGAGCTGCTGGCGCGCCATGGCCTGGCCGACTTTGGCCGCACGCACCTGGAAGTGCTGGGTTCCGAGGAAGCCAACTTCGGTCCCCAGGCCCGCGCCCAGGGCGTTCGCGAAGCCGTACTGAGGGTGAGCGCCACGCATGCGCAAAAAGCCGCACTCGAACTGTTCGCCCGCGAGATCGCCCCAGCGGGCACCTCGTGGTCACCGGGCACCACCGGCGCCGATGGGAGACCGCGACCTACTCCCGCCATCAAGCAGTTCGCGTTTCTGCTCGACAAGGCGCGCGTCATGCCCCAGGTCACCATCGGCGACACAGTGTGGCCGGTCACGGTGCTTACTGGCACGGCCTCAGTGCCGGAGCCTGCCGCGCTGGATGCGGGGGCCGCTCTCGCCGTGACCGGTCCGCAAGTGGAGGTCCCGCTGGTGCGGGTGGCGTGGGGACGCAGCGGAGACAAGGGCGACAGCTCCAACGTCGGCATCATCGCCCGTCGGCCCGAGTGGTTGCCCCTGCTGCGCGCGCAGCTGACCGAGGAGCGAGTGGCCCATTGGCTGGCGCACCTTGTGCGCGGTAGCGTGACGCGTTTTGACGTGCCCGGCATTCATGCCATGAATTTCCTTTGCACACAGGCCCTCGACGGCGGCGGCATGGCTTCGCTTCGCAACGATCCGCTGGGCAAGGGCATGGCGCAAATCCTGCTCACGATGCCGGTCAGGGTTCCAGAGGCCTGGGGCGTCTAGCGGATTGGAAACCCCGGCGCCAGCGCCCCGCGCAAGTGGTCGACGAAGCACTGCACCGCCCGCGGCACCTGCGGCGCCCAGGGACGGATCGCATAGAGCCGCTCGCCGAAGAAGCCGCGCGCCTGCCATTGCGGCAGAACGCGCACCAGCTGGCGCGGACCCAGGTGCTCAGCAGCGCTGAAATCCGGGAGCAGGCAGATGCCCAGGCCGCCCAGGGCGCCCTCGCGCAGCACCTCACTGTTGTTCGCTCGCAGAGGTCCGTTCACCGCCACGATCACACGGTCCGGCTTGCGCGCCGCTTCCCGCTCGAACGACCAGTTCTGCCCCGCCGTGTCGCGCAGGTACAGCAGGCACTGGTGGTTCGCAAGCTCGCTCGGGTGCGAAGGGGTGCCGCTGCGGCGCAGGTAGTCGCTGCTTGCGACCAGCACAGACCGGCTCGCGCACAGCACCCAGGCGACGTGGGTGTCGGGCGGTGCCTGCGCGTGCCGGACGCCCAAGTCGAACCCCTCCTGCGCCAGGTTGACGAAGCGGTCGGTCAGGTCGAGTTCGAGCCGGATCTCCGGATGGGCTCGCAGGAATCCGGGCAGCGTCGGCGCGATGTGCTGCCGACCCAGCGCAACAGGCGCGGTGACGCGCACCAATCCCCGCGGCGTGCCTGCCAGATCTTTCAGGCTGGAAAAGCTTTGCTCAATGCGGGTGAAGGCGGCGTGGGTGTCGTCCACCAGTTGCTGGGCGGCGTCGGTCAGTCCCACCGAGCGCGTGGTCCGGCGCACCAGCGGCACGCCGGCGGCGCGCTCGAGCTCGGCAATGCGCATGCTGACTGACGCCTTGGAAATCCCGAGCCGGCGCGCAGCCTGCGTATAGCTTCGGGTCTGCGCCAGCACCGTCAGCAGGTGCAAGTCGGAAAACACGGGCGTGGCCGGAGCAGTCATGGAAGTCGCGCTGTTCAGTTAATTGAACAATGTAATCAAGAAAGCGCTATTCTCAAAGCCCCGCGCTCGGCATAGACTGTTCGTTGCTTGTTTTTCTTCAGGACGCCTTTCATGAACGCTCCCGACAAATCCCTTTCCGCCGCGACCGCCTCCATCGAGCACTGGATTGCGGGGCGCGCGGTACCCGGCCGCAGCGGCCGCGGCGCCGACGTCTTCAACCCGGCGACCGGCACCGTGACCGGCCGGGTCGCTTTGGCCAATTCGAGCGAGGTCGATGCGGCCGTGGCGGCGGCGCAAGCGGCCTTCCCGGCCTGGGCCGACACCCCGCCGATCCGTCGCGCCCGCGTGATGTTCAAGTTCCTGGAGTTGCTGAACCGGCACCGCGATGAACTGGCCCACGCGATCACCGCGGAGCACGGCAAGGTGTTCACCGACGCGCAGGGCGAAGTCACCCGCGGCATCGACATCGTCGAATTCGCCTGCGGCATCCCCCAGCTTCTGAAGGGCGACTACACCGACCAGGTCTCCACCGGCATCGACAACTGGACGCTGCGCCAGCCGCTGGGCGTGGTCGCCGGCATCACGCCTTTCAACTTCCCGGTGATGGTGCCGATGTGGATGTACCCCGTCGCCATCGCCGCGGGCAACAGTTTCATTCTCAAGCCCAGCCCGCTCGACCCGTCGGCGTCGATCATCATGGCCCGCCTGTTGCAGGAAGCCGGGCTGCCGGACGGCGTGTTCAATGTGGTGCAGGGCGACAAGGATGCGGTCGATGCGCTGCTCGAGCACCCCGACGTCAAGGCGTTGTCGTTCGTCGGCTCCACCGCGATCGCGCAGAAGATCTACGAAAGCGGCGCGCGCCATGGCAAGCGGGTGCAGGCCTTGGGGGGTGCCAAGAACCACATGGTGGTGATGCCGGACGCCGACATGGACCAGGCTGTCGACGCGTTGATCGGCTCGGCCTTCGGCTCGGCCGGGGAGCGCTGCATGGCGATCTCCCTGGGCGTGCTGGTGGGCGACGCCGCCGACCGCATCATGCCGATGCTGACCGAGCGCACCCGCGCACTGAAGATCAGGAACGGCGCGGAACTCGACGCCGAGATGGGCCCCATCGTCAGCGCGGCAGCGGCCAGCCGCATCACCGGCTACATCGGCCAGGGCGAGACGGAGGGCGCCAAGCTGGTGGTGGACGGCCGCAAGTTCCAGGCGGCCAAGGCTGGAGCCGGCTGCGACAATGGCTTCTGGATCGGCGGCACGCTGTTCGACAACGTGACGCGCGACATGAAGATCTACAAGGAAGAAATCTTCGGGCCGGTGCTCGGCTGCGTGCGAGTGGAGAATCTCGCGGCAGCGCTGGAGCTGGTCAATTCCCATGAATATGGCAACGGAGTTTCCTGTTTCACCCGCGATGGCAACGTCGCCCGCGAGTTCAGCCGCCGGGTCCAGGTGGGCATGGTCGGCATCAACGTGCCGATTCCGGTGCCGATGGCCTGGCACGGCTTCGGCGGCTGGAAGAAGAGCCTGTTCGGTGACATGCATGCGTATGGGGAAGAAGGCGTGCGCTTCTACACCAAGCAGAAATCCATCATGCAGCGTTGGCCCGAGAGCATCGGCAAGGGCGCTGAATTCGCCATGCCGACGGCCAAATGACGTCGTCCGGCCCGGCCCTTCAGCGGGTCGTGGCCCGCTGACGCCGTGATTCCGCACAGCACACCGCGGGCCTTTCCGGGCATTGACCTGCTGCGCGCGCTGGCCGCGCTGCTGGTGCTGGCCTACCATGTGGTGGAGTACGGCAAGTGGACGGCCATGCCCAACACCGGACTGGGCTACTTGCTGCGCCACGGCTGGGCCGGCGTGGACCTGTTTTTCACGATCAGCGGTTTCGTCATCGGCCTCTCGGCGCTCGACGGCGTGGCAAAGCAGGGGCCGGCTTTTCGCCGCTCGTTCGCCGTGCGCCGGCTCGCACGCATCGTTCCGCTCTACCTGCTGACCTGCGCGGTCTACCTGCTGATGGTCAGCCCGGTCATGCTGCTGTTGTCCAAGACGGTTCTGCTCGGCCATATCGCCAGCCACCTGCTATTCGTCCACAACCTGTATGTGCCGACGCACGGTTCGATCAACGGCCCCAGCTGGTCCGTCGCCCTGGAAATGCAGTTCTACGGGGCGATCATGCTGGCCGCACCATGGCTGGCGCGCACCCCCGCGTGGCGGATGCTGCTGTACGCAATCGGTTGCGGCGCCTTGTGGCGTTTCGCGACCACCCTGATGCTGGAGCCGGGCGTCGCCTCGCCCACCATCCAGTTCATCTACACCACGCAGTTGCCGGGCGTCATCGATGAATTCGCGCTGGGCATCGCGCTGGCGCTGGTCGTGCATCGCAACACAGGACGTCTCGCCGCGTGGCTACAACCGGGCTGGCTGCACTTTGCAGCGTGGCTGTTGCTGGCGTTCGTGCTGCTCAAGATCGCCATCCGGCTCGACCAGAAGTCCCTCTATTGGGGCTCGCAGGCGATGGTGGTAGCCTGGCGGCCGCTGCTGGGAGCCGGCTTCACGGCGCTGCTCGCCGCCGCCATCACCTTCCCCTGGGCTGGGGTGCGCCTGCTTGCGCCCCTCAGGTACCTGGGCGACATCAGCTATGGCATTTACCTCTGGCACATGCTGGTCCTGGTGTCGCTCCTCAGTGGCATTCCGGGTCTGGGCGGCCAGTGGCTGCTGTCGTATGCGCTAGGAGGTACGCTGATCCTGGCCGCCCTGACCTGGCACCTGCTCGAAAAGCCCAACCTGCAGAAGTACAAGGGCTCCCACCACCAGGCCACCCGCGAAAGCCCGCCATGAGCGACACCACCTTCGACTACGTGATCATCGGCGCCGGCACTGCGGGCTGCCTGCTGGCCAACCGGCTGTCGGCGGACCCAACCAAACGTGTGCTGCTGATCGAGGCCGGCCGGCGCGACGACTACCACTGGATCCACATTCCCGTGGGCTACTTGTACTGCATCGGCAACCCGCGCACGGACTGGCTCTACAGCACCGAGCCCGATGCAGGCCTGAACGGCCGCCAGCTGCGCTACCCGCGCGGCAAGACCCTGGGCGGCTGCTCCAGCATCAACGGCATGATCTACATGCGCGGCCAATCGCGCGATTACGACGCCTGGGCGAAGGCGGTGTCCGATGCCAACTGGACCTGGGACAACTGCGTGCCGTATTTCACCCGGCACGAGGACTACTACAAGGGCGCCGACGCAATGCACGGCCAGGGGGGCGAATGGCGCGTGGAGCGGCAGCGCCTGCGCTGGGACATTCTCGACGCGTTCGCGCAGGCCGCGCAGGAGGCCGGCATCAAGCACACCGAAGACTTCAACCGCGGCGACAACGAGGGCGTGGGCTACTTCCAGGTCAACCAGAAGAGTGGCTGGCGCTGGAACACGGCCAAGGCCTTTCTGCGGCCCACCTGCTACGGCCGGCCCAATTTCGAGATGTGGACGTCCGCGCAGGTCGGGCGCCTGCTGATCGAAGACCACCCGGGCGGCGGCAAGCGCTGCACCGGCGCTGAAGTCTGGACCGGCGACGAAATGGTGACCGTGCATGCGACGGCCGAAATGCTGCTGTGCGCGGGCAGCATCGGCTCGCCCCAGATCCTGCAGCTTTCGGGCATCGGCCCCGGAGCACTCTTGCGCCAGTGCGGCATCCCCGTGGTGCATGAACTGCCCGGCGTCGGCGAGAACCTGCAGGACCACCTGCAGATCCGTGCAGTGTTCAAGGTCAATGGGGTGCACACACTCAACACCATGGCCAACAGCTGGATCGGCAAGATGAAGATCGGCCTGGAGTACGCCCTGAAGCGCAGCGGCCCGATGAGCATGGCGCCCTCGCAACTCGGCGCTTTCACCCGCAGTTCGCCGGAGGTGCCGTACCCGAACATCGAATACCACGTGCAGCCCCTCAGCCTGGACGCCTTCGGCGAACCGCTGCACGCCTTCAACGCTTTCACCGCGAGCGTGTGCAACCTCAACCCCACGAGCCGCGGCAGCGTGCGCATCCGCACCAACAAGTTCGAGGACGCCCCGGCGATCGCACCCAACTACCTCAGCACAGCCGAGGACCGCAAGGTGGCGGCGGACTCGCTGCGCGTGACCCGCCAAATCGTGGCCCAGCCCGCACTCGCAAAATACCAGCCCCAGGAATGGAAGCCTGGCCTGCAGTACCAGAGCGACGAGGAACTCGCGCGGCTCGCCGGCGACATCGCGACTACCATCTTCCATCCCGTGGGCACCACAAAGATGGGTGACGACGACGACCCCATGGCGGTGCTCGACTCCACCTTGCGGGTGCGTGGCATCGCGGGGCTGCGTGTGGTGGACGCGGGCGCCATGCCCACCATCACCAGCGGCAACACCAATTCGCCCACCCTCATGATTGCGGAGAAGGCGGCGGAATGGATCATTGCCGACTCGCGGCGGGGCGGGAAAATCCCGATGCACTAACAGAGTGCGGCCTTTAGAGTGCATGCACTCGCAAGCGGGCCTCGACAGTCCGCGAGGGCGGGGGACCGAGGAGACAACACCAGAACACCAGAAGATCACATTCAGGCATCCAGCGAGATGCCGTTGACAAGGCGCCGCGCTGCGGCGCCTTTTTTATTGCGGGAGCGTCGGATAATCGGCATCAACATGGATGACATCGTTCGCCAGGCCATCGCGAAATGGCCCAACGTGCCGCATTGCTACGGCTGGCTGGGGCTGGATGCGCGCGGCAACTGGTACATGCGGGACGACCGCACACAATCGGCCGGCCCCTTCCCGCAAAGCAGGGGCTCGCTGCTGCGGCACGAGAAGCTCGTCGACTTCATCCACCGCAACTACGGCAGCGACGCGCAGGGACAGTGGTTCTTTCAGAATGGCCCGCAGCGCGTCTACGTGGAACTGGAGATCACGCCATGGGTCTGGCGCGTGGGGCCCGGGCACAGCGTCTACGCCCACACCGGGCAACCGGCGCGGCCTCAGCGCTGCGTTCTCGATGCCGATGGTCGGCTGTACCTCGAATGCGACCTGGGCTTCGGCTTGGTGCACACGCTCGATGTGGGCCTGGCGGCCGAAGCGATTGAGCAGGGCCTGTGGGTGCCGCAAGAAATGGCAGCCGAAGAGTTGCCCGGCCGCTTCAACTACGTGCCCAGTCCGGCCGGGAGCCGGCCGCCCGCGGCATCGCCGGAATAGAAAAGCCGGTCAGCGACCGGCTTTTTCGCGAGGCGTTGGCGCTACTTACTTCGCGGCACTCACCATGTATTCGACGGCCGAGCGGATGTCCTGCTCCGACGCGTTGGAGCCGCCCTTGGGAGGCATGGCGTTCTTGCCCTTGAGCACGCTTTGCACCAGGGCCGGAACGCCCAGCTTGACGCGCGGGGCCCAGGCAACCTTGTCGCCGAACTTCGGCGCACCGGCCACGCCGGCAACATGGCAGGCAAAGCAGGCTTGCTTGTACAGCGCTTCACCGGCACCCGCGGCCGCGGCAGGCGCGGCGGCCGAAGGTGCCGCTGCGATCACCATAGCGGCAGTTGCGGGAGCGGGCGCTGCAGGGACAACAGCTGCCGGCACGGCAGCGGTCTGCATCGCGGCCGATGCAGGAATCGCGGCTGCGCTGGCAGGCGCCTTGGGTTCTGCGAATTTGGCGCCGGCGGCATTGGCCATGTAGACAACGCCCCGTGCGATTTCGATGTCATTGAAGTCACCGCCACCCTGAGCGGGCATGGCGCCCTTGCCCTTCAGTGACGACTGGACCAGCGCTTCGATTCCGGTACGGATGCGCGGGCCCCAGGCGGCGACGTCGCCCAACTTGGGAGCGCCGGCCACGCCGGCCGTGTGGCATGCCGTGCACTGCGCCTTGAACACATCCTCACCGCCCTTCAAGGGCCGGTTGGCGTCGCGGATTTCCACCATGCCGACCTTGCGGATGCGCTCGGCCACGCCCTTGTCCAAGTCCTGCGCCGAGACGCCACCGAGTGAATGCACCTCGGCCGAGGAACTGCCGGCCGGCTTGTTTTCAGCCACCACATAGGCGACCAGCGCAATGATGGCGAACACAGGAATGACGAAGGAGAAGAACACCGCCAGCAGAAGCTGTTTTGGATTCTTGATCGGGCCGGTGTGGGCTTCTTCCTGTGTGCTGTCGCTCATGGCGTCCTCAAAAATGGGCAGGGCTTCGAAATCAACCTTTGATTATAGCCAAGCCCCTCGACGTGTCCGCTTGCACCTGACCCCCGAAACGCGAGGCGCCGCCTTCAGGGATAATGCACTCTCGCGTCACCGGATGCGGCTGTAGCTCAGTGGATAGAGTATTGGCCTCCGAAGCCAAGGGTCGTGGGTTCGATCCCCGCCAGCCGCACCAAGCACCTTCGAGGTTGGCACGTTAGGGCGCGCTGACCTCCCCTCTTCTCAGCGTGAGTCCTTGCGTGACTCTTGCGCTCTGCGCTTCCCCATCCACCACTCGGAGCAGCGTGGTCCGATCCACCGTGTGCTGCACCTTGTTCGCGGCCTCGACCAGGCGCGCGACCGTCGCCGTCGCATAGTGCTGAGGCATGCCCTCGATGGCATGGCCCAGAAGCAAGGCCCGATCCTCCTCATGCACTCCGGCATCCCGGAGCCTCTGCCTGACACCCCAGCGAGTCAGCCAGAACAGCGCAAGCATGACGGCGTGTGGGGCTTGATCCTCCTCGATCCACTTCGCCGCCGTCTCAGTCGTGACGTGCATTGCACGAGCCAGATGGAATGCCGAAGGGCTTCCGATCTCGCTCAGGATGCAACTCAATGAAGGAACGCCGGACGGCAACCGGCACAGCAGGCTCATGTCCTTGATCCGACGCTGCTCCTTTTCCGCTGCCAGTCGTACTCGGTCGGCGCGAATAATGTCTTTCGTTCGCCAGCGCCACATCTTCAGTCGCTTGCCAACGGTCGGCAGTTTCGGCGCTTGCCTCGGCGCCAGGAGGTCGGCGAGGGCTGCCCGAGGCAGTCCACCTTCCACCAACTGTTGGAACCGGGCGGTGTTCGCCACAGCGG
>JBDSWB010000196.1:0-10605 GCA_039926915.1 Ramlibacter sp.
GCATGGCCAACCAGTTTTATCGCGAGCGGGTCGACCAGCACCTGCGCATCGGAATGCGTGCGATCGAGATCCTGCGGGCGGAAGGCAGCCAGCGGCTGCACAGCCGCAAGCTGCGCAGCTTCGACGAAGTGGCTTTCCAGTAGGCCGCGCGGCCGCGGCTCAGAGCTTCGCGGCCTGGCTGGGCCGGTGCGTCGCGATCTTGCGAAACGGAACGGCCTTGCCCAGCAGGATCAGGACCACGATGCCGGTGAACATCCCGACCGAAACGGCGTAACCCCCGGCCACGATGGGGTCGGTCAAGCCCACCGTCAACTTGTAGAGCGTCGTCAGCGCCGTCACCACCATGGCGATCGCGGCCATGAAGAACGCGACGAAGTCCCCGAGTTGCACCTTCTGCGCGCAGTGCTTGCAGGCCGAGATGTCGCTGAAGAACAGCTTGGGCACGCTCAACATTTCCTTGCATTGGGGGCACCGGTAGTGCATGGCGTCAATCCTTATTCCTCGCCCGGGAGAGGGCGGCCTGTAGGGATGGGAGCAGCCCGTTTATAGCCATATTCCGTCGCGATGGAAAGGGGAAAAAGGATCCGCAAATCCAGATTCACCGCGGACAGATAGTCGCATCGGGTGGGTCGGACTCTATGCGTGTACGGTAGCCACCAGCGCTTCGATGCGCCCCTCGATCGGTCCATCACCAAAACGACGCGTCAGCTCCGCTTCGGCCGCCTGGGTGGCGCGCGCCAAGCCATTCGGGTCACGCGCTTCGATTTCGCCACGCCATGGCGTGCCCTGGCAGTAGGCGAGCGCCGCGATGCCCGGCGTCGCCGCGCGGCTGGTGAATGCCACCGTTTCGACGGTCGGCGTGTGGGTGAAACCCGCCGCAGCCAGGTCCTGCACGATGCGCCCGCCATCGTGGTAGCCGTGGGGGGTACGCTCCATGAACCGCGGCGGGTCCTCGGGGAACACCGCGGCGAGCGCGTCGGCGACGGCATCGGCGAATTCGTTCTCCCCGATCGCACCCCACGCATTAAAAATGAACAGCCCGCCTGGCCGCAGTACGCGGCGCGCTTCGGCATCGGCCCGGGGCCGGTCCGGGAAGAACATCACGCCGAACTGGCAGGCGACCACGTCGAACGACGCGCTGTCGAACAGCAGTTGCATCGCGTCCACCTGGCGCCACTGCACTGGCCGTGCGGTGCCGATGCGCGCCGCCTCCTCGATCATCGCGGGGTTGAGGTCCGTGGCGACAATTTCGCTGGACGCGTCGAGCATTACCGCGAGTTTCCGCGTGACGACGCCGGTGCCGGCGGCAAGTTCCAGCACGCGCTTCGGCCCCGCATGCGCCACGCGCTTTGAGAGATCGACGGCATAGGGCTCGAAAATGAGCGGCACCATGTAGCGCTCGTAGAACTGGGCCACCGAGCCGGTGAATGCGTTATCGACGCTGGATGTCATGGAACCTCCGGTTTGTTTCTCATGCGCGCGCGCGCGCCAGGAGAACAGCATGGGCAGCATCAATCTGTGCGCCGGCACCCGTCCTGCCCCTCACACCCGACTCTCCGCCCCCGCAACCATCCCCATCCCCATCGCCTCGCCGAGCCGCACCGGCCGCGTCGGCGCCCAGTCTTCGTGGAAAGCCACCACGTTCTTCGGGAACAGCATCACCACCGTCGAACCGAGCAGAAAGCGCCCCATCTCCGCACCCTTGGCGAGCACGATCTGCTGGTCGTCATACCGCCATTCGCGGACCTCGCGCGTACGTGGCGGATTCACCACGCCGTGCCAGACGGTGGCTACGCTGCCGACGATGGTCGCGCCCACCAGCACGTTGACGAAAGGCCCGTACGCCGTCTCGAACACGCACACCACGCGCTCGTTGCGCGCGAACAGGTCGGGCACGTGGCGAGCCGTGAGCGGGTTGACCGAGAACAGGTCGCCCGGGATGTAGATCATGCGGGTGAGCCGACCTTCACACGGCATGTGGATGCGGTGGTAGTCCTTGGGCGCGAGGTAGAGCGTGGCGAAGTGTCCGTGGTCGAACTGGTGGGCCAATTGCTGGTCGCCGCCGAGCAGGGCACGGGTCGAATAGCTGTGGCCCTTGGCCTGGAAAATCTGGTCGTGCTCGATCGGGCCAAACTGGCTGATGGCGGCGTCTACCGGGCAGACGAAGGCCGCGTCGGCGATCGGCCGCGCGCCTTCACGCAGCGCGCGCGTGAAGAATTCGTTAAAAGTCGCGTAGCTTTCGATACGCGAATCGGCCGCTTCGGCCATGTTGACGCGGTACTTGGCGATGAAGCGGCGGATGATCGCATGGGTGATGGACCCACCACGCCAGCCGGCCACCAGTCCGGCGAACTGCGTGATCAGCCGCTTGGGCAGCAGGTATTGCGGCGTCACGGCCAGGCGGTTGGACACATCAGGCACCAGTAGTTGTCGAGAGGAAAATTCTAGGCTACCGCCATGGACCCGTGCGTGTGAACTGCGTCCCGCTCCAGCGTCCGGGCTGCGGCCTTGATCACGTCGGCCGCTTTCTCGGCGATCATGATGACCGGCGCGTTGGTGTTGCCCCCCACGATGCGCGGCATGATCGAGGCGTCCACGACGCGCAGTCCTGCGATGCCATGCACGCGCAATTGCGCGTCGACCACATCGCCGGGCCCGTTACCCATGCGGCAACTGCCCACCGGGTGATAAATGGTGTCGGCATGGTTGCGCACGAACTGCTCGATCTCCTCGTCGGTGCGCGCGCCGGCGGAGGTCGGCAGCTCCTTCCCGCCGTGCCCCGCCAGCGCCGGCTGGCCCAGGATGCGGCGCATGATTTTGAAGCCCTTGACCAGCAATTGCGTGTCACTGATTTCACCCAGGAAGTTCGGGTCGATCAGGGGCGCAGCCATCGGGTCTCGGCTGGCCAGCCGCACGCTGCCGCGACTCGCGGGCCGCAACAGGCAGACGTGACAAGAATAGCCGTGGCCGAACACCGTCTTGCGGCCGTGGTCCACCAGCTTGCCGATCACGAAGTGCAACTGCAGGTCCGGCACCGGTTCGTCCGGGTTGCTCTTGATGAAGCCCCCGGCTTCGGCGAAATTGGTGGTGAGCATGCCGCTGCGCTGGTTGCGCCACTCGAACACGCCCCGGACCAGGCGTCCCACGCCCGTCAGCGAGAGGCCGAACAGCTCCTTCTGTTGCGGCGCGTTCACCACCTGCACCACGTCGACGTGGTCGTGCAGGTTTGCGCCGACGCCGGCCAGGTCGTGCACAACATCGATGCCGTTCCCGCGCACGTGCTGCGAGGGCCCGATGCCCGACAGCAACAGCAGTTGCGGCGACATCAGAGCACCAGCGGACAAAATCACTTCCTGGCCGGCCCGCAACTGCTTGAGTTGTCCGCCCTGCCGGTATTCGACGCCCACGGCGCGGCGCCCCTCCATCAGCACTCGCGTGGTGTGTGCGCCGGTGATCACCTGCAAGTTGGGTCGGCCGAGGTTCGGCGCCAGGTACGCCTTGGCCGCGCTGAAGCGCTCGCCATTGCGGTGCGTCACCTGGTACATGCCAACGCCCTGCTGGTGGGGACCGTTGAAGTCGGCATTGTGCGGATAGCCGGCCTGCATCGCGGCCTGAACAAACTCCGGCCCGAACCGGTTCGGGCTGCGCAGGTCCATCACGTTCAGCGGGCCGCCGGCCCCATGCAGTTCGTCGGCGCCCCGCTCGTTGTGTTCCGACCGCTTGAAGTAGGGCAGCACGTCGGCCCAGCTCCAGCCCGGGTTGCCCTGGGCCGCCCAATGGTCATAGTCGCTGCGATGTCCCCGCGCGTAGATCATCGCGTTGACGGAGCTGGACCCGCCCAGCACCTTGCCGCGCGGCTGGTAGCCGCGCCGCCCGTTCAGGCCGGGCTGGGGAACGGTTTCGAACGCCCAGTTGGCCTGCCCGTTCTTTGCCAGCACGGCCAGGCCGGCCGGGCAGCGGATCAGGACGCTGCTGTCGACGGGGCCTGCTTCGAGCAGCGCGACCCGGACGCCCGGGTCCTCGCTGAGGCGCGCCGCGAGTACGCAGCCCGCCGAGCCCCCACCGATGATGACGTAATCGACCATGTCTCCTCCAGGTTCGTTGCGCACCATACAACGAAAGCCTGGGCGGCGACAGGCCGGTAGTACCGTTGGCGACTGCCGCGTGGCCCGCGCGCAAAATCGCCGGCTCCTGCTTTAATGGACTCTTCCTGCAATCCACCCGGCGCCGCGAAGGCAGCTTCCCATGCACAGCAACCCACCCCCGCCCGAAGGCACGATCACAACCGAACGCCGCGGCCCGGTGCTGATGATCGGCATCAACCGGCCCGCCAAGTACAACGGCTTCACGCCGCGCATGTTCCGCGAACTGGGCGAGGCCTACACCCTGCTGGACGACGACAGCGAACTGCGCGTCGGCGTGCTTCACGCATTCGGCAAGCACTTCACCGCGGGCCTGGACCTGCCCACCATCGCGCCGCTGATGCAGCGCGGCGAAAAGGCGATCCCACTGGGGTTGGTCGAACCGACGGACCTGGGGACGCCCGGCTACCGCCGCCGGACCAAGCCGATGATCGCCGCGGTCAAGGGTATCACCTACACGCTGGGCATCGAGCTCATGCTGGCCGCCGACGTGGTGGTAGCCGCTGACGACTGCCGGTTCTCGCAGCTGGAAGTCAAGCGCGGCATCATGGCGACCGGCGGCGCGACCTTGCGCATGGCTGAGCGAGCCGGCCTGGGCAATGCGATGTTGCACCTGCTGACGGGTGACGAGTTCGGCAGCGCCGAGGCACTGCGCCTCCACTTCGTCCAGCTCGTGGTGCCGGTGGGACAGGAGCTGGACGAGGCGCTGCGCATCGCGCAGGCCGTGGCCGCGCAGGCGCCGCAGGCGGTCGTAGCGACGCGACTCAACGCCCTCAAGGCCCTCGAACACGGACCGCTCGCGGCCATGGAGGAATTTATCGAAGTGCAGCAGCGCCTGTCCAACAGCGAGGACGCCGCCGAAGGCGTGCGCTCGTTCGTCGAAAAGCGGGCTGCCCGCTTCACGGGCCGCTAGGAATATCCAGTCGGGCGGTGTTGGTGGGCCATGGACGCTGGGTAGCCGCTACAGCGAATGTCCTCCGGCGGCCGGGAGGGCCGCCTCCTCCTTGATTTCGCGGTAGCGGCTACCCAGCATCCATGGCCTTGCGAAGTCAGTTGCGCGCCACGCTTTGGCTTCGATCACCACCACTCGTTGCAGGATCAGGTCGATGGGGCGCTCTGCGCGGCGAAATCAAGGAGGAGGCGCCCTCCCGGCGCCGGGGGACATTCGCCGCGCAGAGTGCCCTGTCGGCCTGAGCCCGCCAACAACTCCATGGCCCGGATCGCATCCAAAGACCAAGAAATCACCGGCATTGCACTTTATATTGCACACAATTTAATTTGACGCTATAATTCAACTGATGCCGCAGAACATCGACCCCGATCAAGCACTTTTGCTGGACAACCAGCTGTGCTTTGCGCTGTATTCGACCTCGCTGGCGATGACCAAGCTTTACAAGCCGCTTCTGGAGGAGCTGGGCCTCACCTACCCGCAATACCTGGTGATGCTGGTGCTGTGGGAACGCGACGGACTGATGGTTTCGGAGCTGGGCGAGCGACTGTTCCTGGACTCCGGCACGCTCACCCCTCTGCTTAAGCGCCTGGAGGCCGCCGGACTCATCGCCCGCATCCGCGCCGTCGAGGACGAGCGCCGGGTGCACATCACCCTCACCGCCCCCGGCCGCAAGCTCAAGGCGCAGGCCCGCAAGATCCCCGGCTGCATCCGCAGCGCCGGCGAATGCTCCATCGCCGAGCTGGTCCAGCTCAAGCGCAAGCTGCACGGCCTGCGCGGCCGGCTGACCGGCTGACGTTCCGATCACCTTTTTTTTAACCCACGTCGCCGAAGACGCTCATCAAGGAACCACCATGACCACCCCACTCGAAAAAGTCCTCTACACCGCCAAGGCCCACACGACCGGGGGCCGTGAGGGCGCCTCGCGCTCGGAAGACGGCCGCCTGGACGTCAAGCTGTCGTCGCCCGGCACCGCCGGCACCGGCACCAACCCCGAGCAACTGTTCGCTGCCGGGTATTCGGCCTGCTTCATCGGCGCGATGAAGGCCGTTGCGGGCAGGATGAAGGTCACATTGCCCGCCGACTTGGCGATCGACGCTGAAATCGACCTGGGCCCAACGCCGGGCGCCTACGGCATCGCCGCCCGCCTGAACATCAGCCTGCCGGGCATGGACCGGGCCGCAGCACAAGGCCTGGTCGACGCTGCCCACAAGGTCTGCCCCTACTCCAACGCCACCCGCGGCAACATCGACGTCCAGATCAACCTCGTCTAAAGAGCAACCCCTGTCCCTTCGCGGGCCACCGCGGAGCCGGCTTCGCCGGGCCGTTGGTGGCGCCCCCTTGAGGGGGAGAGGGCAACGCCCGAGGGGGCAACGCCGAAGGCGCTTCGGGGGGAGTCACATAAGCGCCTGCCCGTGTTGAACGGGCAGGCCGTTTCGTTTAGGGTTGGCGGATGAACACCACACTCTTTGTGCGCCAGGACCAGCTGGGCACCGCGCGCGCGGAAATCGCCGACGGCGCACCACTGGCCGACGGTCAGGTCCGGGTTCGCGTGGACTCCTTCGCGCTGACCTCCAACAACATCACCTACGCCGCGTTCGGCGACGCGATGAACTACTGGCAGTTTTTCCCCACCGGTGAAGCGGGCTGGGGGATCGTGCCGGTCTGGGGTTTCGGCACGGTGACGCAGTCACTGCACCCGGGCGTTGCGGTGGGCGAGCGGCTCTACGGCTACTGGCCGATGGCCAGCGAGGCCGTGCTGCAGCCCTCCCGGCTGTCCGCCAGCGGCTTCAGCGACGAGGCGCCGCATCGCGCGGCGCTGCACGCGGTCTACAACCATTACCTGCGCTGCAATGCGGACCCTTTCTACACGGCCGGCACCGAGGATGTGCAGGCCCTGCTGCGCCCACTCTTTGTCACCTCCTGGCTGATCGACGACTTCATGGCGGACAACGACTTCTTCGGCGCCCGCACCATGCTGTTGTCGAGCGCGTCCAGCAAGACCGCCTATGGCACCGCTTTTCAGTTGATCCAGCGTCCTGGCGTCGAAGTGGTGGGGCTCACATCGCCCGGCAACCGGGCGTTTTGCGAGGGCCTCGGCTGCTACAGCCGGGTACTCACCTACGACGAGTTGGACCAGCTGCCGGCCGATACGGCCTGCGTGTACATCGACTTCGCGGGCAACGCCGACCTGCGCCGGCAGGTCCACACGCGCTTTCCCCAGCTGAAGTACAGCTGCTCGATCGGCGGCACGCATGTGGAGCAGCTCGGCGGCGCCAAGGACCTACCCGGCCCGCGCGCCACACTGTTCTTCGCGCCCGCGCAGATCAAGAAGCGCCAGGGCGACTGGGGCCCGGCAGAGCTGGGCCAGAAGCTGGTGCAGGCCTGGCACGCCTTTCGCGCACACGCCTGCGATGGGAAGGACCCATGGCTCGTGGTGGAGCACCACCGCGGTATGGACGAGGTTCACAAGGCTTATGCCCGGGTGCTGGCGGGACGGGGCGACCCACGCGTCGGTCACATCCTCTCGCTGGCTTGACCTGTGTCAACTGGGGGCGGGCTGCATGCAAGCTGGCGCTCAGCTTGTCAGCCGATGATGATGAGTGGTCACAAGCATCGCATCCATGAAACTGGCCCTGCTGTCCGACCTGCACGCCAATCGGCACGCGCTTGAGGCCTGCCTGGCGGATGCCCGCGCACGCGGCGCGACGCAATTCGCCTTTCTGGGCGACCTGGTGGGCTACGGCGCGGAACCCGGCGCGGTGCTGGCCATCGTGATGGCCATGGCCCGCGAGGGCGCGTGGGTGCTGCGGGGCAATCATGACGATGCCGCGATCTCGCCACTGCAGGCCGGTGCACGCGCCGACTATGCCGGCGCCGCCTGGACTTTCACCCAACTCAACGCGGCGCAGCGTGAGTTCCTGTCCGGCTTGCCGCTGACGGTACAGCACGATTTCATTCTGCTGGTCCATGCCAGCGCGCGCGAGCCGCAGCGTTGGACCTATGTGGACGACGCGCAGGGCGCCGGCGCCAGCCTGGAAGCGGCGGGTGCGATGGGCGCCACCCACGTCTTCAGCGGCCATGTTCACGAACAGCGGCTTTTTTTCCAGGGGACCGGGCGGGGCGTCATGGCGTTCGAACCGGTCGCCGGCATCGCCATACCGGTGCCGCGGCACCGGCGCTGGCTCGCCACCGTCGGCTCCACCGGCCAGCCGCGGGACGGCAATTGCGACGCGATGTACGCCATGATGGATGTGGCGGCGATGCAGCTGACATTCGTCCGGGTTCCGTACGACCATGGGGGCGCGGCCCTGGCGATCCGGCAGGCCGGACTGCCCGATTTCTACGCCCGGCGCCTGGCCGAAGGCCGCTGAGGAGGCCAACGCTTGAAATTGCTGGAACCCGGCACCGAAATCGACGGCTTCATCGTCGGGGAATGCCTGCACGCCGGGGGCATGGCGCACATCTACGCGGTGACTTACGCGCAGCCGGGGCGCCATCCCGGCTTTCCCATGGCGATGAAAGTGCCTCGCATGACCAGCGGCGACGGCGCCGAAAACATCGTCAGCTTTGAGGTCGAACACCAGCTGCTGCAAGTGCTGGCGGGGTCCCATGTGCCGCGTTTCGTGGCCGCCGGCGACCTGGCGCGCCTGCCCTACCTGGTGATGGAATACATAGACGGCCTGCCGCTGCAGCACTGGCTCGACCAGGCGGTGCAGGGCCACAAGCGCCCACTGCCGGAGGAGATCGCCCGGCTGGGGGGCCGCAATGGCCGTGGCGGCGAACAGCATGCACCAGCAAGACGCAGTGCACCTGGACCTGAAGCCCGGCAACGTGTTAATTCGCCCGGACGGCTCGGCCGTGCTGCTCGACTTCGGACTCAGCTGGCATGGTCGCTACCCGGACCTGCTGGCCGAGGAAATGCGCGTGGCGGTCGGTTCGCCGCCATGGATTGCGCCCGAGCAGGTGGTCGGCGTGCGCGGCGACCCGCGCAGCGACGTGTTTGCCATCGGCGTCATGCTGTACGAACTGGCCACGGGCGAACTGCCATTCGGCGATCCCGAGACACGCGGCGGGCTGCGCCAGCGGCTGTGGATGGACCCGCCTGCGCCTCGCGCGCTGGCGCCTGCCACGCCCGCGTGGCTGCAGGAGATCATCTTGCGCTGCCTCGAGCCGGAAGCCGGGAAACGCTACGGCTCGGCGGCGCAGCTGGCATTCGACCTGGGGCATCCCGACCAGGTGCAGGTCGGCGAACGCGGCGAGCGCACGCGGCGGACCTCGTGGCTGCACCAGCTGAAGCTCTGGTTCAAGGCTGCGGGCATGCACTACCATCCCAGCCCGCTGCCCAGCGTGCAGATCGAGCAGGTGCAGATCGTGATGGTGGCCGTGCCATGGAAGGACGCGACCGATGCCACGCTCTATTCGCTGCGCCGGGCCACGGGGCGCTCGCTACGCATCCGGGCCGGCGCGCGGCTGTCCGTCGTGACGGTGATATCGCCGGGAGACACCAATGCCACCGAAGAGCGGACCAGTGAAGTCCATGTGCACCGCCTGCAGCTCGACCGGCTGAGGCAATGGGCGCAGGGCCTGGACCTGGGCGCGCACCAGGTGTCGTTCCATGTGCGGGAGGCGGGCGACGTCGCCGACGCGCTCGTGCAATATGCCCGCGCCAACAGTGTCAGCCTGATGATCCTCGGCGCGGCAACGCACGGACTGAAGTTGCAGCGGCTGGTGGCCACGGTGCCGATCCGCGTCGCCATGGACGCGCCTTGCAGCGTAATGCTGGTCAAGCAGACGCTCCCCTTCGAGCAGCTGGGCACCGCGCCCGCGAGCCCGCCCGGGCGCGCAGCGGCGACAATGGACCATGTCGACCCACCCCTATGAAGTTCTCACGCCGGACGTCGTCATGGACGCGCTGGCCTCGGTCGGCCTGCGCGGCGACGGCCGGTTGATGGCGCTCAGCTCCTACGAGAACCGCGTCTACCAGGCGCACCTCGAAGAACCCGTCGAAGGCCACCTCGCGGTGGTGGCGAAGTTCTACCGTCCCGGGCGCTGGAGCGAAGCGCAGATCCTTGAAGAACATGCGTTCTCGACCGAACTGGCGCAGGCCGAAGTGCCGGCTGTCGCGCCGCTGGAATTGAACGGCGCCACGTTGAACCACCACGCGGGTTTTTCGTTCAGCGTCAGCCCGCGGCGCGGCGGCCGCGCGCCGGAACTCGACGACGCCGAGGTGCTGGAATGGATCGGCCGCTTCCTCGCGCGCATTCACGTGGTCGGACAGGCCCGCCCCTTTGTGGAAAGGCCCGTGCTCGACCTCGCCGGATTCGGGCTGGAGCCGCGCCAGTGGCTGCTGTCGCACCACATGATTCCGCTCGATGTGCAGTCGGCGTGGGAAAAGCAATGCGAGCTCGCGCTGGCGATGATCCGGGACACCGCGCTGGGCGGGCGTTCCGGCGGCGGCATTTCAATGTTCCGCCTGCACGGCGACTGCCACCCCGGCAACATCCTGTGGAC
>JBDSWB010000197.1:0-23033 GCA_039926915.1 Ramlibacter sp.
CGATCGCGCGACAGCAGCTCAGCCCGATTATTCTGAAATTCGCTGTTTATTTCCCTGTTCACGGGAATTTGGGACTGAGACGGGTTCGCTCCAGACTGCGTCCACCGCCACGTAGTCATGGCCCCGCCCCGCCGGGGCATTTATTTTGTAGAAGGCCCGCGTGGCGCGGGCTCCGGGGCGACAGTCACGTTCTCACCTTGCCTCTCAGCCCGTCAACAGGTCAGGATGGAGCCGTTTTCCGGGGCTTTCTCAACGGCATGGGCGGTCGCTTCCTCCATGGCGATGCACCCGATTATCCATCGCGCCGAAGCACGCATCGAGACCCACATCTTCGTGGCCTTCCTGGCCTACTGCCAGCAGGTCACGCTCAAGGTCAAGCTCAAAGCGGTGGCCGGCGACACCACACCGCGCTAAGTGATCGGCAAATTCGAGACCATGAAGATGGTGGACATGCAGCTGCCCACCACCGACGGGCGCATGTTAAGGCCCCGCCGGCCTGGCGAACAGCCGCTGCAACAGCGCTCGCATCCAGCAGTGAGCAGCGTCGCGCGCGGTACTGGCGTGCCAGACCAGCCGCACGTCATAGAACGGTGCATCGGGCAACTGCCAGAGCCTGAAGGCGTGTCGCAGGCCCATGTTCTTCGCGTACATCTCCGGCACGATGGCCACGAGGTCGGTGGCGAGCGCCAGCTCGGGCAGGGCGCTGAAGTGGCGGGCTCGCAGCACGATGCGGTCGGCTATTTTCATGCGGCGGAGCATCTGCTCGACACTGCTGTGAAATGTAGCGGTAGGCGAAGCGACGACCAGCGCGGCCTGCGCCAGCTGCGCTGCCGATAACGAGCGGCCGGCGCGGCCCACTGCCGGCCGCCAGGCAGGCGACGTCATCGCCACGTACTGTTCGCGAAACAGCAGTTCGGCGTTGACGCCGCGATGGCGCGGCAGCAGGATGCCGACGGCGCAGTCGATCTCGCGCGCCTCCAGCGCGACCGCGACATCGGCGGCGGCCACGGAGATATTGGACAAGCGGGCGTGCGGCGCTTCGCCGCGCAAGGCAGTGGCGAGCGGCGGCAGGAACAGCATCTCCCCGAGATCCGACAGCGACATTTTCCAGTGCATGTCGCTGGTGGCCGGATCGAACTGTTCCTGGCCGGTGACCAGCGATTCCAGCGAGCGCAACTGGGCCACCACCTGCGGCGCAACAATTTCGCACAGCCGCGTCGGCTGCAGCCCGCCGCGCGAGCGCACGAACAGGTCGTCGTTGAAGAAGTGGCGCAGCCGTGCCAAGGAGTTGCTGGTGGCCGATTGCGACAGCGACAGCGCCTTGCCGGCGGCGGTGACGGAGCGGGTGCGGTGGATCGCCGCCAGCACGTGCAGCAGGTTGAGGTCGAGTTGGCGGAAATTCATGGTGAGTTGCAGGGCCCAGGGTTGTCCCTGATTATTCACCAAACAGATTTACCGTATCTGAAAAAACCATTCGCCAGATGGGCAACCAATGCGTAAATTGCTGCGACTACGAGTTTGGAATCGCAACATGGCTGAACGTTCGTTCGCAACCGAAGTGACCAAGCTGCGGCTGGGCGAAGGCGGCGAATTCCACGGCGAGGGCATCCTGGCCGTGACCAAGGCCCTGCTGCAATCGGGCGTGTCCTACGTGGCCGGCTACCAGGGCGCCCCGATCTCGCACCTGATGGATGTTCTGACCGACGCCAACGACATCCTGCGCGAACTGGGGGTCCATTTCGAGCACAGCGCCTCCGAGGCCGCCGCTGCCGCCACGCTGGCAGCGTCCGTGAACTATCCGCTGCGCGGCGCCGTCACCTTCAAGTCCACCGTCGGCACCAACGTCGCGTCGGACGCGCTGGCCAATCTCGCTTCCGGTGGAGTCACCGGCGGGGCGTTGCTGATCGTCGGTGAGGACTACGGCGAAGGTTCCAGCATCATGCAGGAGCGCTCGCACGCATTCGCCATGAAGTCGCAGGTGTGGCTGCTGGATCCGCGCCCGAATCTGCCGAGCATCGTGGCCGCGGTGGAGCAGGGCTTCGAGCTGTCCGAGGCCAGCCACACGCCGGTGATGCTGGAGCTGCGCATCCGCGCCTGCCACGTGCATGGCCGCTTCACGACCAAGGCCAATCGGCGGCCGGCCTACACGCTGAAGGACGCGATGGAAAATCCCCGGCGCGACGTCGACCGCATCGCGCTGCCGCCCGCCACCTACCTGCACGAGCAGGAAAAGGTGGCGCAGCGCTGGCCCGCCGCGGTGCGGTTCATCCGCGAGCGGCAGCTCAACGAGTTCTTCGCGCAAGGCGCGCAGGACTTCGGCATCGCGATGCAGGGCGGCCTGTACAACGCGGTGCTGCGCGCGCTCGAGCTGCTGGGCCTGGCCGATGCCTTCGGCAACTCGCACGTCCCTCTGTACGTGCTGAACGTGACTTATCCGCTGATCGACGAGGAGTTCACGCGCTTTTGTGCCGGCAAGCGCGGCATTCTGCTGGTGGAGGAGGGCCAGCCCGACTTCATCGAGCAGGCCGTCAATTCGATCCTGCGCAAGGCCGACGTACCGACGCGCGTGCACGGCAAGGATTTTCTTCCGAAGGCCGGCGAGTACACCGGGGGCGTGGTCACCAAGGGCGTGACTCGTTTCATCCAGTGCTATGCGCCCGATCTGCTTTCGGGCCTCGCACTGCCGGCCGCGGCGCAGCCGGGCCTCATGCCGGCGCCGATGCAGGGGAACCCGAAGGCCTTCGCGATCCAGGCCGCCGCCGATGAGGTGCAGCCGCGCCCGCCTTCGTTCTGCACGGGTTGTCCGGAACGGCCGATCTTCACGGCGATCAAGCTGCTGGAGCGCGAGTTGGGGCCGCACCATATCAGCTGCGACATCGGCTGCCACCTGTTTTCAATCCTGCCGCCGTTCAATATCGGCGCCACCACGATGGGCTACGGATTGGGCTGGGCCGGCGCGTCCGCGTTCAACACCCAGGAAACCGGCAAGCGTACGCTGTCGATCATGGGCGACGGCGGCTTCTGGCACAACGGCCTCACAAGCGGAGTCGGCAACGCGGTCTTCAACCAGTCCGACAACGTGCTGGTGGTCATCGACAACGGCTACTCGGCCGCGACCGGCGGCCAGGACCTGCTGTCGTCGAAAGCCGCGAATCCGCTGCGCAGCACCAACCACACGATCGAGAGCGCGGTGCGCGGCGTCGGCGTCAAGTGGGTGCGCAGCGTGACCAATACCTACAGTCTTTCACAGATGCGCGACACCTTGCGCGAAGCGCTGACGACTCGGGAAAAGGGCCCGAAGGTCGTGGTCGCCTCCAGCGAATGCATGCTCAATCGCCAACGCCGGGTCAAGCCGCTGGTGCGCAAGGCCATCGAAGGCGGCGAACGCGTCGTGCGCGAGCGCTTCGGCATCGACCCGGACACCTGCACCGGCGACCATTCCTGCATCCGGCTGTCGGGCTGCCCGTCGCTCACCATCAAGCCCAACCCCGACCCGCTGCGCCGCGATCCGATCGCCAGCGTAATCGACAGCTGCGTGGGCTGTGGCCTGTGCGGCGAAGTGGCCGATGCTGCCGTCCTATGTCCGTCTTTCTACAAGGCCCGGATCATCAACAACCCAACCACCTGGGACCGCTTGGTGCACCGGCTGCGTGGGGCGATCATCGGCCGGCTGCAAGACCGGATCGAGCGGCGGCTGCAGGGAATCTGCGCATGATCGAGCCCCGCGCGATCACCATCGCTATTCTCGCCATGGGCGGCGAGGGCGGCGGCGTGTTGGCGGACTGGCTGGTGGATCTGGCCGAGCGCAATGGCTTCGTCGCCCAGGCGACTTCGATCCCGGGCGTGGCCCAGCGCACCGGCGCGACCATCTATTACCTCGAAATGTTTCCCTTCGCCGCCATCCCGGCCGGAGCCCAGCCAGTGCTGGCCTTGGGCCCGGTGCCCGGCGAGCTGGATGTCGTGGTCGCATCGGAACTGATGGAGGCAGGGCGCGCACTGCAGCGCGGACTGGTGACGCCAGGCCGCACGGTGCTGATCGCCTCCACCCATCGCGTGTATTCGATGACCGAGCGCACGGCGGCGGGCGACGGCCGCGTCGACTCGCAAAAGCTGCTGGACGGTGCGCGTGCCGCCGCACGCCGATTCGTCGCCGCCGATTTTGCCGCCCTGGCCGAGCAGGCCGGCGGCCTGATCAGCCCCGCGCTCTGCGGTGCGCTCTGTGCCTCGGGCGCGTTGCCGTTCAGCCGCGAGCAATTCGAGGAAACCATCCGGCGCGGCGGTGTCGGCGTGCGCTCCAGCCTGGCCGCCTTTGCCGCCGGGTTTCAGGCTGCTTCGAATGCCGTGCCGGCCGGATCGGGCGCGCCGGCATCGCAGCCGCTGCCGCTGCCGGCGGTCGGGCCGCGGCTGGAGCCATTGGCTCAGCGCATCCATAGCATCTTTCCGGCCGCGGCCCATGCAACCTTGCGGGCCGGGATCTTGCGCCTCGCGGACTACCAGGACCTGGACTACGCCGGCCAGTACCTCGACTTGCTGCGGCCTTTGTGCCCGGCGCGCCCGGACCTGCTCGACGAAACCGCGCGCCATCTGGCCCTGTGGATGTCCTATGAGGATACGATCCGAGTCGCCGATCTGAAGACCCGGCGCTCCAGGTTCGACCGTGTCGGCAGCGAAGTGAAGTTGGCCCCCGAGCAGCAACTGGAGATCAGCGAATTCATGCATCCGCGGCTGGAGGAGATCGCCGACACCTTGCCGGCCCGGCTCGGGCGCTGGCTGTTGCGCTCGCGCGGGGCGCGCCGCTGTGTCGAACCCTTTACGCGCAAGGGTCGGGTCGTCAACACCAGTTCTCTCAGTGGTTTCCTGTTGCTCTACCTGGTGGCCGGGCTGCGCGGCATGCGGCGGCGCACCTTGCGCTTCCAGGTCGAGCACCAGCGCATCGCGCAGTGGCTCGCCACAATAGGCCAGCTGGCGCCCCACAACCCGGACCTGGCGCTGGAAGTGGCCCTGACGCAGCGGCTGGTGAAAGGCTATGGCGATACGCATGCACGGGGCTGGCATAGCTATCAGCAACTGCTGGCCACTCTGCCGCGACTGGCCGGCGATCGCAACGGCGCGCAGCGGATGCGGAATATGAGCGAAGCGGCCCTGGCGGATGACAGCGGACAGGCGCTCGCGAAACTGATGGCTTCGATGTGAGGCGGAAGGACTAGACATGAACGTGGAACAACTCGTCGAACCGGACCGCGTGCACAAGCGCGTGTACACCGATCAGGCGATCTTCGATGCCGAGATGGAAAAGATATGGGAACGCACCTGGGTCTATTGCGGCCACGAGTCGCAGGTGCCTGCCACCGGCGACTACTACGCGGTCACCATCGGGCGCCAGCCCATGATCATGGTGCGGCAGGCCGACCGCAGCGTGCAGGTGCTGTACAACCGCTGCCCGCATCGCGGCGTGCAGTTGGTCGGCAACCTGAAGGGGAACACCGGCAGCGCGTTCGTGTGTTCCTACCACGCCTGGAGCTTCCACCTCAACGGCAGCGTGCGCGCCATACCCCTGGCCAAGGGTTACGAGGGCACACGCATGACGCGTGACAACCCGGACTGCGGCATGAAGCACTCGGCCCGAGTGGACAGCTACCGTGGTTTCGTCTTCGCCAGCCTCTGCGCTGACGGCCCGCCGCTGGCAGAGTTCCTGGGCGAGGCGCGCATCGCCTTCGACGACATGTGCGACCGCTCGCCGGTGGGCGAAGTGGAGGTGGTGCCGATCTGCCACCGCGTGATGCAGCACTCCAACTGGAAGTTCTTCATGGAGAACCAGCTGGACTCACTGCACCCGTCGGTCACGCATCAGTCCACCGGCATCTCGGCCGGCAAGGTGGAGCGCCGGCTGAAGGCCGAACGCGGCGCCGCGCCGCTGTACTACCACTACCTTTCCACCTTCGCCTCCAGCTTCGAGCAGTGGGACAACGTGCAGACCATCAATTTCCCGCGCGGCCACGGCATCCTCAAGGCCTACATGGGCTTGCGCCCGCGCGACCCGGATACGCTGGAACACGAAGCCCTCCTGGTGGAGGCCTACGGCGCCGAGAAGGCCGAGGAGTATCTGTCGCGCAGCATCCACCACGTGTTGGTCTATCCATATCTTTCGGTGCAGTCGCCGCTGCAGCAGTTGCGCTGCCTGCGCCCCGTCGGACCGGACAAGACGATGTCGGAGATCTGGCACTTCCGGCTGAAGGGCGTTCCCGAAGCCATCTACCGGCGCAGCCTGTGGTACTACAACCTGGTCAATTCGCCAGCGACCATGATCAATGCCGACGATCTGGAGAACTGGACCAAGGGCCAGTGGGGGCTGCAGTCCAACGGCGGCGACTGGGTCAGCTTCCACCGCTGGTTCGGCGACGACCGCGTTGAAGACGGTGTGACCTATTCCAATCACGGCACATCGGAAGCGGTGATGCGCAACCAGTTCCGCGCCTGGACCCAGTACCTGACAGCCGAAGGAGGCGTGAATTGAGCAAGACCACTGCCACCGGGCCGGCGATCCCCAGTGCCGGTCCCGACTTCGAGCACCTGCTGGGACAGGAAGTGGTGATCGAGGCCAAGGACGGCTCGGTGCGCACGGGCGCGCAAGCGGTGGAGCCCGAGCACTTGCCGCGCGCGTCGCAAGGACTCGCACCCTCGGTGCAAACGGTTCCCTCGCGCGGCGTGCTCGCGCGCAGCGCGGCTGATGCGCAGCTGCAGCGCGAAGTCGAGCAGCTCCTGTACTACCAGGCCGAACTGCTGGATGGCAAGCACTGGCAGGCCTGGATGGACCTGTTCGACGACGAGGGGGTGTACTGGATGCCGGTGACCCCCGAGCAGACCGAGTGGGAAGGTTCGCCCTCGATCTTTGCCGAGGACAAGCTGATGATGGAGATTCGCAAAGGGCGCGTTTCGCATCCGAATGCCTGGTCGCAGGTCCCGATGTGGGAGACCAATCACGTGGTCAGCCACGTGGTGATCGAGTCGGTGAACGGCGGCGAGATCAGGGTGCGCTCGCGCTTTCACATGATGGAGCTACGGCGGGACACGGTCCGCCATTTCGGTGGGCGCTATCAGCATAACCTTGCGCGCGGGCCGGACGGCGCGCTGCGTATCCGCCTGCAGCGGGTGGACCTGTTCAACAGCCAGGCGCCGTTCGATTACGTTCTGCAAATCTGGGTTTAATTGACGCCATTGCAAATTTCGCGCGGACAAGCCCTAATCCGCATACCCGAACCAGAGGACATCGACATGAATGCACACCACCGCCCGCCATCTCTCCTGAGGAACACCTGCCTCGCATTGGCGCTTGCCGCCGCGGCCGCCGCTTCGATGGCTGCGGAAAAGGTCAAGGTCGGTTTTGTCAGCACCTTGTCGGGGCCCTCGTCCGCGCTGGGCGTGGACATCCGCGACGCGTTCCTGCTGTTCGTCAAGCTCAATGGCGGCAAGCTCGGCGGACTGCCGGCGGAAGTGCTGGTCAGCGACGACCAGTTCAAGCCGGATGTGGCGCGCCAATTGTTCGAGCGCAATGTCAAACGGGACAAGGTCGACTTCATGACGGGCGTGGTGTTTTCCAACATCATGCTGGCCGCCTTGCCGGAGGCGATCGACAACAACGTGATCTACGTCAGCCCGAACGCCGCGCCGTCGCCGATGGCGGGCAAGGACTGCAATCCCTGGTTTTTCGCCGTGTCGTGGCCCAACGACGCGTATCACGAGGCGGCCGGCGCCTTCGCCAATCAGCGCGAGCTCAAGAGCGTGTACCTGGTGGCGCCGAACTATCAGGCGGGCAAGGACTCGCTGGCCGGCTTCAAGCGAACCTTCAAGGGCCAGGTGCTCGGCGAGAACTACACCAAGCTGGGCCAGCTCGACTATGCCGCCGAACTCGCGGAGATCCGCGCCGCCAAGGCGCAGGTGCTGTACATCTTCCTGCCCGGCGGCATGGGCATCAATTTCATCAAGCAATTCGTGGCCGCGGGCCTGGGCAAGGAAACGATGCTTCTGCTGCCCGGTTTCAGTGCCGACCAGGACGTGATTGGCCCGGTCGGCCCGTCGATGGCGGGCCTGTTCAACACCGCGCACTGGTCGCCCGATTTCACCAATGCGGCCAACCAGAAATTCGTCGCGGAATTCCGCAAGGAGTACAAGCGCACGCCCACCCTCTACGCTTCGCAGGGCTACGACGACGCCCAGCTGATCGACGCGACGGTGCGCGCCGTCAAGGGCAACCTGGAGAACAAGGAAGCGCTGCGCCGAGCCATGCGCACCGCCAAGTTCGATTCGGTGCGAGGCCCCTTCAAGTTCAACACCAACCAATTCCCCATCCAGAATTACTATGTCCGCACGATCGGCAGCGATGGTCAGGGCGGGCTGATCAACAAGTCCTTCAACGAGCCCATCTTGCGCGATCACGGCGACGCCTACGTGCAGCAGTGCAAGATGGCCAAGTAAGCTCTAGGGCCCAATGAGCGGCCTCTTCGTCCTCGAGCAGGCGCTCAACGGGCTGCAGCTCGGGTTCATGCTGTTCCTGCTGGCGGCGGGGCTGACGCTGGTGTTCGGCGTGATGGACATGATCAATCTCGCGCACGGCTCGCTCTACATGATCGGCGCGTTCGTGGCGGCGTGGCTCACGGCGCTGAGCGGTTCCTTCCTGCTTGGCATTGCGGGAGCTGTCCTGCTCACGGCGCTATTCGGCATGCTGCTGGAAGCTTCCATTCTGCGTCCGCTTTATGCGCGCGATCACCTGTCGCAGGTGCTGGCCACCTTCGCGCTGATCCTGATCCTCAACGACGCGGTGAAGATGGTGTTCGGCAACGATCTGCCGCTGTCGGCGCCGCAGGCGCTGCAGGGGCCGATCCAGATCCTGCCCGGCTTGATGTATCCCGCCTGGCGCCTGGTCATCATTGCAGTGGGTGTCGTGGTGGCTGTGCTGCTGTACCTGCTGGTGCAGAAGAGCCGCATGGGCGCGCTGGTGCGAGCCGGCGCGTCGAACCGCGAGATGTGCAGCGCGATGGGCGTCGATGTCGGGCGGCTTTTCACGCTGGTGTTCGGGCTCGGTGCCGCGCTGTGCGCCGTTGCCGGCAGCTTGCTCGCACCTTTGCTCGCGGTGCAGGTCGGGATGGGCGAGAACATCCTGATCCTGGCTTTCGTGGTGATCGCGATCGGCGGCATTGGTTCGATTCGCGGCGCGCTGGTCGGCGCACTGCTGGTCGGTATCGTGGACACGCTGGGGCGCACCTTGCTGCAGCAGTTGCTGCGCGAGGCGTTGCCACCCCAATGGGCCAGCGCGGCAGGCCCGGCGCTGGCCTCCATGTCGGTGTACCTGCTGATGGCCGTCATGCTGGTGCTGCGTCCGCAAGGACTGTTCCCGGTGCGCACCTGATGGGGCCCGCGCGCATCACCGCGGCCGCGGCGCTGCTGGCGGCGCTGGCGCTGCCCTGGGCGCTGCAGCTGGCCGGGGCCGACTTCTACCTCGGTACGGCGAGCCGGATCGTGGTCTATGCCATCGCCGCCACCAGCCTGAACCTGCTGCTGGGCTTCGGCGGGATGATTTCGCTGGGGCACGCCGCCTTCTTCGGCCTGGGTGCCTACAGCACGGCGATCCTGTTGAGTGAAGGGGTGCGCTCCGGATTGCTGCACTTGCTGGCGATCGTGGCCGTGGTCGGGGCCGCAGCCCTTGTGATCGGTGCCATCTCGCTGCGCACCCGCGGCGTGTACTTCATCATGATCACGCTGGCCTTCGCCCAGATGCTGTTCTATCTCGGCAACTCGATGAAGGGCTATGGCGGCGACGAGGGACTGACGGTGAGGGTGCGCTCGCTGCTGCCGGCGGGGCTGGACCTGCGCGAGGCCAGCACGTTCTATTACGCGGCGCTGGCGCTGCTGGCGCTGGAGTTGTTCTGTCTGCATCGCTTCATCCACTCGCGGTTCGGCCGCGCGGTGCGCGCGTTGCGCGACGATGAGGTGCGCGCCGAAGCGCTTGGCGTGCCGGTGTTCGCGTGCAAGCTCGTGATCTTCGTGGTGGCCGGCGTCCTGTGCGGTATTGCCGGCGGCCTGAGCACGAACCTGCAAGGCTACGTCAGCCCCAACCTGTTGCATTGGACGCAGTCCGGGACGCTGCTCGTGATGGTGATCCTCGGCGGCGTCGGCAGCCTTTGGGGCGGTCTTATCGGTGCCGCTGCGCTGCTGCTGATGCAGGAACTGTTGTCGGCGCAGACTGAGTACTTCGAGTTCTGGATCGGCTGGGTACTGCTGGCGGTGGTGATGTTCGCGCGACATGGGCTGGTGGGCATCCTGCAATCCCTGGCTGCGCGAAGGGCGCCTCCATGACGTCGTCCGCGCTGCTCGAAATTCGCGGGCTGCACAAGCGCTTCGGCGGTGTGGCGGCCACCGACGGAGTCGACTTACAAGTAGCCGCCGGCGAAATCCACGCGCTGATCGGACCGAACGGCGCGGGCAAGACGACGCTGGTCGCGCAAGTCGCCGGCCAGCTCGCCAGTGACAGTGGCGTGGTGCGTTTCGACGCAGCGGACATCACGCACCTGGCCACGCATCAGCGGGCGCTGCGGGGCCTGGCGCGCTCGTTCCAGATCACGCGGCTGTTCCAAAGCCTCTCGGTGTTGGACAACATGGCGATGGCGGTGCAGGCCGCCGCGGGTCGCACTTTTTCTTCCTGGCAGCGCGTCGAAGCCGACACGGCGCTGTTCGAGCGCGCGCACGCGCTGCTGGCGCGGCTGGGTCTGGCCGACAAACGCGGTTGGCGCATCGAGCAGTTGTCGCATGGCGAGCAGCGCGCGCTGGAAGTCGGCATGGCCTTGGCCGGCAAGCCCAAGCTGGTGTTGCTGGATGAGCCGTTGGCAGGGATGGGCGCGCAGGAATCGAAGGACATGGCAGCCCTGATCGACAGTCTGCGCGGCGAGTTCGCGGTGCTGCTGATCGAGCATGATGTGGATGCCGTTTTCCGGCTCGCCGATACGGTTTCGGTGCTGGTGAACGGCCGCATCATCGCCAGCGGCAAGCCCGAAGACGTGCGGCGCGACCCCGGCGTCGCCATGGCCTACCTGGGCAGCGCGCAGGAGGTGTTGTGAACGCAGCTGCCCTGTCGCCTGCGCTGTTGGAGGTAGAGGGCCTTAGTTCGGGCTACGGGCTCAGCCAGGTGCTGTTCGGCGTGGGACTGCAGGTCGCAGAAGGGGAGATCGTCGGCCTGCTGGGGCGCAACGGCATGGGCAAGACGACGCTGGTGCGTTCCATCCTCGGGTTGATCAAACCGACGGCGGGCACGATCGTTTTCGGCAGCCAACCCATCGCTGGCATGGCGCAGCATCGCGTGGCGCAGCAAGGTATCGCGGTGGTGCCCGAAGGCCGGCAGGTGTTCGGCAACCTGAGCGTGCTGGAACATCTGACCGCGTTTCGCCGTGGAAAGGCTGCTTCTTCTCGCACCTGGACTCCCGAGCGGCTGTTCGAGCTATTCCCCCGCCTGGCCGAACGCCGCTCAAGCATGGGTGGTCAGCTCTCGGGCGGGGAGCAGCAGATGCTGGCGATCGCCCGCGCGCTGGTCACCAACCCGCGCCTGCTGATCCTGGATGAGGCCACCGAGGGGCTGGCGCCGCTGGTGCGCGAGGAGGTCTGGCACGTGCTGGCGACTTTGCGTCAGGCGGGCCACGCGATGCTGGTGATCGACAAGTACGTGCACCGGTTGATCGGCCTCGCCGACCGGCACGTGATCCTGGAAAAGGGCCGGGTGGTCTGGAGCGGCAGCTCGGCTCAGCTCGACGCCGACCGCAGCCTGTGGTCGCGCCACCTGGGGATCTAGTCACCCGCGTCTGCCTCGATTGACGCTGGCGCGGCAAGGGTTTATGTTCAACCGAAGAAATGGAGACAAGACGATGAATGCACGAATCAATCGACGCGTCCTGATGGCTGCGGCGGCGCTGATGGCAGGCACCACCTTTGCCGGCGCGGCCGCCGCGCAGGAAACGACGCTGCGCCTGGTCAGCGCGTTTGCCGAGAACGGCATCTACGTGCAGCGGCTGCAGCCCTGGATCCAGAAGTTCAATGCCGAGGGCAAGGGCGTGCTGCAGATCAACTTCATCGGCGGGCCCAAGGCCATTCCCACTTTCGAGGTCGGCAATGCGGTGAAGACCGGCGTGGTGGAGATGGCGATGAGTACCGGCGCGTTCTACACCAATGTCATGCCCGAGGCCGACTTCCTCAAGCTCACCCAGATTCCGGTGGTAGAACAGCGCAAGAACGGCGCCTTCGATGCCATCAACAAGGTCTGGAACGAGAAGGCGAACATGCAGTACCTGGCACGCATGGTGGAGAACCAGCCGTTCCATATCTACACCACCAAGAAGATCGAAAAGCCCGATCTCACCGGCCTGAAGATTCGCATCACACCGGTGTACCGCGACTTCTTCCAGTCGCTCAATGCCAGCGTGATCACCACGCCGCCAGGTGAGGTGTACACGGCGCTGGAGCGCGGCGTGGTGGACGGCTACGGCTGGCCGATCGGCGGCATCTTCGACCTGAATTGGCAGGAAAAGACCAAGTACCGCGTCGATCCCGGTTTCTACGACGCCGAGGTGTCGCTCGTCATGAACCTGCCCGCGTACAAGAAGCTCAGCGACGCGCAACGCGCCTACCTGCAAAAGCAGTTGCTGGCGCTGGAAGCAGAGAACACGTTCTGGGCCGGGTACACCACGGACGAAATCGCGCGCCAGGAAAAAGCCGGCATCCAGACCATCAAATTTGACGCGGCCACCAGCAAGGGCTTCCGCGACAAGGCGTATGACGTGGGCTGGGCCAGCGCCATCAAGCAGAGCCCCGAGGTGGCGAGCCGCTTCAAGACTCTGTTCTCGCGGTGACCGACCGGATTTCCAGCGCCTATGGCCGGCTGCTGGCCGGCCTGGCGCTGGCAGGTTGCGCCATCCTCATGGCGATGACCCTCATCATCGTGGCCGACGTGGCGCTGCGCAACATCGCGGTGCCGGGGCTACCGCGCGGGCTGGCCTGGAGCAACGAGATCTCCGAGCTCATGCTCTACCTCATCACCATGTGCGTCGCGCCGTGGCTGCTGCGGCAGGGGCAGCACATCCGTGTCGACATCCTGCTGCGTGCCTTGCCGCCGCGGCTGGCCTGGTATTTCGAATGGCTGTCCGACCTGATCGGCTTGGCTTGCTGCGCCGTCATCGCCTGGTATGGCGCGCAGGCGGCGTGGTCCAGTTATGTATCGGGGGCCGTGAACATCAAGACGCTGGTCACGCCCGAATGGTGGGGGCTCGCGCCGCTGCCGCTGGTGTTCGTGCTGCTGCTGATCGAAATGATCTTCCGCATGATCCGCCTGCACCGTGGCGAACGCGGGCCGCGCAGCGACGCGGTGAGCGCAGCATGAGGCCGGCTGCATGAGCGCCGCGCCGAACCGCTTCAAGCAAGCTCGCGCCCCCTCGGGGGGCAGTGCAGCCGCCTCGGCGGCAAACGTGGGGGCTGCATGAGTAGCTGGGGTTTCGCCGCTTGGCTGATGCTGGGCGGCTCCACCGTGCTGCTGTTCATCGGCATGCCGGTGGCGCTGACCTTCATCACCGTCAACATCGTCGGCGCGTGGCTGTACATGGGTGGCGAGGCAGGCCTGGCCCAGCTGGCGCGCAGCAGCGTGAGTTCGGTCACGACGTTTTCGCTGACGCCGATTCCGCTGTTCGTGCTGATGGGCGAAATTCTGTTTCACACCGGCTTGGCGTCAAAGGTGATCGAGGGCGTGGAGCGGCTGATCCGGCGGCTGCCCGGCCGCCTGGCAGTCGTCGCCGTGGTCGCCGGCACGGTGTTCTCGGCGATCTCCGGCTCTACCATCGCCACCACGGCGATGCTCGGTTCACTGATGCTGCCGGTCATGCTGGCGCGTGGCTACCATCCGACCATCGCCACCGGCCCGATCATGGCCATCGGCGCGGTGGACATGCTGATTCCGCCGTCGGCACTGACGGTGCTGCTCGGTTCGCTGTCGGGCATCTCGATTTCCAAGCTGCTGATCGGCGGGGTGGTGCCCGGCGTCATCCTGTCGGTCGCCTTCGTGCTTTGGATCATCGTGCGCGTGCGCATCAGCCCGCACCTGGCGCCGGCTGACGAGAACGAAATCCACTACATCGGTTGGGAGCGCTGGAAGCCATTCTTTGGCTACGTGCTGCCCACTCTGTCAATCTTCGGCATCGTGGTGGGCGCATTGGCCGACGGCTGGGCCACACCCACGGAATGCGCCGCGCTCGGGGCGTTCGCGACGATGGTTCTCGCCGCGTTGTACCGCGTGCTCACCCCGGACGCGGTGCTCAAGGCGCTCAAAGGCACGGCCGGCATTTCCGGGATGATCCTGTTCATCATCCTCGGCGCCACCACCTTCGCCCAGATTCTTTCGTTCTCTGGAGCCAGCAACGGCCTGGTGCAGATCATCATGGGCCAGGGCCTGTCCACCTCGATGATCGTGGTGGGCATGATGCTGCTGCTGATTTTCCTGGGCATCTTCGTCGATCAGGTCAGCATGATGATGATCACGCTGCCGATCTTCATGCCGATCGTCCAGTCGCTCGCCATTGACCCGGTCTGGTTCGGCGTGATGTTCCTCATCTGCATGCAGCTGGGGCTGCTGCTGCCGCCGCACGGCCTGTTGCTGATGACGATGCGCGGCGTCGCGCCGCCCGAAGTCACGATGTTGCATATCTTCCGCGCCGTCGTGCCTTACGTGGTGATGAGCCTGCTGCTGCTTCTCGCCGTCTTCTGGTACCACCCGATCGCGACCTGGTTGCCGGGGTTGATCGGGTAGCGTTCCAAACCTCTCGCTGGTGACCTACGGCTGAACCCTTTGCAATCGTCTACGGTGAGGAACTTTCGCCGATGGCGCCTCGCTCGCGGAGCCCTTGCCCACGACCAGGCCTCCCGCCAGCAACTGCCAAAACGTCTCTGAAATGGCATCTTCGGCGTGGCGCTCCGGCCGATACCACTCGTGCACCCAGATCAGCATCCCCAGGATCGCGTTAACGATCAGTTCTGGTTCGCCCGGTCTAAAGACCCCCTGCGCCTGGCCAGCCTTGATCGCCTTTGCCATCATCTTCGTGAATGCTACTTCCTTCGCCTTGACGGACTTGGAAGCAGCATCGGGGAGAGAATCCTTTTCCTGGAAGTAGACCCTCACGTTGGGCCGCTCCTGGAGCATCGTGTGCACGTGCACTTTCACAAAGGGCGCCGGAGTGCCCTTTCTCTCTCGATGTGTTGGAACCCCATTCGGGCCGGGGTCACCCAGCTGCGGCGATCGAATTCTTCCCGAAGCTTTGAGACGCAGTTCAATTCCAATTACATGAGCCGCCGTTACACGGTCAGCGCAGCGCCCAGACGATGCCGAAATTTACGCCGCGCACGTCGATCCCGGGGTTGGGATTGGTCAATCCAAGGTTGGAGTGGTGTGTGAAGTACGCGCCCGCGGTCAGAGCGACCTGCGGGGTCAACTGCCGGCGAAGACCCAGTTGCGTGAACCAGTTGAACACCAGGTCCTGTCCCTGTCCGCCAGGAACGTTTTTAGAATTCACGAAACCGCCACCGCCGCCAATTTCATAGAAAAGAGCCGTCTTCTGGTCGGCCGACCACAACTCGAACGTCGGGGAACCCGCGAACGCGATGTAGTAATCCTCAGCGCCGCGCACGAACGTCTCGGCCACGATCGCCATTCTGTTGCGCACCGTGAGCCGAGCCCCGCTCTCGCCCTGCCAGATCTCGAACATGGGCGGGCTGCGCCAAACCAGTTGAGTCGGCACGATCCGGTAATCCAGCGGCGAGTTGTGCTTTACCTTGGAAAGATAACCCGTCTCGACCCCGAACTCCCATCGGTCGGCGGGATGCTGGGCGTGCGATTGCTGGGCAATGGACAACAGGCCAAAGAGAAGCCCGATCCGCCAGCGCGGTGATAAGTTGCCAGATCTCATCCAGTCATTATCTGCATTTCATAGTCCCAGCGGCCACGTTCGGCATGGAAGATGTATTTCCGGCGGCAAACAATTGTCCGAATTCGGGTGAGCTCGCGTCCCAGCCACCCAAACGCATCACGTCCCAAAAACCCGCTGGCGAGCTGGCGGTGGCCGGAAGGCCTAGCCGGTCCTCAAGTTGCTTGATGGCGTCCAGGGTGAGCAGGCCACCGCAAGAGATGAAAACGCCTTGGGCCGAGGTGTCTTCCTGATACACCGATTGCGAAAGATCTATCAAGGCTTGTGTGGTCACTTCGCCGACTTCCTTCACGCCGGTGATGGACATCCCCCGAATCGCGGTGACGGTGAAGCCCGCCGCAACGAGGTAGTCGACCAATCGCGAGTTGAGCTCGTCGATGTAAGAGGTCGCCACCGCAACCCGCTGGATGCCAAGCCGGCGCAGCGCCGCAACGATCGCATGGCTCATCGTCGTGCAGGGCACTCCCGTTGCCTCCTGCATGGCCGCGCGCAATGACTCGGTGAACTCAGGGCCCTTGTAGAAGCTGATGGAAGTACCCATCAGCGAGATCACCTGGGCCCCGGCGTCGCGCAGCTCGCGCGCCTTGTCCAGCACGCTGCCCACAACGGGTTCGAACCCCGCCGGCGAAACCGCACCGATGCCGAGCCCGCGCGCGATGAACTTCACGCGGCCTGCGTAGAGCTGGTGGGCGTCTTGCGGCACCAGGCCGGCCGCCGGCGGCACGATGAGTCCGGCGCAAGGTGTGATGCGCATCATTCCGCCTTGATCTTTTGCGTTTTGATGATGTTCGCCCACTCCGCCGACTCGCGTACCAGGTCGGCGGCGAGTGGCCCAGGCTCGGTGTAGGCCGGAATCGCGCCTTGCAGCGCTGCAGCTTGTGCGAGGTCCGCGCTCGCCAGCACCGTGCGCACGGCGTCGTTCAATTTTGTCAAGATCGCTGTCGGCGTGCCACTGGGCGCCGCCAGAAAGAGCCGGGGAGCAAGGTTGAAGCCGGGCAGCGCCTGGGCAAGCGCCGGAACGTCTTCAGCGCCAGCGAGCTTCCCCGTGTTCATGATGGCAACCGCGTTCAACCTGCCGGATCTGGCCTGAGCCATTGCGGCCGAGGCGCTGACCACGCCGATCGGAACCACACCGCTGATCACGTCCGGGACGATCTGGGCCGCGCCCCGGTAAGGAATATGAAGCACAAAGGTTCCGGTACGTGACTTGAACATCTCAAATCCCAGATGCTGCACGGTGCCGACCCCGGAGGTGGCGTAGGAGTACTTGCCCGGATTGGACTTCAGAAGCCTGATCAGCTCTTCGGGTGTCTTGGCGGGGATGCCGTTGCCGGTGACGATCATCAACGGAGCGACGAACACGCCGGCCACGTGAGTCAGGGACTTGAGCGGATCGAAGCTCGCGCGAGGCTGCAGATGCGGGGCGATCAGCAGGGCGCTTTCGCCCATCAGCAAGGTGTAGCCGTCCGCCGGCGACTTCGAGACAATGTCAGCCGCGATCACACCCGAAGCGCCGGCGCGGTTCTCTACCACGACCTGCTGTCCGAGCAACGGGGACAGCCGGACAGCCAGCATGCGCGCCATCGCGTCCACGCCGCCTCCTGCGCCATAGCCGACCAACAGCCGGATCGGCTTGTTGGGATAGGCTGTGGCGCCGGTCTGGGCGCCCACGATCGGGGCCACGGCTGCAAGCGCGCAGGCCAACAGCAATCGTCGCCGAACGGAAAGAGCAGAGGACTTCAATGTATGTCTCCGGTGGTTACGGTGCCAATTATCGATGTCAGGCCTTGCCGGCGCCGCGCGAGCCGGGCCGGCGCGCAAGCTCTGCGATACGTTCGCGATTCGGCTTGAAGCCCAGGCCCGGGGTCTCGGGCAACGTCAGCACGCCGTCCACGGGCTCGGGCAAACCGTCAAAGACCAGCTTGCAGCACTCGACGGCGATCGAGTGGTATTCAACCAGCGAGCCATTGGCCAGGCCCGCGTGCAGGTGCATGTTGTGGTGCGGCCAGGCGCCGCCATTGGCGAGACGAGTATTGAAGGCCGCCGCCATCCCGGCGATGCGCAGGCACTGGGTAAAGCCACCCGTGATGCAGACGTTGGGTTGAACCACATCCACCGCCTGGGCCACCAGCATGTCGCGAAACCTGCTGGCCAATCCTTCGTTCTGCCCTGCTGCCAGCGGGATCGACGTCTTCGCCCGCAGCTTGACCAGGTTGGGAATGTCATTTTGCGACACCGGCTCTTCGAAGAAGGCCACATCCAGATGTTCGATTCGTCGGGCCAGCGACAGCGCGTGGAAATAGTCGAGGCTGCAATTGGCATCGATGTAGATCTCGACGTCGGGCCCCACCGCTTCGCGCACGGATTCAAGCCGCTTGACGTCCTCCGCGATCACGCCGGCGAGCGGCCGGGGTTCATCGCGCCGCTGCAGCGCATGGTGCCCGACCGTCATCTTCAACCGCTTGAAGCCGCGATCGACCCAGCTCTTGGCCGCAGCCGCCAGTTCGTCGCGCCCGAAGAATGCGACGCCGAACGTCGCATAAACCGGCACCTGCGAACGCGCACCACCGAGAAGCCGCCAGCACGGCTGACCCAGGATCTGGCCTTTCAAGTCCCACAGCGCCAAGTCGATGGCCGCGATGGCGTGGCTGGCGTAGCCGGACTGCCCACGCGGGGTGAGCAGCCAATACAGCCGCTCCCAGATCTGCTCGTGGCACAAAGCGTCCATCCCGATCAGCGCATGGCTGGCGATGTCGTTGACGATGGCGCCGACCACTTCTTCCTCGGTGATGGCCGTCATCCCTGTGCCGATCCGGCCATCGTCGAGCTCAACATCGACGATGCACAGCGAAAGGGAAGTGGATTGGGTGCGCCCGGAAACGCCGACGGAAACCGGGAGATGTAACGGCGTGGCCCGGACGGCAGAGATTTTCATTCGCTGCAGTTTCAGGCAACGGCAGCGCGCGCGCAAGCATTTGCGGCGAGCATTGGTTTCGCGCACCCCGATGACAGGTGTTAACCCATCGGCTTGCGTTTCGCGCCGGCGCCGTTCTGGCGGAAGTAGTCCTTTATCACGCCGGTGAAGGCCTGTCGAGAGTGGGTGCTCCTCTCCAGCAGGCCGACCCGGCGCCGGATGTCGATGCCCTGCAGCGGAATGATGCGCAGCAGCCGATCGCTCTTCCAGCGCACGTTGGCCAACTGCGGGACGATGGAGACGCCGAAGCCATGCCGCACCAGTTCGATGATGGCCTCGTTGGAATTGAGCTGCATACCCTCGTTGACGCCGGCGCCGCATGCGTCGAGCACCTCCTGCACCAGCTTGCCGGTCCAGGTGTCGCGTTCGAAGCGGATGAAGGGCGCCGTCGCCAGGATCTGGTGCAGGTCCTCGCCGACTTCGAAGTGCGGATGGCGCGGCACGATCAGGACCATGGGCTCGGCATAGAGCTCGGTCCAGCGCAGGCTGCCGGCGAGCTGATGCGGCGCCTGAGTGACCACCGCAGCGTCCATGTCGCCACGCTCGACGCGCAGCGCCAGGTCTGCCGACAGGCCGGCAAAGAGCTGCACCTCCAGCCGCGGATGATCGCGTTTGATGGCCCACAGCGCGTCGGAGAACGCGCCCATCAGCGAAGACACCAGGGCGCCGACGACCACGTTTCCGGACAGGCCTTCTTGGTCGAGCCCGGTCGTCACGCTCTCGTAGCGCTGCACCAGCGCCTCGAACTCCGGCGCCAGCCGGCGGCCGGCCGGGTTCAGCAGCACGGCCCGCGCCGAGCGCTGGAACAGCTGGCAATCGAGGTCCGATTCGAGCGCCTTCATCTGCAGGCCGACGGCGGCCGGGGTCAAGCCGATCTGCTGGCCGGCGGCCGAAAAGCTGCCGAGGCGGGCCACCGCCAGGAAGGTCTTCATGCTGCGGATCGAGGTCATGAGATAAAGGATTCCTTTAGCTACTGCTCGATATTAATAGCTTTCAGGCCGGAGCTGTTTGTCCAAGAATGCAGGCATGGCGCAGCGCCTCGCGCCGCGTGAATCCCATCGTCTCCCAGGTTGTCTGCTCCCGCATGGAAATACTGAAAGTGAAGGTCTGGCGCGGCGGCGCCGACGGCGCCTTTGCGGCCTACGAGGTGCCGCGCAATCCAAACCAGACGGTGCTCGACGTCGTCACCTGGATCCAGCGCAACCTGCAATCCGACCTCAGCTATCGCTTCGCCTGCCGGGTCGGCATGTGCGGCTCTTGCGCCATGACGGTCAACGGCAAGGCGCGCTGGACCTGCCGCACCCATGTCGGGGCGGTGTGCAGCGGCAACGCCCTCGATGTCGCGCCGCTGGCCAACCTCCCGGTGATCAAGGACCTGGTCACCGACATGAGCGTCTTCTTCGACAAGTGGGCCGCCGCCAAGGGCCGTTTCGAGGGCACCGCCACGCGCCATGATCCCTTCCAGAAGGTCAACCCGGCGTCGGCGCCGCGCAAGGCCGCCGACGCGGGCATCGAATGCATCGGCTGCGGCGTCTGCTACGCGTCGTGCGACGTGGTCGCCTGGCGGCCGGATTTTCTGGGACCGGCTGCGCTCAACCGCGCCTGGACCCTGGTCAACGATGTGCGCGACGTTCAGCAAGGCGAGCGGCTGCGGGCGGTGGCCGGCGACGCCGGCTGCCATGCGTGCCATACGCAGGGATCTTGCACCGAGCGCTGTCCCAAGCAACTGACGCCCACCTTGTCCATTGCCGGCCTGAAGCGCAAGGTCGCGAAGGCCGCCGTACGAGGTGAACTGTGAATGCCGCGATTGCCCGGGCAATCGTCCAGGCCAGGCGCTGGTATTGGCAGCGCATCAGTGCGATGGTGCTGGCGGTGTGCGTGCTGGCGCACCTCGCAACCATGATTTATGCGGTGCGCGGCGGCCTGAGTGCCGCCGACATCCTGGGTCGTACGCGAGGCAACTGGGGCTTCGCCACGTTCTATTCGGTGTTCGTGCTCGCCTGCGCCGTGCATGTGCCGGTGGGCTTGACCCACATCGCACAGGAGTGGTGGGGCCTGGGCGAGCGAAGCGCCGTCTGGCTTGCGCAGGCCTTCGCTGTCGTGCTCCTGGTGGCCGGCCTGCGCTCGGTCTATGCGGTGGTGGCACCATGATCCGCCGCATCGACTGGCGCGCGCGATCTCATCCGGCCTGGTGGGCCTTTCTGCTGCATCGGCTGTCGGGGCTGGCGCTCGCGCTGTTCCTGCCGGTGCATTTCTGGGCGCTGGGCCAGGCGCTGCACGGCGAGGCCGCGCTCGATGGCTTCCTGCGCTTCACCGACCAGGGGCTGTTCAAATTCGCCGAGTGGGGCCTCGTGGTGCTGCTGGCCCTTCACATGATGGGCGGCGTTCGCCTCCTGCTGATCGAGTTCGGCGGCGCATCGGGGCTGCGCAAGAACTGGATCGCCGGCGCGGTCGCATTCGCGGCGGCCGCGGGCATGGCGTTCGCTCTCTCCCTCCTTGCCTGACATCGGGTTCAAAATTCGATCTGCGTTATTTACAACCAGGAGACATCGACATGAGTTTGACCCGCCGTTCAACCCTTCACCGCGTCGCTGCTGCCGCCCTTTTTGCAGCGGGGTGGGCTTTGCCGGCCGCCGCCCAGGAAGCCTGGCCCGCCAAGCCGGTGCGCTTCGTCGTTCCATTCGCGGCTGGCGGTTCGACCGATGTGATCGCACGCATGGTCGCCCAAAAGCTCTCCATCAAGTGGGGACAACCGGTGATTGTGGAGAACAAGCTGGGCGCGGGGGGGAGCGTCGGCGCGGATGCCGTGGCCAAGTCAACAGCCGATGGCTATACGCTGCTGTTCCATTCGGGCGCCGTCGCGATCAACCCCCACGTCTACAAACGCATGCCTTTCGACACGGAGAAGGACCTGCTGCCCGTCACGAACGTCGCGGGCGGCCCGATGATCATCGTGGTTTCCGACCGTTCTTCGATCAGGACTCTGAAGGAACTCATCGCGCTGGCCAGGCAGCAGCCGGGCTCCGTTAACTTCGGCTCGGCCGGCGTGGGCAGCCAGGTGCACCTGGCGGGGGAAAATTTTGCGCGCGCGGCAAAAATTGACGTCACCCATGTGCCGTACAAGGGCGAAGCGATCGCGTTCAACGACCTGATCGCCGGTCAGTTGCAGATGATGGTCGGCAACTTTGCGGCGGCTTCGGCGCTGCTCGGGCCTGGGCGCCTGCGGGCGCTGGCAGTGACCGGCAAGAGCCGTTCACCGCAATTGCCGGATGTACCAACTGCCGCCGAAGCCGGGTTGCCGGGTTTCGAAAATACCGCATGGTTCGGCCTTTTCGCCCCGGCGGGAACTCCCAAGGACGTGGTTGCGAAGATTCAGCGCGATACGGCAGCCATGGTGCGAGAGACGGACGTGAAAGCGCGGCTCTACGTGCAGGGGATGCAACCGATCGGCAACACCTCCGCCGAGTTCGCCGAACAGATGAGGAAAGAAAGCAGCCACTGGGCAGCGCTCGTCAAGGAACGAAACCTCGTCGCGAACTAGGTTCGCAAGGACAGAACACACGATGAAGATCGACCTGCAAGCGGTGGAGGACGCGGCCAAGACGCTGTACATCCGCGCGCTGAAAATGCTGCCTCCCGACATCAAGAGCGGCTTCGGCCGCCTGCAGACCGGCGAAACGGACGGCACCGCCCAAAGGGTGCTGGCCACGATGGTGACCAATATCCAGGTGGCGGAGGACACGAACAACCTGTTGTGCCAGGACACGGGGGTGCCGATCTACAACCTGGTCATCGGCCGCGGAGTGGAAGTGGACGGCCATGCGCTGAAAGAAGCGGTGCGACGCGGCTGCGAGCGGGCCACGCGCGAACATCCCTTGCGCAGTTCGGTCGTTCATCCGCTCACCCGCAAGAACAACCACACCTCCTGCGGCATTGAGGTGCCGGTGATCCACATCGACTTCAGCGACACGCCCGACCTGCTGGAAATCGAGATGATCCCCAAGGGCAGCGGCTCGGAGAACAACTCCTTCCTGAAGATGGCGATTCCGGCGGAAGGC
>JBDSWB010000198.1:0-4840 GCA_039926915.1 Ramlibacter sp.
TAGGCCTGGCCCAGCCCGCTGGTGAGCCGGATCTTCTGCGGGAAGCTGTTGCTGGGCAGGTCCCAGCGGTAGAGGATGCCGTCCTCGCTGTTCACCAGGATCGATTTGGTGAACGGGTCGACCGCCATGGTGTTGATGCACCACTCTTTCACCGGGCCGGAGTTGCCGGACTCGAACGTCGGGCCGAGGATGGTGAGCACCTCCCGCATGACCGGCCGGCCCGAGATGTTGTCTGCCTGGGCTGCCGACGGGTCGAGCACTGCCAGGCGGTTCATGCCGTCGCCCCGGCCCGCATAGTTGTTGTACTTCACGGCAACGAGGTAGCCCGAGGCACCGCCGTACGAAGGCACCATGGCCGCGGGGACGATGGAGGCGGTGGTGTCCCAGCCGAAGCTGCCCGGCGTGCGCGACGCCGCAAGCAGCGGATCGAACTGCAGCATCCAGCCGCGCGCGTTGTGTGCGCCGAAAACCGACTCCAGCACGCCGAAGAACACCCGGCCGTCAGGCCCCACGGTCGGCGACGCTGTGCTGTTGTCGGAAACGCGTGCGGGCGTGCCCGCGGCCGGGTCGAGCAGCGCCACCCGTGCCTGTACGGCCAGCGTCGTGCTGTCCAGCGCGAGCAGGTAACCCGATTGAACCGAGCCGGTTGCCGGCGCCTTGTTGACGGCGACATAGACGGTGCGCTGGTCGGGCGACATTGCGGGTGCCGCATTGGTCGCCACCTTGGCGATCGCGCTGTCGTCGGCCGCGGCGGCCGCGGCCACCCAGCGCCCGCTGCCGTCAGCGCCCACTCGAGCCAGGCCGCTCACCAGCCCGGCCGGGTTCGGGCCGGCCACGATGAAGCCGAAGAACAGGTTGCCCTGGGCGTCGGCGGTGATGGGCGTGTTGATGAAGACGCTGGAGTCGAAGGCGGCCGGGTTGCCCGCATAAACGCTGTCGCCGAAGAAGACGGTCGTCCGGGCGGTGCCAAGGGCCGAATCCGGGTTGTCGCGCACGATCAGCTTGCCGCCCGCGCCCGGCGCATGCAGCGCACCCGACGGCGCGAGCGTGGGGCCGTAGCTGGGCACCCAGTCGTGCGCGGGCAGCCGGTAGTCGCTGGCGAGGGACCACCGCAGCGTGCCCGTGGCGCCGTCGCGCGCTTCCACGCGAAAGCCATCGGTGGCGCCGGTCTTGACGGGCAGCACGACGGTGTTGGCGGCGGTGATCACCGGTGAGCCGTAGTGGATCAGCAAGGCGCCGGCGGAGGTGTACTGGGGTGCGAGGTCGACCGGCGTGGACCACGCTATGCGGTTGAGATCCTGGCTCGCGATGCCCGCGACGGCGGAATGCTGGCCATCCCGCCCGAAGCCCCACCACGCCGGGCCGTTCACCGTGATCGGCGGTACCACGGGGCCCGGGTCCGGTACCGGCGACGAGCCTCCGCCTCCGCCGCCACACCCCGGCAATGCGCTCGCAACGACCAGGGCCAGGGCCAGAATCGCGCAGGACAACGCCGGCTGCTTCATTGCGGGACCAACATGCCCTTGCGCTCGATGAAGCTCACCACCTCCGCCAGACCGGTCTTCGTCTTCAGGTTGGTCATGACAAAGGGCTTGTCGCGGCGCATGCGCTTCGTGTCGGCTTCCATCACACCCAGGTCGGCGCCGACGTAGGGAGCGAGGTCGGTCTTGTTGATCACGAACAGGTCGCTCTTGGTGATGCCGGGACCGCCCTTGCGCGGAATCTTCTCGCCTGCGGCAACGTCGATCACGTAGATGGTGAGGTCCGACAGTTCAGGGCTGAAGGTGGCGGCCAGGTTGTCACCGCCGCTCTCCACGAACACGATGTCGGCATCGGGAAATTCGTCGAGCATGCGGTCGATTGCTTCGAGGTTGATCGATGCGTCCTCGCGGATGGCCGTGTGCGGGCAGCCGCCGGTTTCGACGCCCATGATGCGTTCGGCCGCAAGCGCGCCGCTGACGGTGAGCAGGCGCTGGTCTTCCTTGGTGTAGATGTCGTTGGTGATGGCGACCAGGTCGTACCTGTCGCGCATGGCCTTGCAGAGCAATTCGAGCAGGGTGGTCTTGCCGGAGCCGACCGGCCCGCCGATGCCCACTCGCAGCGGCGGCAGCTTCCTGGTGCGGTTAGCGATGTGGTGCAGTGCGGTGGCGCTCATGATCTGAACAATCTGGAATACTGGGTTTCGTGCTGCGCCGAGAGGATCGCCAGCATCGGTGAGAAGGCCTGGCGCCCATCGTCGTCCAATGCGAGGGCGTTGTCCACTGCGGCGGGAATTTCGGCCGCGAGGCGCGCCAGGATGCGCTGGCCCGAGCCCTGCCCGAGCGGGATGGACTTGATCGCCGATTGCGTCATGTTCTCGGCCCAGCCGAAGCTGAAGGCTAGCAAGATGGCGCGCGACGAGGCGCTTCCGCGCGAAGCGGCGAGGGCGAAGGCGACCGGGTAGGACCAGTTGGCGTTGGGCGCGCTGCTTGCATCCAGCGATCTCATCCACTCGCCGAGCGAACGTCCCATCTGTTCTGTTTGCTGGCGCAGCTCGCTGGTTTCGCGTGTCTGGAGAATCCAGCTGTCGAGCTCGCGGACACGATCCACATCGCCCGCGCGGAAGGCGTCCACGGCCCGCGCGATCACCGCAAGATCGGACCGCGCGAGCGTGAGATGGAGTTGGTGCGCGAGCCATTCGGCGGCTATCGCTTCATCGGAGACGCGGCCGCTTTCCACGGCGGCCTCCAGCCCTTCGGAATAAGAGAACCCGCCCACCGGCAACGCCGGAGAGGCCAGCCAGATGAGGCCGAGAAGATCTGCGTCATTGAGAGTTGTGGTGGCCATCGTCTTCGTAGGCGCCATGGGCCAGCGGACCCACGCCCCTTGGCGCAACTGTGTGGCCGTGTTCGTGCGAGTGACCATGCGCGTGCGCGCCGCCGCCCGAGCTGTACGCGCCGCCTTCGGGCTCGAATGCAACGGTCTGCTCGTGAACGATCAAATGCATTGCGCGCAGCATGTCGGCGAGCACGTGGTCCGGCTCGATCTTCAGGTGATCGGGCTTGAGTTCGATCGCGACGTGGCGGTTTCCCAGGTGATAGGCGGCGCGCGTGAGATCGAATGCCGTGCCGTGCTCGCTGCAATGCGTGATGACGAGCACCGGTTGCGGCGCGGCGATCGCGCGAACCAGCGAGCCGTCTTCGGCAACGAGCACATCGCCGCCGCGCACGACAGTGCCGCGCGGCAGGAAGACGCCGAGATGCCGTCCCTGCGAATCGGTGCAATCGAAACGGCTCTTCTGGCGCACATCCCAGTCGAGTTCGACCGTCGATGCGCGTTTGAGGAGGACGGGCGCGAGGCCGTGGCCGCCTGCGAGCACTTTGGAGACCTGGATCATGCGAGGCTTTCCAGAAGGAACTTGCTGCGCCCGTGAATGCGGTAGGTGGAGAAGTCTCGCACGTCGAAAGTGGCGATGGCGTGAATGCCGGATTCCTCTGCGAGCCAGACCAGCATCGCGTCCGCCCAATCCGGATCGAGGTCAGCGTACTTGCCCAGGATGGCCGCGACCCGCTTGTACGCCGGCACGTCAGGCCGGTGGACTTCGATCGTTCCCTTGGTTGCCAGTTCGGCGACGGCCGCGCGCTGGCGCGCAGGAAGGAAAAATGCCGTTTCGCAGAGCACGGGTTCGACGGTGTGGAGTTTTTCCTTGCACCCGGCAAGCCAGCGCGTTGCGGCTTCGTGCCGCCCATCGTCCGAGTGAAGCAATGCAACGAGCACGCCGGTGTCCAGCAAGATGCCGCCCTGCCGGGGCATCAGCGCTGCCTCGTGAGGCGTTCGATCGCGCGCTTTCGGACGACGTCCTTCGTCGCGCTTTCGCCGGTCATGCCGCGCACGCAGCCGATCAGGCCGAGCCGCTTGAATGCCGCGTAATTCGCGCTGACGCCGTTTTCAGGCGCAACCTGCTTTTGCTTCCCGGTGCGCGCGAGGTAGTCGGCCAGGGCTTCCTGCACGACATGACTCTTGGTCAGTCCATTGGACGCGCTGTATTCGCCCAGCGCCTGTTCCAGAGTCTGCGGGAGTCGGACAGTGAGGGTCATTCGTCGATTGTAATACAGTTGCTCGTCCTGTATTCATACCCCGATGTCTAGTTGAAATTCGAGAACCGGTCAGTCTCCGGCCGCTCGACGGCATTCAAGACGTCGCTGCTTTCGTCCCGGAATCGTGACATCAGAGGGACGTTGTCTGCGGTGCGCGCCTTGTTGAAGAGAACCGCCCAGTTGATGCCATCGTGGCGTCGCATCACTCAATGCCTCCACTTAGCGCCGAGGTGACTCTTGTACACCACGATCGTGGCCCCGGGGCAGAGCGGCGGCAAGCAGCATGCGACCAAATTCAGAAGAGAAAGTACCTCTGCGCCATCGGCAGCACGGTGGCGGCCTCGCAGGTGAGCAATTGGCCGTCGGCGCGCACCGCATAGGTTTGAGGATCGATCTCCATCCTCGGCAGGTAGCTGTTGTGGACCAGGTCCTGCTTGCGAATGCCGCGGATGTTCTTCACCGCGCAGAGCGTCTTGGCCAGGCCGAAGCTGTCCTTGATGCCCGCGTCCAGCCCCGCTTGCGACACGAACGTCAGCGAACCCCTGGCGACGGCGCCGCCGAAGCTGCCGAACATCGGCCGGTAGTGCACCGGCTGCGGCGTGGGGATCGACGCGTTCGGGTCGCCCATGGCTGCGGCTGCGATGAAGCCGCCTTTGAGGATCAGGCTGGGTTTGACACCGAAGAAGGCCGGCTTCCACAGCACCAGGTCGGCCCACTTGCCCACCGCCACACTGCCCACCTCGTGGCTCACGCCGTTGGCGACG
>JBDSWB010000199.1:0-12651 GCA_039926915.1 Ramlibacter sp.
GCATAGGTGTACATCGGGTAGATGCACCACTTGTCGCCGGTGTTGTGGTGCGTGGCGCGGCGAATTCGGTAGATGGCCGGGTCGCGCATGTTGATGTTGGGGCTGGCCATGTCGATCTTGGCGCGCAGCACGGCGGCGCCGTCGGCCAGCTTGCCGTCGCGCATGTCGCGAAAGCGCTGCAGGCTCTCGTCGATGCTGCGGCTGCGGTAAGGGCTGTCGGTGCCGGCCTTGCCGAAGTCGCCGCGGTTGTGGCGCATTTCTTCGGCGGTCTGCTCGTCGACATAGGCCAGGCCGGCCTCGATCAGATACTCCGCCGCGCGGTACATGAAGTCGAAGTAGTCGCTGGCGTGGTAGTAGTGCGATGTGCCGTTGGCGTCCCAGCTGAAGCCCAGCCACTTCACCGCGTCCAGAATGCTGTCGACGTACTCCTGATCTTCCTTCTCGGGGTTGGTGTCGTCAAAGCGCATGTGGCACACGCCGCCGTAGTCGCGCGCCAGGCCGAAATTCAGGCAGATGCTCTTGGCGTGGCCCACGTGCAGGTAGCCATTGGGTTCGGGGGGAAAGCGGGTGCGGATTCGGGCCGGGTCGGGCTGGCCCTTTTGATGTTCTGCAGCGTCCGCCGGCTGACCCGCCCAGTGGCGGGTGGCGTAGGTGCCTTGCTCCAGGTCGCGCTCGATCACTTGCCTCAGGAAGTTGCTGGGCTTGGGGTTTTCCTTGTGATCGGGGGCGGCGGGCGGAGCTGTCATGGCTTCAATTCTAGGGGGCGGGCCTGCCGCGCGCTTCCCGCCTCGCTTCCGGTGTATTGCGGCAGGGGGCTCATCCGCTCCACAATGGGCGCCTGACCAGGAGGGTGTCGCCATGAGGATGCCTGAATTGAGGGGGTTTCGCGCGCTCTGGCGCTGGGGCGCAGCCATGCTCCTGGCACTCGCGGCCCTGCCCGGTGCGGCCCAGCAGGCGACCGGCGCCAACCCCAACTGGCCCAAGCGGCCTTTCCTGGCCATCGACACGCCGGCTCACGCCGCCCGCGGCGGCACGCTGGTGCTCACGCCCGACCAGAAGCGCGCGTTGACGGTGTCGGTAGACGGCACCCTGCGCATGTGGGACGTGGGCACAGGGCAGTTGCTGCAGCGGTTTTACCTGCCCAGAACCGCCCGCAACGCCAGCCGTCTGTATGCACTCGACGTCTCGCCCGATGGCCAGATGGCGGCGGTGGGCGGTTTTGAACTGCGCAACTCCATTGCGCTGGTGTCCCTGCAGACGGGCGCTATCCGGCGAATGATCCACGACGATGGGGACATCACAGCGCTTGCGTGGTCGCCTGACGGCCGCCACATCGCTTCGGGCAAGACCCGCTTCGCGCGCCTGCGGGGCCTGCGCGTCCATGTGGTGGCCACCGGCAAGGAGGTGTTTCGCGACACGGAGTTCGAGGGCGAGATGTCCGCCATCAAGTTTCGCGGCGACGGCACCTTTTTCGCCGGGAGTCGCGACGCGGCGGTCGTCAAGTTGTACAAGCCGGAGGGTGGCGGGTTCCGGCAGGCGGCCAAACAGATCCTTCGTTCCACGGACTTCCGGATGAATTGGGATGCGGCAGGCAAGACCCTCCTGGTGGGTGCCCATATGCGGCTGGATGGCGAGACCCTGGCCGAGCTGCCCTATGAGCTGGACCGACGCAACTTGCCCGTCGGCGCAGGCATTTCGCGGGTGCAGCAGGCCGCCGACGGTCGGTTCATCGGCACCACCTTTTCCAGCGGCCGCTACGAACAAGGCATTCTTCGCCACTGGAAGGGCGACCGCCGCATCGACGGCTACACCGAATTCAAGTTACCTGACCCGCAGATTCGCGATATCGCCCTGCTGCGCAGCGGCGGCCTGGTCTATCTCACCGAAGAGGGCGGTGTGGCCATGGTGGGTGACGACGGCAAGGTGGTCTGGCGTGTCACCCAGGATGTGGCGGCTTTCGACGGAAAGCCGGACGCGCTGAAGGTGACGGAGGCCGGGCAGGTCACGCTGCCCGTGGCCGGCGAGAAGGGGACCAGCGAGGTTGCCTTCAACCTGGCGCAACCGGGCTTCATGCCGGTCGCGCGGGTGGCCGGTTCTTGGCAGGCGCCGCGCACCACCACTCGCACCATGCGCGTGCTGGCGTGGGAGGGCAGCCGCGCCGGCACGGTGAACGACGTATCGCTGCCGTATTCGATTCCCGGCGAGCGATCGATTTCGCTGGTGGTGCATTCATCGGAGCAGGCACTGGTCTATGGCAACAACAACCAGCGATTGGTCAAGGTGTCGGACAAGGGCGCGGTGTTGTGGAACCGCTTTCTCGTGGCCAACGTGGTGGCCGTCAACCTGATCGAATCGCGCGGCTTTGTGGTGGCTGCTACCACCAACGGCATGTTGCATGTGCTTCGATGGAGCGACGGCGCGCAGGTGGCGCAGTACTACCTGCAGCCCTCGGGCAAACGCTGGATCGCCATGGCCGCCGATGGCTACTACGAAGCCGGGGCCGGCGCCGAGGATGTTGCGGGCTTTGTGGTGAATCCTACGTCGCAGCGCGTGGCCGACTTCATGCCGATGTCGCGCTTTCGTGCGTCGTTGTTGATGCCGGGCCTGGGCGCGAAGGCGTGGGAAGCCGGCCTGGAAGCCGATGCCGTCAAGGCGCTGCGGCCGGCGCCGTCTGCGGCACAGAAGCCCACTGCGCCGCCTGCGCCGTCACCGAAGTCGCGGCCTGCGCCTCCAATCGCCGTAACGCCGTCGCCCCCCGTTGTTGTCGCGGCGCCGCCCCGGCCCGAGCTGCAACCCGAGGCAGGCCCGGAGCAACTGTCCGGGCCCAGCGCCGTGCGGCTCGACGAGATTCCGCCGCGCGTGGAGATTGTGTCGCCCGGCTTCCATGTCAGCACCGACAACCGGCAGCTGCGCATTCGCCTGCGCGCGATCAGCCCCGAGGGTGCCCCTGTGACGCAGGTGCGCGCGATGGTCGCATCCGTCACAGTGGCCAGCCGAAGCATCGGGCGCGACGTGACGGGCGACGAGCGCGAGTTGGTGGTGGACGTGCCGGCCGAAGACAGCGAGGTTCGCGTGATCGCCGAGAACCGCTTCGGCGCATCGGTGCCCACGGTGATCCGCGTCACCTGGACGGGCGCGAAGCAGCAGGCTGGCAAGGGCAACCTGTACGTGCTGGCCGCCGGCATCTCCAAGTACGACAACCCTGAATACAACCTGGACCTCGCGTCCAAGGACGCGCGCGACTTCGTGGCTTCGCTGCGCAGCCAGCGCGGTGCGATGTACAACGAGGTGGTGGTGAAGGAGCTGCTGGACAAGGACGCTTCCAAGGCGCAGGTGGAGGCGGGCTTCGAATGGCTCAAGCAGAACATGACGGCGCGCGACACGGCCATCGTGTTCTTTGCGGGGCACGGGTTGAACGACGGCGCCAACTATTACTTCATCACGCGCGATGCGGACATCAAGCGCCTGGAGCAGACGGCCGTGCCGTTCGACCGCATCCGCGCCGGGCTCACCAGCCTGCCAGGGCGCGCTCTGATCTTCGTGGACACGTGCCATTCGGGTAACGTGATCGGCCGGATCGCGGCGCCGGGCGCGCGCGACAACACCTCGGCCATCAACAGCCTCGCCAGTTCGGAGAACGGGCTGGTGGTGTTCGCGTCGTCCACCGGTGCGCAGGAGTCGCAGGAGAATCCCTCGTGGGGCAATGGCGCGTTCACGAAGGCGGTGGTCGAAGGCTTGCTCGGCGCGGCCGATTTCAAGAAGCGCGGGCGCGTCACCTACAAGGGACTGGACGCCTATGTGTCCGACCGTGTGGATGAGCTCACCAAGGGTTTGCAGACGCCGGTGACGCCCGTGCTGCAGGGCGTGCCCGATTTCGCGATCGCAGAAGTTCGCAAGTCCTGAAGCGCCGCAAAACGTCGCAAATCTGACATCAACGGTTGCGCAGCGTGACGCAATTGGCATCTGTCACCACTCTGGCCGTCCCATGGGTTACGTATCGCAACGTCTTTCACTGTGCATGCGGTAGTCGCAACGGGGAGTGCTGCGTTTAATCAAGAGCACGGGGGTGAATGGGGCCCCTCACAACAAGGAGTAAGCATCATGAAGTTCGGTACTTCCCTTTATGCCAAGGCTGGCGCCGTCGCGCTGGTGCTGGCGGCGGCCGGCACCGCCACGGTGGCCCAGGCGCGCAGCGATGTGTTCTTTTCTATCGGTGCCAATGTGGCGCCTGGCGTGAACATCGGCGTGTCCAACGCACCGTACTATTACCCGCCGGTGTACGCAGCGCCCTACTACGTGCAGCCCGCGCCCGTGTACTACCAACCGTCGACGTATTACGTGTCTGAGCCGGTGTATGTTCGGCCCGCCCCGGTCTATGGCGTCAACTACTACTACGGTCCATCCGTTTATTACGGACACAGGCGCCATCACCGGCATTGGAACTGAGTGGCACAGGTTCAAGAATAATCAAGGAAGGTTCTCCAAGCTGAGCCCCACGCATGAGCGTCGGGGCTCTTTTTTTTGCGGCGGCCCGGAATTTGCACGCACAAAAAAGAGCCCCCAGGCTTTGGGGCCTGGGGGCAATATGCCAGTCGCGGGACGGAGGGCCGGACCAGCTCACCCCGGAGGAGGAGGGGACTCAGAGGAGTCGGGGTGATAATTTCAGTAGAACGCTGCGGGCATCGCCTGCCTGTAGGACACGGCCCACAAACATTGACAGACGCTGCCTTAACGGTCGCGCTTCACATCGCGCGGTAGAAGATGTAGTCGGCCTGGTACTTGACGATCTGCTTGGAGCCCATCGAGCTGCCGTCGCAGGCCATCGCCGGAGCCACGCCGCCCTGGGTGGCGACGCGCTGGATGTAGGTGGTGCCTGTCATCATCCCGTTGCCCATGGCCGGGTTGGCCTTCACCAGCTGGTAGGGGATGCTGCCGGCTATGGCCGGGGCCACAGCAACCTGCGTCGCGGTGACCTTCGAGCCGTCCATGTTTTCCCAGGTGGCGGGCGGGCCGTAGTACTTGCCGACCTGCTTGCCGCCACGGTCCATCAGTTTGGCGTCCGGGCCGACGAACACCCATTCGAATTGCCCCGCGGCGCCGGCCTTGGCGCGGCATTCGTAGGTGATCTCGCCCACGCCCACAGTTTCCATGGCCACCTTGTTTCCGGCGGGTACCTGAACGCCGGCCGGCAGCATGGCCTGATCGTAAGGCTTCATCATCATCGGGCCGGACGCGCAGCCGGTGACCAGCGCCAGGGCCGACAAGGTAAGGGGGATTGCGACTTTCATGGAGAAGCTCCTGGGTGAATGGAAGGGTGGACGCGCGCGCTTCCATCTCCATACGCACCCCGCTTCACGCCGGATTCAAGAAAACCGCAGAAGGGCGATCAACCGGCCCGGTAGAAGACGTAATTCGCCTCGTATTTCACGTTGCGGGATTGGCGATGGTTCATCCAGCTGCATTCCTGCGAGGGCGCCGCGCCGCCCCGCGTGGCAACGCGCTGGATGAAGGTCGTGCCCTTGAAGGCATCGTGATTGCCGCGGGCGGGTTCCGCCTTGAGCAGCTCCAGCGCCAGGTTGCCGGCGCCGGCCGGGGCCGTCGCCACCGAAGCGCCGATGACGGTGGAACCCGCCCAGTAGTCGAACTCCGCCGGCTTGCCGACCAGGCGGCCGACCTGCTTGCCGTCTCGATCCAGCAGTTTGGCGTCGGGCTGCATGATCGTCCATTCGTACTTGTTGTCGGTGGGCGGGCCTTTAAAGTCGCAGATCCAGACGATGTCGCCCGCCCCCTTGAGTTGCAGGACGGGTTTGTGCCCGGCCGGAACCCGCACTTCGGCGGGCAGCTCGGCGGGCAGGGTGGCGACGGTGGGCGCGCTGGTGGCGCAGGCGGCCAGCAAGGGCAGCAGGACGAGGGGAAGGGAGATGAGTTTCATGGACCGCATTATCCCAAACCCGGGGCGGCCCTACATGGCCCGGAAAAGGTGCCCGTACAACCGGCTGACCGGCAGCTTCTCTTTGCGGCCCCGGACCTGCAGGTGCAGCTTGCCGGCCTCGTCCCGTGTGACGGTGTCGATGGCGTCGGACCGCACAACGGTGCCGCGGTGCACCTGCCAGAAGCGCTGCGCGTCCAGTTGCGGCAGCAGCTCCTTCAGGGGCGTTCGGATCAGGTATTCGTGGCCTGCGGTCAGCACGCGCACGTACTTGTCCGCCGCCTCGAAATACACCACCTCTTCCATGGGCACCATGCGGATGCTGGAGCCCACGCTCACCTGGATGAGCTTGAGCGGGCTGCCGGCCGCCGGCGCGGGTGCGTTCACGTTACCGAGCAGGTGGCGCAGCTGGCCGAGCGTGGCCTCGAAATCGCCGCCGCCCTGCGCGCGCCGGGCGAGCACCTGCTGCACCTTGGCCACCGTGCGGGCCAGGCGCGGCGCCTGCACCGGCTTGAGGACATAGTCCAGCGCCTGCGTCTCGAAGGCCTGCACTGCGTACTGGTCGTAGGCCGTGACGAACACCAGCGCGGGAAAGGGCGGCTCCTGCGGCCATTCGTCGGCCAGCTCCGCCGCCGCTTCCAGCCCGCTCTGGCCGGGCATGCGGATGTCGAAGAACAGCACGTCGGGCTTCAGGGCCAGGGCTTGCGCTACGGCCGAGGCGCCATCGCCCACGGTGGCGACGATGCGCAGTTCAGGCCAGGCGCGTGCCAGCTCGGCCTGCAGGGCCTGGGCCAGCAGCGGTTCGTCTTCGGCGATGAGGGCGGTGGCGGCGGTCATGGCGTGAGGGGTAGGTGCAATGTGCAGCGCGCGCCGCCGCCGGGGGCCGCGGTGAAGTCGACAGCGGCGGCGCCGCCGTGCAAGGTGGCCAGTCGCTCGCGCACCTGAGTCATGCCGAAGCCCTTGCCCGAAGGCGGCTCAGCCGAAGGGCCGATCCCGGTGTCCGTGACTTCCAGCACCAGCTCATCGCCTTCGCGCCGTGCGCTCACGGTGACGCGCCCGCCCTCCACCTTGGGTTCCAGCCCGTGCTGGATGCTGTTTTCAACCAGGGGCTGCAACAGCAGGGTGGGAACCGCGTGCTGTGCCAAGTCGGCCGGCAGTTCGAGCGAGTAGGCCAGCCGCGGGCCCATGCGGATGGCCATCAGCTCCAGGTAATCGCGCAGCCGGTCGAACTCGGCCTGCAGGCTGTGGGTGGGGGTTCGCGATGCGCTGAGCGTCGCGCGCAGGTACGCGATCATGTGGTCGAGCATGCCTTGCGCGCGGGCCGGGTCCACGCCGATCAGCACCCGCAGGTTGGCCAGCGTGTTGAACAGCATGTGCGGCTCGAGCTGCGTCTCCAGCAGCTTCAGGTGCGCTTCGTTCGCGTGCCGGTGCGCCTCGGTCATCTTGCGCTCAAGGTAGGCGCTCTTGTTCACGCTGTAGAAGTAGAAGCTGCCCGCGACGCCGGCCATCAGCGTGATGAGGATGGAATTGCGCAGGTCGGCGACAGGGTTCACGGGCGGGCCGCCCTGGTACAAGCCGAAGAACCGGCACACCCAGTCACCGAAGAAATTGCCGAGGAAGTAGCCCGCGACGATGCCACCGACCACGAGCAGGACGCCTTCCACGCCACGGGGCCAGCCGGTCTCCGCACTCGACGGGAAGAACCCGCGGCCGAGGTCCACGAAGGCCCAGATGAAGGAACCGATCAGCAGCGAATGGACCGCTGGCGGACCGTACGGCTTTTCGGGCTGGAAGGCGTACTGGATGGTCGCGATGACCAGGCAGAAGGCCAGTACCTGCACGAAATGCTGCAGCTTGGAAGTCCAGTCGAGACTCACGACCGCCGCTTCACAAGCTGTTCTGCTCGCGCCTCAGACGCTCGCGCTCCCGAGCCACCAGCCGGTCGCGCAGGCTGCTGCCCTTGCCCAGGATGAACACCGAGACGCCGTGCAGGGCCAGCCCCAGGCCCCAGCCCAGCGTGGCATAAGGGCTCCAGGGGCGCGAGCGCAGGCCGAAGTAGGCGGTGCCGAAGATCAAGAGGTTGACCAGCACATAGACCGTGGCATGGACATACCAGCCCAGCTTGGCCCCCGCGCGCTTGCGCGCCAGGCGTTCGATTTCGTCGGGGGACAGCTGGGCCATGGAGGTTGCGGAAGGAAGCGAAGTCATTCTAGGGCAGCAGGTGGCGCCGGAAGAAGTTCGAGATCCTGCGATTGACCGGGGGAATCACGCGGCGGTCGAACCCCACCGGGTCGGCCAGCAGTTCGGCCGCGATGTCGCCCAGCACGCTTGCCGGCGGCGGCGGCGAAAGCAGCGCACCGTGGCCGGCAAACGGCAGGTCGTCGATCAGCTCGCACGTCTTGCAGGCGGCGACGACGCGGTCGCTGTGGAATCGCGGCACCAGCCACTTGTCGCGGCGCGCGGTGACCAGGCCCAGGGCGACCGCCGGCTGGACCAGCGATGCGAAGTCAAAATCGGCGGCGAACGGTACGCCGGCCACGACGGCGCGGATGCGTGGGTCGGTGTGGGTGTACCAGGCCTCGTCGTCGAGCCGCTGGCGGATCACGCCCAGCGCCACCTGCTGCTTGATGATGTCCAGGAAGTTGCCGTTCAGCCGGGTGGTGAGGCCGACGCAGGAAGCGAAGTCGTCGGCGATGTGCGCTTCGCAATGGCGGCGCAGTTCAGCCGGTGACCAGCGGCCGCCGGCCAGGCTGAGCGCCGTGTGCCCGCCGGCCGACATGCCGTACATTCCGACCTTGTCGAAAGAAAGCAAAGGCGCGAAGCGGGTGTCCTGCGCCAGGGCGTCGATGGCGCGCGAGACTTCGGCCGGCCGCAGTTTCCAGCTCTCGGGGCCGGGCCGGGACGGATCGGACGCGTTGTCGCCGCGGTGCTGCGGCAGGGCCACGACAAAGCCCGCTTCCACCAGCACCCGCGCCAGGTCGGAGTGCACCCAGGCGTTGCCGCCGGAACCGTGCGAGATGACGACCATGCGGCCGTTACCGCGCACCGGCTCGCCGCCCGGGGACGCCTGAAGCGTGAAGGGCCCACGCTGCACCGCCTTGTCAGTGCCGGAGGCCGGGTAGAAAACGGTGACGGGGCCGTCGCCCTTGAGGCCCGGCACTTCACCCAGGCCGACGGCGGCCTGGGCACAGGCTGCGGCGAAGGCGAGTGCAGAGGCGAGGAGGTATTTGTACATGATGTCCGGTTTACCAGGGGTCACGCTGCAACTGTAGGCGGTTGCGCTCGCGCTGCACCAGCGTGTCGTGCAGGCCGGCCCCGCCAGTGGCGAAAAACACCACAACGCCGTGAATCGCGAGCCCGATGCCCCAGCCGAGGGCCGGGTACAGTGCCCAGTTGCGGCCGCTGGCGGCGGCCAGCATCGCCAGCATCAGGTTGACGGCGATGAACACGGTGGCATGGATGTACCAGCCCATCTTGGCGCCGGCGCGGCGGCGGGCCAGGCGTTCGATGGGGTCCTGCGATGGCGTGGAAGCTTTCATGGTGCTCTCCTGGGGTTGCGGTGAAGGGGTCGGTTCGGGGAAGGCGCGGTTCAGGTGTTGAACGCCTGTATCCGGGGCGGGCCGGCCGGGCGCAGGGCCAGGCGCAAGAGGCCGGCCGCGCGGCCGGTGAAGATGCCGCTGAACACTCCGTAGAGCGCGCCGACCACCAGCGTGTACTGGCCGTCGCGCGCCAGGCTGGGCTGCATCGCGAGCTCGACGGCGACCACGTACTTCGTCAGGAAGATACCCAGGATCAGCACCATGGGGATCACGCTGCCGGGCATGGCGTAGCTGCGAGATGTGGCGTCGTACACGGTACCGCTTGGGGCCGACAGTGGCGCGACGATGGCCAGCATCACGGTGGCGGCGAACATCCAGGCCAGCATGACGTAGCCGAACATCGGCGAATCGCCGAAGGCCGAGAACGTGCCCCACAGCGACAGGCCGGTCATCGTGAGCGGCATGAAGGTGACCCGGGCGAGGCTGGCCGTGCGGTTGCGCGCCTGGCTCAGACCCAGCCAGGTGAGCGCCGCAAGCAGCCCCCCAACCCAAAGGGGGGTGTTCTTGATGATGGGGCCTAGCATCTGGGGCTGGTTGACGAGCATCTGGATCAGCATGGGTTTTCTCCTCGGAATGGTTGTGTTGAATGAAATCGATGTTCAGGCCTGGCCGAGCGAACTCCAGACCAGGTCGCCGAGATAGCGGCCGGGCAGCAGGGTGAAGCCGCCAGCCACCACGCAGGCGCCGAAATACAGGCGCTGCATGGTGTTGCGGTGGCCGGTGATGTTGCCCCTGGCGAGGAACCAGAAGGCCGCCACGAGCATGCCGATGGTCACGGGAATCAGCAGGTGGATCGGGCTGAAGCCGGCCAGCCGCGGCAGGTTTTTGCCGCCACTGATGAAGATCGCCGAGCCGGCCGTCACCACTATCAGCGTGACCCAGGCGTAGCCGAAGGCGCGATGCAGCTTGGGCCGTTGAACCCTGGTCTTGCGGGCCCACAGGGCCACGGGTCCGGTGGCAACGGCCAGCAGGGCGGCTGTCATGTGGACGGCGATGATCGGTGTGAGTTGCTGCATGTCGTGTTCCTTGGCGGTTCGTCTTGCGATGGGCGAACTTTGCCGTCGGGGCCGCGGGCGGGCCACCGGGATAGGACGAAACGACAGGACAGGGGCGCGAAATGCGGGGGCCGCGGAGTCAGCCGGGCCCGCGCTGGCGCAGTGACAGTCCCGCAAGGCAGACCCGAAGCACAGCAGTTGGGTGCATGGTCTTGACTATCGCCGGGCGGGCGCGCCAGCACAAGCCCGGGCGCGCGCTGTGACCCAGGGCTCATAATTTCGGTTTTTCCGAAAGAGCGCTTTGGACATCGTATTGCTGGTGAAAGCCGCCATCATGGGCGTGGTGGAGGGACTGACTGAATTCCTCCCGATCTCGAGTACCGGCCACCTGATCCTTGCCGGTGCGCTGCTGGGATTCGACGACGAGAAGGCCAAGGTCTTCGACATCGCGATCCAGACGGGCGCCATTCTCGCGGTCATCATCGTCTACTGGCAGAAGATCCGCGACACCCTGGTGGCACTGCCCACGCAGAAGCAGGCGCAGCGGTTTGCGCTGAACGTGCTGATCGCGTTCGTTCCGGCCGTGATCCTCGGCCTGCTGTTCGGCAAGGCGATCAAGGCCCACCTCTTCACACCCGCCGTGGTGGCCAGTACCTTCATCCTCGGCGGCTTTGTCATCCTGTGGGCCGAGCGGCGTACGCAGGCGGTGGTGCGCATCCACGAGGTCGACGAGATGAGCCCGCTGGACGCCATCAAGGTGGGGCTGGCTCAGTGCCTGGCGATGATCCCGGGCACCAGCCGCAGTGGCGCCACCATCATCGGCGGCATGCTGTTCGGCCTGTCGCGCAAGGCGGCCACCGACTTTTCGTTCTACCTCGCCATCCCGACGCTGATAGGCGCCGGCGCGTACAGCCTGTTCAAGGAGCGCGCCCTGCTGTCGATGGCCGACCTGCCGATGTTCGCGGTGGGCCTGGTGTTCTCGTTCCTGAGCGCCTGGCTGTGCGTGCGCTGGCTGCTGCGCTACATCTCCACCCACAGCTTCACGCCGTTCGCGTGGTACCGCATCGCCTTCGGCGTCATCGTGCTGGCCACGGCCTGGAGCGGGCTGGTGACCTGGGCGGCCTGAGCGATCCAGATTCGTTCAACGCGCTCCCGGCGCGTTCAGCAGTGCGAAGTAGATGAAGGCATGCGCCGCGCCGGACCACACCAGCGCGAACAGCAGCATGCCCCAGGGCCGTTTGGTGGCCCGCGCCACCATGGTCTCGCCGCCGCCCGGCCGCAGCTGGATCATCGTCTTGCGCTTGCCCATGCGAGGCACGATGCCACGCGCTGGGTCCCAGATGCCGATGGCAGTCACCATGTCGCCTTCCTTGATGACTTTCTCGCTCATGCGGTCCGATCCCAGGTCGATTTCCTCCTTCTTGCGCATCAACCAGTCCTGTCGCACGGAGCCGTCATCGTCGGCCAGCATTTCATCCATCTGCGAAAGCGCCGAGAAGATCTTGGTCACCCCCATCTGCTTGAACTCGGTGGCCTGCAGGTACGCATGGGCCTGCTCCAGACGGAAGGGAAAATCGTCCAGGTTCTCCTGCGGAAACTCGGTGAGCATGTTGAACCCCATCAGGCGAACGTTGCCGCGCTGGGAGCGGATCACGGAAGGGGTGAGCGCCATGCCCGCCATGTCCGAACCCTGTTCGCGAGTCTCGCCCTCGTCGTTCTGGACCGTCGGCCGCTTGACGTCGTACTCGTAGGCAACACACTCCTGGCCGGTGATGGGCGCCACGATCGGGTCGCCGAGCGCGTGGATCGTGCCCCACACGGCCTCGACTTCGCCTTCGCGCAGGGGCTCGCCTTGCAGTGCCCGCTTCAACGCCTTGCCGTTGCCATTGCCGAAGATGACCTGGTATATCGACGACAGCAGGATCAGGAGGCCGATCGAGCCGAAGGAGGAAAGGATCAGGTTGACCGGGACTTCAAGGTGCTGGAGGACCCAGAAGTAGGCGCCGAAGACGGCGGCCAGTGCCACCAGCGACATGACGCAGCCTTTGACAACCATGCCCGCCTCCTTGTTGTTGAGCTAGCGGGGTGGATTCTCTCGCGGCCCTCTCGGCCTGTCCAGCGTCAGGCG
>JBDSWB010000200.1:0-6758 GCA_039926915.1 Ramlibacter sp.
TCCACTTCCCGTACCGCGGCTCCGGCCCGGCGCTGATGGACATGGTGGGCGGCACCATGGACGTGATGTTCGACAACCTGCCTTCATCCATGCCGCAGATCAAGGCGGGCAAGCTCAAGGCCCTGGCTGTGACCAGCCGGCAGCGTTCGTCTGTGTTGCCGGAGGTGCCGACCCTCGAGGAAGCGGGCGGCCTGAAGGGTTTCGATGCCACCTCGTGGTTCGGCCTGCTCGCACCGGCCGGCACGCCGCCGGAGGTCGTCAACCGCATCCAGCAGGAAGTGACCAAGTCGCTGGGCAACCCGGCGATCAAGGAAAAGCTGGTGGCCCAGGGTGCGATCCCCAGCGGCAACACCCCCGCAGAATTCGCCCGCCACATCGACGCGGAGCACAAGAAGTGGGCGCAGGTGGTGAAGGCCTCCGGCGCCAAGGTAGATTGACTACCGTGCAGCGGCCCTCGTTGCATTCACGTCTTGAAAAAAGCGCCGGGCCGCCCCAAGCTCTTTTCACTGATCAGCCACCTGCAAATTTCGTTGACGAAATTTGCAGGTGAATGTCACACGCCCCAGACGATCTCCGCTCCCGCCGATTCGCAGCGGCGCAGCATGTCCAGGAACGGGACGGCGCGCTGCTTCAATGACACTGCATCGAATCGCGGCGGCGTTTCGCCCTTGGCCTTGGCCTCGTCGGCGACGGCCTTCTGGTCGGCTTCTTCACGCGCGACGGCCGATTCCAGCGCGGAGATCGCGGCGGGCATCTGCTCCGGCAGGATGATGCCCTTGGCATCCGGCGACTTGCCAATGATCTCCAGCACGCGGCGGCCATTGGGCTCCAGCATGATCAGGTCACCGGCGGCCTTGGATTTGAATTTGTAGAGCATGGATTCCTCGCGATCCACGTATTGTGCGCCCCGGATCGCTCCCAAGTGCGCCCCGGCCCGACCCGTCCTTGAACGACAGCATGACGGCCGCCGAAGGCGCACCCACCTCTTGAAAGGGGTGGGGGTGAACGCCGGTTGACAGCTGTTTGTTTAGGCCTAAACTATTTAGACAATGAATCCCAAGCCCCTGACCATGGACATGGAAGCCCGCGCGCACAGCGAACACCCCGAAGCCCTGCGCCTGTGGCTGCGCCTGCTGACCTGCACGCAAATCGTCGAAAAGCAGGTTCGCAGCCAGTTGCGCGAGCAGTTCGACACCACGCTGCCCCGGTTCGACCTCATGGCCCAGCTGGAGCGGGCGCCGGAAGGGCTTAAGATGAACGAGCTGTCGCGCCGCATGATGGTCACCGGCGGTAACGTCACCGGCATCACCGACCAGCTGGTGGCCGAGGGCCTGGTGGACCGCGTCGACGTCGAGGGCGACCGGCGCGCCTACCGCGTGCGGCTTACGCCCAAGGGCCGCAAGCTGTTCCACGACATGGCGCAGCAGCACGAAGGCTGGATCGTCCAGGCTTTTGCCGGCCTGACCGACAAGGACATCGGTACCCTGCACCGGCTGCTGGGCAAGGTGAAAGACCACGCGCGGTCGCAGGCCGACATGGCCGCCTGAGCGGCCGCCCCGAGGAGCGCAAGCATGTCCGCCCAGCAAGACCAATTCGTCCATGACCGGCTTCCGCCCGTGGCCCAATGGCCCGAGCTGCGCTACGACCGCCCCGAGCTGCAGTTCCCGGGCCAGCTGAACTTGGTCGAGGAGCTTCTCGACAACGCGGCGCGCAAGGGCTTCGGCGACCGGCCCATGCTGCGGTCGAGCCGCATCGTCCTGACCTATGCCGATGCGCGCGAGCGGGTCGATCGCATCTGCCGCGTTCTGACGGAAGATCTTGGCCTGGTGCCAGGCAACCGCGTGCTTCTGCGCGGGGGAAATTCGATCGGGCTGGCCCTCGCGTGGCTGGCCGTGGTGAAGGCCGGCATGGTGGCCGTCGCCACCATGCCGCTGCTGCGGGCCCGCGAGCTCGGCGACATCATCGACAAGGCCCAGCCGACGGTGGCGCTGTGCGACATCAAGTTGCTGGAAGAGCTGGAGCTGGCTCGCCAGGAACGGCCCGCGCTGCGCACCGTGGTCGCCTTCAACGCGATGAACGAGCCGGGTTCGCTGGCGGTGCGCGCCGCGCAGAAGGACGGCGGCTTCGCGCCCTGCCCGACCGCTGCCGACGACATTGCGATGCTCGCGTTCACCTCCGGCACCACTGGCAAGCCCAAGGCCGCGGCGCACACCCATCGCGACGTGCTGGCCGCCTGCGAAGCGTGGCCACGCCACGTGTTGCGCGCGGCGCCCGACGACATCGTCGTGGGCTCGCCGCCGCTCGCATTTACCTTCGGCCTGGGCGGACTGCTGATGTTTCCGATGTGGGCCGGGGCATCCGTGTACTTTCCGGAAGCACCCTACACGCCGGAGGCGATGGTCAAGATGATTATCGAGACCGGCGCCACCATCTGCTACACGGCGCCAACTTTCTACCGCCAGATGGCGCCGTTCGCGCGACAGCACGGCGTGGGACGCCTGCGCATCACCGTCAGCGCAGGCGAGGGCCTGCCGGATGCGACCCGCAAGCTCTGGAAGCAGGCCAGCGGAATCGAGATGCTGGATGGCATCGGCGCCACCGAGATGTTCCACATCTTCATTTCGTCAGCTCCCGAGGACGTGCGGGCCGGGGCGATCGGCAAGGTGGTGCCGGGCTATGACGCGAAGGTGGTCGATGAGCAGGGCAACGAAGTGCCGCGCGGCACCATCGGCAAGCTCGCGGTGATCGGGCCGACAGGCTGCAAGTACCTCGACGACGCGCGCCAGGCCAACTACGTGAAGGGCGGCTGGAATTACCCGGGCGACGCCTTCCTGCAGGATGAGGACGGCTACTTCTTCTACCAGGCGCGCGACGACGACATGATCATCACTGCTGGCTACAACGTCGGCGGGCCGGAAGTCGAGGACGCCTTGCTCAGGCATCCGGCGGTGGCCGAGTGCGGCGTGATCGGCAAGCCCGACGAGGAGCGCGGCATGGTCGTCAAGGCCTTCTGCGTGCTGAAGCCGGGCTACGCAGCCGACGCCGCCATGGTGAAGATACTGCAGGACCATGTGAAAGCCTCGATCGCGCCGTTCAAGTACCCGCGCGAAATCGAGTTCGTGCCCACCCTGCCGCGCACCGAAACCGGCAAGCTCCAGCGTTTCAAGCTGCGGCAGGCCTGACTTGTCTACTCCATCTTCACCGACCGCGGCAAAGGAGGTCCGTCTTCTATGTTTCACTCGATGAATCTCTCATCGAAGTGAGGGTTCTCTCGCGGTACACATTCGCCCGTTCCATGAACTGATTGGCTACGACCAGAATCAGTGTTTTCAGCGCAACATATTTTGACATTCAGAAGTATCTTGTTTCATATTGGGCAACCGATAAGTAGACTGCGAACTTATCAACCCAATCTCATCCAGGAACTTTTCGATGAACAAGCTGCCCATGCTGATCCTTGCCGGTTTAATCCTGCCCCTCAGCGCCTTTGCGGCTGGCGCCATCGCCGTCGATGACGACGAAGGCGATCGCGACCCCGGCTACGGCGTGGTGACGGGCGCCTCGTCGCGCGACGAGGCCGCCCGTGGTGCAATGGCGGAATGCCGCAAGCAGGGCAACAAGGGCTGCAAGGTCGCGGTCCGCTTCGACTCCTGCGGCGCCTATGCGTCGTCGCGCAAGAATTCCGGCATCGGCTACGGGAAGAACGAAGATGTGGCCCGGACGATGGCGATGAACGAGTGCGGCACCAAGGCCTGCAAGATCGTCGTCGCCGAGTGCGAATGAGCGCCATGCCGGCCTGAACCGGGCCACCGCGGGTCCTACTGGAAGGCCAAGAGCAACGTCAAATTCAATCTTGAGTCATCAGGTGGAAATCGCAAGTAACACATCGGGCCAGGGCGCAGCAGTTCGAACTGGAGCGATTGACGGAGACGCGTTGACTACCATTTCCTCTTTCCACACTTCTAGCCGAACCCGCGCAGGTACGCCTGCGGAATGTTGCGGTGAATGCGGGCTCCTGTCGCCATACCCTATTTTCTCAGGGCGTAGCGAGTTACACGACGCCGCCACAAAATCGGCGATCGCAGATGCCTTGCCGAATTGCGCGCAGCAGGCTCGTCAACAAGCGCCTTTGAAGAGACCAGTTCGCGCGCCGCATTTAGTATTCCACCCAGGTTGGCTGTCGCGGTAGGTGGCACCCGGCGGGGGCGATTTCTGGGACGGCTGCGATTCCTGCCCTGGGGCCGGAGCGCGCTTCAGCGCGCCACGTTTCATGCTTGCCGCATCTGTTTGAACGAAGCGGCTTTCGGGCGCGAAGTGAGTTATGCGGCACCGGCCCCAGGCCAGGAATCGCAGCGAAGTCGGCGCGCACAGCGCCGACCGACCCAGTATGAGTCCGCGCCGGGTGCCGCCTGCCGCGACTCGCGACTTCTATCAAGCGCCAAGGCGCGATCTCCTGTACCCGGAGAGCACCATAATCGGTCCTATGCCAGCCTATTCGTTTGAGGCCCTTGACGCGCAAGGCGAGACCCGCCGCGGCCTGATGGAAGCCGACACCGCCAAGGCCGTGCGCGGGATGCTGCGCGCGCAGGCCCTGGTGCCGTTGCAGGTGGTGCCCGTCAGCTCGGGCGTAGCCGCCAACGAGCAGAGCTACAGCTGGAGCCAGCGCGCTTTCACCCGCGCCGTGTTCAATCCCGCCGGCCTCGCGATCTGGACGCGGCAACTCGCAGGCCTCATCACCTCGGGCCTGCCGCTGGAGCGCGCGCTGACCGCGCTGACCGACGAAGCGGAGAACGATCGCCAGCGCCACCTGGTTGGGGCGCTGCGGGCCGAGGTCAATGCCGGTTCGCCGTTCGGCAAGGCGCTGGCGCGTTTCCCAAGGGAGTTCCCGGACATCTTCGTCGCGGTGGTCGGCGCCGGCGAGCAAAGCGGCAACCTGGGGCTGGTGCTGGAGCGCCTGGCCGATGACCTGGAAGAGCGACAGGCGCTGCAGGCGCGGCTGCTAGGCGCCGTGCTGTACCCGGCCATCGTCACGGTCGTCGCCATCGCCATCGTGCTGTTCCTCGTCGCCTATGTGGTGCCGCAGGTGGCCAACGTCTTTGTGGGCAGCAAGCGCGCCCTGCCCTTCCTCACCGTGGCCATGCTGGCCGTGAGCGGCCTGGTTCGCAGCTGGGGCTGGCTCGCGCTGCTGGTGGTGGCAGTGGGTACGGTGATCGGCCGGCTGGCCTTGCGCAACACGGCGACGCGCGAGCGCTTCGATGCGGCCTGGCTCAAGCTGCCGCTGATCGGCCGGCTCTCCCGCGGCTATAACGCCGCGCGGTTCGCCAGCACGCTGGCCATGCTGGCCGGCGCGGGCGTCCCCATCCTCAAGGCACTGCAGGCCGCGGCGGAAACGCTGGGCAATCGCGCCATGCGCGCCGACGCGATGGATGCCCTGGTCCTGGTGCGCGAGGGCGCGCCCCTGGCTTCGGCGATGGCGCAGAAAAAGCGCTTCCCCGGCCTGCTCTCGATGTTTGCCCGGATGGGCGAACAGACCGGGCAACTGCCGGCGATGCTGCAGCGGGCGGCCAACCAGCTGGGCGCCGAAGTGCAGCGACGCGCGATGCAGATGGCGACCATCCTGGAGCCGCTGCTGATCGTCGCGATGGGGTTCGTGGTGATGCTGATCGTTCTGGCGGTGCTGCTGCCCATCATCCAGCTGAACCAGTTCGCACGGTAATGGTTCCCCCCCGAAGCGCCTGCGGCGCCCCCCCCTCAAGGGGGCACCACCAGCGGCCCGGCGAAGCCGGTTCCGCGGTGGTCCACGTAGGGGTCGCCCCTTTGCGCTCGGCTGTACTGAGCGGGAAGGGAAATTGAGCATGGCCGTCTCGCTCGACGACAAGCTGGTGGTCGCGATCTCTTCGCGCGCGCTCTTCAACCTCGAAGAGGAGAACCGCGTCTACGAATCCGGCGATCCACAGGCCTACATGACGCTCCAGTTCGAGCGGCTGGACCTGCCCGCGCGGCCGGGCATTGCTTTTTCGCTGATCAAGAAACTTCTGGCCTTCAATGACACGGCTGCGCAACGCGTCGAAGTGGTGATCCTCTCGCGCAACGACCCGGTTTCGGGCATGCGCATCTTCCGCTCCGGGCTGGCGAACGAGATCAAGCTCGAGCGAGGCGTGTTCACGCAGGGCCGCTCTCCGTTTCGGTACCTGCGTCCGCTGGGGGCCCACCTGTTCCTCTCCGCCAACGCGGAGGACGTGCGCGAGGCGTTGGCCGCCGGCTTTCCGGCAGCGCGCGTACTGACTGAATCAGTGCTGGCCGGCAGCAACTACCCCCACGAGGTGCGCATCGCCTTCGACGGCGATGCCGTGCTTTTTTCCGACGAGGCCGAGCGCGTGTTCCAGTCGCAGGGCTTGACCGCCTTCCAGCAACACGAGCAGAGCAAAGCCGCGCAGCCGCTGCCCGAGGGCCCGTTCAAGCCGCTGTTGTCCGCGCTGCACCGCCTGCAGCAGGCAGGCACACCGGCGATGCGCATCCGCACCGCTCTTGTGACGGCCCGTAGCGCGCCGGCCCATGAGCGGGCGATTCGCACGCTGATGGACTGGGACATCCGTGTGGACGAGGCAATGTTCCTCGGCGGCCTTCCCAAAGGCGAGTTCCTGCGCGAGTTCGAACCCGATTTTTTCTTCGACGACCAGACCGGCCACGTCAACCATGCGGCGCGGCACGTCCCTTCGGGCCACGTCGCCAGCGGCATCTCGAACCCGACCGACTAG
>JBDSWB010000201.1:0-29627 GCA_039926915.1 Ramlibacter sp.
GTCAGCCAGCGCGTGCCGAGCGGCATGTGCATGATGTACCATGCGCAGGAAAAGATCATCAACGTGCCGGGGTCCGAGATCACCGGCATGAGGGGCGGCATTCATAACAGCGTGACGCGCACGATCACCAAGCCGACGCACATGATCGGCGGCTACGCCCAGTTCAGCTATGGCTTCAACTACTACGGAACCATCGGCACCAACCGAGACGAGTTCGTTGTGGTGCGCAAGATGGTCAAGGTCGATTGGCTGGACACACCGGTCGCAGAGCAGTTGGTCAAGCCGACTCTTGCACAAGGAGAGACTGCATGATCCCCCACGTTCACTTTCGTTCTCTGCCTCCCAGGGGGCTTGCCTCCTTTGAGGCGGCTCGGCAGGAGGCAGCATGAAAATCCGCGCGCAAATCGGCATGGTGCTGAACCTGGACAAATGCATCGGCTGCCACACCTGCTCGGTCACCTGCAAGAACGTCTGGACCAGCCGGCCCGGCATGGAGTACGCCTGGTTCAACAACGTGGAGACCAAGCCCGGCATCGGCTACCCCAAGGAATGGGAGAACCAGGACAAGTGGAACGGCGGCTGGGTGCGCAAGGCCAACGGCAAGATCGAGCCGCGCCAGGGCGCCAAGTGGAAGCTCCTGATGCGCATCTTCGCCAATCCCTACCTGCCGGAGATCGACGACTACTACGAGCCCTTCACCTTCGACTATGCCCACCTGCAGTCGGCGCCGGAAATGAGGGCCACCCCCACGGCCCGGCCGCGCAGCCTGATCACCGGCAAGCAGATGGACAAGATCGTCTGGGGCCCGAACTGGGAAGAAATCCTGGGCGGCGAGTTCTCCAAACGCAGCAAGGACAAGAACTTCGACGACATCCAGAAAGAGATGTACGGCCAGTTCGAAAACACCTTCATGATGTACCTGCCGCGCTTGTGCGAGCACTGCCTGAACCCGGCCTGCGTGGCCTCCTGCCCCTCCGGCTCGATCTACAAGCGCGAGGAAGACGGCATTGTCCTGATCGACCAGGACAAGTGCCGCGGCTGGCGCATGTGCGTTTCGGGCTGCCCCTACAAGAAGATCTACTACAACTGGAAGTCCGGCAAGGCCGAGAAGTGCATCTTCTGTTACCCGCGCATCGAAGCCGGCCAGCCAACAGTTTGCTCGGAAACCTGTGTGGGGCGGATCCGCTACCTGGGCGTGCTGCTGTACGACGCCGATCGCATCCAGGAGGCGGCCAGCGTTGAACACGACCGCGACCTGTACCAGGCGCAACTCGACATCTTCATGGATCCGTTTGACCCCAAGGTGATCGCCCAGGCCCGCAGCGATGAAATCCCCGACAAATGGATGGATGCCGCGCGCAACAGCCCGGTCTACAAGATGGCGGTGCAATGGAAGGTGGCGCTGCCGCTTCACCCCGAGTACCGCACCCTCCCGATGGTTTGGTATGTGCCGCCGCTGTCCCCGATCAGCGCGGCCGCGAACGCCGGCCACCTGGGTAACAACGGCGAGATTCCCGACGTCAACCAGTTGCGCATCCCGGTCAAGTACCTGGCCAACTTGCTGACGGCGGGCGATACCGCGCCGGTGGTTCGCGCCCTGGAGCGCATGCTCGCCATGCGAGCCTACCAGCGGCAGAAACACGTCGACGAGCGCATCAACCTGGCGGTGCTGGAACAGGTCGGGATCACGCAGGCGGAGGTAGAAGAGATGTACCACGTGATGGCGATCGCCAACTATGAAGACCGCTTTGTCATCCCCACCACACACCGTGAGTATGCCGAGAACACGTTCAACGTCAAAGGCGGCTGCGGCTTCACCTTCGGCAACGGCTGCTCGGACGGCACCAGCGAAGTGAGCCTGTTCGGTGCGGAGAAAAAACGCACCATTCCCATCAAGGCGGAGATCTAGCATGGCGCAGCAAACCAATACCGGCGCCGTGACGGTGCGCATTCTGGCCGCACTGCTCGGCTACCCGGACGCGCGGCTACGCGGTCACCTGCCCGAGATGACGCAGTTGCTGCGCCAGCAGCGCGCACTGTCACCAGCGCGCAGCGCTGAGCTGCTGGCCTTGATCGCCAGGCTGCAAGCGGCCGCCCCGCTGGACTGCGAAGCCGCCTATGTGGAGCTGTTCGACCGTGGGCGCGCCACCTCGCTGCACCTGTTCGAGCATGTCCATGGCGATTCGCGAGACCGCGGCCCCGCCATGATCGACCTGGGCCAAACCTACGAAAAGGCAGGCTTGGTCCTGGTCGAAGGCGAGCTGCCGGACTACCTGCCGGCCGTGCTGGAGTTCGTCTCGACCCAGCCTGCGCGCGAAGCAAAAGCCTTTCTCGGCGAGATTGCGCACTTGCTCACCGGCATCTTCGGCGCGCTGCACAAACGCGAAAGCGCCTATGCCAGCGTACTGGGCGCGTTGCTGGAGCTGGCGGGTGAAAAAGCCGAAGCCGTGGAGCCGGCCGCCGAGCCCCCGATCGATGAAAGCTGGGCCGAACCAGTGGTGTTCGACGGCTGCTCCACCCAAGGCCAGGCCAAGCCGGGCCAGCCCCAGCCGGTGCATATCGTTCGGCAGGCCCCACTTCAAGGAGCAGCGTCATGAGCGGCGTCTACGGTTTTCTGTTCCAGGTCTATCCCTATGTCTGCTTCACCGTCTTCATCCTCGGCAGCCTGATCCGGTTTGACCAGAACCAGTACAGCTGGAAGAGCGACTCGTCGCAGATGCTGCGGGCCGGCACATTGCGTTGGGGCAGTAATCTGTTCCACATCGGCGTGCTGTTCCTGTTCTTCGGGCATCTGGTGGGGCTGTTCACCCCGCACGCACTGTACGGCGTCTTCATGAGCGCGGCGACCAAGCAGATGCTGGCCATCACGGCCGGCGGCATCGCGGGCCTGCTGTGCTTCGTTGGCCTGACGCTGCTGTTGTACCGGCGGGTGTTTGACGACCGGATCCGCCATACCAGCCACTCGACCGACATCGCCATCCTGGTGGTGCTGTGGGTGCAGCTGGTGGTGGGTCTCATCACCATCCCCTACTCGTTCCAGCACTCGGACGGCAGCGTGATGCTGATCCTGGCCGACTGGGCGCAGCGCATCGTGACCCTGCGCCCGGTCGACGCCACGGCGCTGTCCGCGCTGGCCTGGCCTTACCTGTTCCATGTCGTGTTTGGCATGACCATCTTCCTGCTGTTCCCGTTCAGCCGGCTGGTCCATGTCTGGAGCGGCTTCGTCACCATCGGCTTTCTCTTCCGTCCGCACCAGGTCGTGCGCAGCCGGCGCCTGAACGTGCCGACCGGCCACGACATGCCCGGGCAGGCCAGCGCGGTGCCTCCGCGAAGCGTGGCCGCCGCGATGCGCCCGACCAACCGCTGAAAAGGGTTCGCCATGACCACTGCCACCCCCATTGATGCCTTGGCCGACATCGCCCGGATCAACGGCGTGCCGCTGAACACGCCGCAGGAAACTCTGACCGTCGAACAAATGCGCCAGCGCGCCTGCACCGAGCTACTCCGTCAGGCGGCCCTCCGCGCCGGCCTGCTCGATGGCGCCGACCAGCCGCCCACCGATGGCTTCGTCAGCGAAGACGCCTCCGAGGCCATTGACAGCTGGCTGGCCAGTGAAGTGCAGGTTCCCGATCCGTCCGATGAGGCCTGCAGGCGGCACTACGCGGCCAACCCAGCGCGCTACCGCACTGGCGAGCGGGTGCGCGCGCGGCACGTGCTGTTTGCCGTCACACCCGGCATGGACGTGGTGGCATTGCGCAATCGCGCCGAGACTTGCCTGCTGGATGTCCGCTGCCACGACGGCAGCGCCAACGACCGGTTTGGCCGGTCTGCCCGCGAGCTGTCCAATTGCCCCAGCGGCGAACACGGCGGCGAGCTGGGCTGGCTGACTGCCGCCGAATGCGCCTCGGAGTTCGCACGAGAGTTGTTCGGCCATGTCGAGGTCGGTGTGTTGCCGCGCCTGGTGCACAGCCGCTTCGGCCTGCATGTGGTGGAGGTATTGGAGCGCGAGCCGGGCGCCGCCCAGTCGTTCGAATCAGTCCAGGGCGCGGTGCGAATGGCCCTGCACCAGCAGTCCTATGTCACGGCGCTGCGCCAGTGCCTGCAGGTGCTGGCGGGTGACGCCCAGGTCGAGGGTGTGGCGCTGGACGCGGCAGACTCGCCACTGGTGCAATGACATGTGGACTACGATGGACAAATCATCGAGACATGACGCTGGCGCTGCCGGCGCTACCGAGTCGCAAGCGCAGGCGGCGTCGCTGCGCGCGGCCGCCCTTGAATCGGGCCTCAGAACCTGGCGGCTCGCCGGCAAGGACCTGATCCCTATCGTGCAGGGCGGCATGGGCGTGGGCGTCTCCGCCGGTGGGCTGGCCGGCACGGTGGCCGGCCTCGGCGGCATCGGGACCATTTCCTCCGTCGACCTGCGCCGCCACCATCCGGACCTGATGGCCCGCACCGACCACCTGGAGGGCGCCGAGGCCAAGGAGAAAATCAACGTGGCCAATCTCGAAGCGCTGGCACGCGAGATCGCCAAGGCGCGTGAACTCTCGGCCGGCCGTGGCCTGGTCGCCGTCAACATCATGCGCGCCGTGAGCGAATACGAATCCTATGTGCGACAGTCGCTGGCCTGCGGGATCGATGCCGTCGTGGTCGGGGCGGGCCTGCCGCTGGACTTGCCGGACCTGGCACGCGACTTCCCCGACGTTGCGCTGATCCCTATCCTGTCCGATGCGCGCGGCGTTCAGCTCGTGGTGCGCAAATGGGAGAAAAAGGGGCGTCTGCCCGACGCCATCGTCATCGAGCATCCGAAGCTCGCGGGCGGTCACCTTGGCGCGGCGAAGGTCGCCGACCTGAACGATCGCCGCTTCGACTTCGACGTTGTGCTGCCCGAGGTGCTGGCGTTCTTTCGCACTTCAGGCATCGAAGGGCGCATTCCGTTGATTGCGGCCGGCGGCATCTCCAGCCTCGACGACATCCGCCGCCTGCAAGGGCTAGGCGCTGCGGCGGTCCAGCTCGGCACGGCGTTCGCCGTCACGGCCGAGTCCGATGCGCATCCCGAATTCAAACGCGTGCTTGCCGAGGCGCGGCCAGAAGACATCGTGGAATTCACCAGCGTTGCCGGCCTGCCGGCGCGCGCCGTGCGCACACCGTGGCTCGAAAAGTACCTCCGCCTGGAACCGCGCCTGCAGAAGCACGCCCACGTCAAGCCGCACTGCACGATGTGGTTCGATTGCCTCGCGCATTGCGGGCTGCGCGACGGCAACGCAACCTGGGGCCAGTTCTGCATCGACAAGACGCTCGGCCACGCGCTGGACGGATCGGTGGATAAGGGCTTGTTCTTCCGGGGCGCAGGGCGGTTGCCGTTCGGCGCCCAGATCCGGCCGGTGCGAGAATTGATGCAATGGCTGGTGGCGGCCGTGGTGCCTGAAGGCGTTGCCGAAGGCGTGGACGCGGGTGCCGTCGCATGATGCGCGACGACCTCCCCGGCGTGCTGCGCGCACAGCCCATCACCGACGATGTGCTCCGCGAGAAATACCTCAAGCCCGGTGAGACCAGCGCGCAGGACCTGTTTGCGCGGGTGGCCGGCGCCCTTGCGTCCGTCGAGCCGGAGGCACAGCGCGCGGGCTGGCAAGCGCTTTTCTACGAGAACCTGTGCGCTGGCGCGATCGGCGCCGGCCGCATCATGAGCGCTGCTGGAACCGCGCTGCAGGCCACGCTCATCAATTGCTTCGTGCAGCCGGTGGGCGACTGCATCCAGGGCGTAGACGCCGGCGGCTACCCCGGCATCCATGAAGCGCTACGCGAAGCCGCGGAGACGATGCGGCGCGGTGGCGGCGTCGGCTACGACTTCTCGCGCATCCGTCCGCGCGGCGCCGAGGTGAGCGCCACCGCCTCGCTCGCTTCAGGGCCATGCAGCTACGTCGACGTGTTCGACCGCTCGTGCGCGACGGTAGAAAGCGCCGGCGCGCGACGTGGCGCGCAGATGGGCGTGCTGCGCATCGACCATCCAGACGTGCCCGAATTCATCACGGCCAAGCGCCAGCCGGGTCGCTGGTCCAACTTCAACGTGTCCGTGGCCGTGCCTGACGCGTTCATGGACCGGCTCACGGCCGGCGGCGACTGGGACCTCGTGCACACCGCACGGCCCGGCGCCGCGATCATCGCGGCGGGCGCGCACCAGCGCGACGATGGCATGTGGGTGTATCGCTCACTGCCCGCCGAGCAACTATGGGACATGGTGATGCGGTCGGCCTACGACTTCGCCGAGCCCGGTATCCTGTTTCCCGACAGCATCAACCGCGACAACAACCTGCGCTATTGCGAACAGATCGCGGCGACAAATCCCTGCGGCGAACAACCGCTCCCCCCTTACGGCTGCTGCGACCTCGGCCCCGTCATCCTGACCCGCTTCGTGCGCAGCCCGTTCGGCATCGGCGGCGCGGCCCGGTTCGACTTTGACGCGTTCGGCGCGGCCGTGGCGCTGCAGGTGCGCGCGCTGGACAACGTGCTGGACCTCACCTTCTGGCCGCTGCCGCAGCAACGCGCGGAAGCGATGGCCAAGCGGCGCATCGGCGTCGGCTTCACCGGCCTGGGCGATGCGCTGGTGATGTTGTGCCTGCCTTACGACACCGCCCCCGGCCGCGAGATGGCCGGCCGCATTGCACGCTTCATGCGCGATGCGGCCTACCTCGCTTCGGTTGAGCTGGCACGCGAGAAAGGCACGTTCCCGCTGTTTGACGCCCGCCGCTACCTCGAGGCAGGCACTTTCGCGAGCAGGCTCGACGAGCCGTTGCGCGAGGCGATCCGCGAGCACGGCATCCGCAACAGCCACCTGCTGTCGATCGCGCCGACGGGCACCGTGAGTCTCGCGTTCGCCGACAACGCATCGAACGGCATCGAGCCCGCGTTCTCATGGACCTACAGGCGCAAGAAACGCGAAGCCGACGGCAGCACGAGCGAATACGAAGTGCAGGACCACGCATGGCGCCTGTTCGTTGCGCTCGGCGGCGACACAGGCAAGCTGCCGAACTACTTCGTTTCGGCGCTGCAGATGGACGTGCACGGCCATATCGAGATGATGCGCACGGTACAGCCGTTCATCGATACTGCCATTTCGAAGACCGTGAACGTCCCCGTGGACTGCCCTTACGACGACTTCAGGGGCATCTACCGGCAGGGCTGGCAGGCCGGACTCAAGGGGCTGGCGACCTACCGGCCCAACAGCATTGTCGGGGCCGTGCTCGAAGCCGGCAACGCGCCACCGGCATCCGCTCGTGAGGCACCGGCCATCGACCCCATGCGCACAGTGATCGCGCGCCGTCCTGCCGGTGCGCTCGAGGCCGTCGCCGAGAAGATCGAATACTGGACGCAACAGGGCCGCCAGCACCTGTACCTCGTCGTCTCGTTCCTGCCGCTGCCCGACGGTCGCGACCGCGCCATCGAGTTCTTCATGCCGGTCGGGCAGAAAGCAGAGTCCCAGCAGTGGGTGACGGCGAGCATGCGGCTGCTGTCGCTCGCGGCCCGCGGCGGCTTCCTCGACCGGGCGCTGGCCGACATGCGAAAGGTCGCCTGGGACCGCGGGCCGGTGCGCCTGGGCACCTACCGCAAAGCGGATGGCAGCGAGGTGCCACGGTGGCACGAGTCGGAAGTGGCCGCCATTGCGTTCGCGTTGCAGAACCTGATCGCGCTGCGAAGCGAAGGCGATGCGCCGATCGGCCTGCACGCCGACCGCGCGCCGGACCCATCACCGCCCGCGATGAGCGGTGCCAAATGCCCGGAGTGCGGCGCGCACGCGATGATCCGCAAGGACGGTTGCGACTACTGCACGCAGTGCGGCCACCTGGGCGGGTGCGGGTAAGCCATGGACACCCGTGTGCAGATGCCCGGACCGCTTGACGCGGCTTCGTGCGTCGAATGGACGCGCGAACTGATCGAGCGCCGGCAGACAGTGCTTCCGAAGAGGCTCGCGGACCCCGGTCCCGACGCTGGCCAGCTCGATGCCATCCTGCGTTGCGCCGCAGCCGCACCCGACCACGGCGAGCTGGTGCCATGGCGTTTCATCGTGATCCCCGCCGGGCAGCGCGCGCGGCTGGCGGATGCCTTTGCAGCGGCGCTGCTTGCACGCGACGCGCAGGCAACGCCCGACCAATTGGCCCAGGTGCACGAGAAGGCGTTTCGCGCGCCGCTGCTCATGCTGGGCACCGTCCTGGCCGGCGAAGCGGGCCACGACATCCCCCCGCATGAGCGCCTGCTGTCAGCGGGCTGCGCGATCCAGAACATGCTGCTCATGGCGACTGCGATGGGGTTCGGCTCGGCGCTCACCAGCGGCAAGGCCATGGGCTCACAGGCGTTGCGCGAACTCTTCGGACTGCGCGATGGCGAGCAGGCTGTTTCGTTCATCAGCATGGGCACCGCGACGCGCGCCAAGGCTCTGCGGGTGCGCCCTGAGCCCGAACGGTACGCCAGTTTCCTCGACTGAACGTCCAGGCCGATTGACCCTCATGGACTTTGCCCCCTCGGCCCTCGCGATCTCGATGGGTGCGCGCCTGGCGGTGTTCATGGAGCGCTACGTGCTGCCGTACAACGCGGCGTGGCACCAGGCGGCCAACTCAGGCGAGTTTCCTCCGCCTTTCATGGAAGACCTGAAGGCTCTCGCGCGCGAAGTGGGCCTCTGGAACCTCTTCCTGCCCGGCCTGCGCGAAGGCGAGCCCGGCACGCGCCTTTCGAACCTCGACTACGCACCGCTCGCCGAAGCGATGGGCCGCCTGCCGTGGGCCGCCGAAGTCTTCAACTGCAGCGCACCCGACACCGGCAACATCGAATTGCTGCACCGCTTCGCGAGCGAGGCACAACGCGCGCGGTGGCTCACGCCGCTGCTTGACGGCACGATCCGTTCCGCGTTCGCGATGTCGGAGCCGGACGTCGCATCGTCGGACCCGACCAATCTGCAGACGGCCGTTCGGCGCGAAGGCGGCGAGCTGGTGATCAACGGCCGAAAGTGGTTCATCACCGGCGCCGCTCACCCGAATTGCATGCTGCTGATCGTGATGTGCCGCAACGAGGGCGGCGACAACGGTGCGGCCAACTCGCACGGCAACCACAGCATGGTGCTGGTGCCAGCCGAAACACCCGGCGTGCGCATGGTGCGCAACATCAGCGTGCTGCACCACCATGCGCCGGAGGGCCACTGCGAGATTATCTTCAAGGACCTGCGTGTTCCACAGGACGCGTTGCTGGGCCTCTGGGGCGAGGGCTTCGCGATGGCGCAGGCGCGGCTCGGGCCGGGGCGCGTGCACCACTGCATGCGCACCGTCGGCCAGTGCGAGCTGGCGCTCGAACTGGCGACTGAGCGCACGCTGGAGCGCGAGGCCTTCGGCAAGCACCTGTCGGACTTCGCGAACGTGCAGGACTGGATAGCGCAGTCGCGCATCGAGATCGACCAGGCGCGCCTGCTGGTGCTGAACACCGCCTGGGCACTCGACCAGGGAACACACGACGCAGGGGACTTGCGCGCCCGTGTCGCCGCGATCAAGGTCGTCGCCGCCCGCTTGCAGTCACGCGTGGTGGACCGGGCGATGCAGGCCTTCGGAGCGATGGGGTTGTCCCCCGACACGCCGCTGGCCTATTTCTGGAGCTGGGGCCGTGCGCTGCACCTGATGGACGGGCCGGACGAGGTGCATTTGCGCACGGTCGCGCGCCACGAACTGGCTCGTGCGCGGTCGCGGGCCGGCGCGACGTCGGCCTATTTCACGACTCCCGAGCAGCTCGCCGCACCGCCACGGATCCGTTAGCCGAACTTTAGGAGAAAGACAGAGGTTCCCCCGCCACATCGAGGGCCATCAGGCCGCCGAGCGAGCCGGTGCGAATGCGCTCCACCATGGCTTCAAGCGCGCCGTCGATCAGCTGGCTCGAGGGCGCGCGGCCGTCCAGCCCCGCGAGGCCGGCGATGAAGACCACCTGCCAGGGTGGGCTTGCGTCGCGCGACTCGGCCACCAGCGCTTCGAATGTCGTGAAATCGTCAACCCCCTTGTCGACGCAGGCCAGCGGCTCGAGCGCGCCACCCCCGCCGGCCAGGAATCGGTCCCGCTGCGTTGCCGTCGCGTCGTCCGGCAGGCTGGCCGCCGCGAACACGAACAACAGGCGCTGCGGCTCGGGCTGCGCCGCGGCAGCCTGCACGAGCTGCTGGAAATGCGTTGGATAAGTCATAGGCCCCGAGCTTGGCGCGCGCGGCAGGCACCTTGATTGACGCAGGTCAAATTCCCGCGAAGAACCTCCCCCTAGCATAGGCGCAGCTGGAATACAGCCGTCACACCGCTGAAACGGTGATCGCCGCGGCTGTCGCATGGCGAATCATCAAAGGCGCCGCGCGCGCCAAAAGGACGAGCTGATGGCGCAGATCATCCCTATCGACGAGGCGGCCACACCCCCGGCCCCTGAAGGTTTTGCGCTCTGGCAACTCGGCTTTCGCCCGTTCTATCTGCTCGCAAGCATCTTCGCGGCGATCTCGATCGGGCTGTGGGCCCTCCAGTTCACGGGCTGGCTGGGCCGGCCCTACCTCGACGGGCCGATGTGGCACGCGCATGAAATACTGTTTGGGTTCGCGCTTGCGGTCGTCGTGGGTTTCCTGTTCACGGCGGGGCGCAACTGGTCGAGCCGGCCGACGCCCGCCGGTCCCCTGCTGGCTGCCCTCGCAGCGCTATGGGTCGCGGGACGTGTCCTCGTCCTCACGCCCTGGGGCTGGGCCGCAGCGATTGTCGACACGGCCTTTCCGCTGGCAGCGGCGATAGCGCTCGCGATCCCCTTCATCGCCGCTGGGCTGCGTCGCAACTATTTCTTCATCGCACTGCTTGTTCTGATGAGCTTCGCGTCGCTCGCCGTGCATCTGGACCGGCTGGGAATCTACGCGATTCCCGGCTGGCTTGGCATCCAGGTCGCGCTGGACGCGCTGCTCTTCATCATGGCCGTGATGGGCGGGCGCGTGATCCCGATGTTCACCAACAGCGGCGTGCCGGGCGCCGGTGCCGCGCGCCATCCGCTCGTGGAGAAAGCCGCGTTGGGGTTGATCCTGGTGCTGCTTGGCACCGACGTGCTGCAGTGGCATGGCATTTCGGCCGCAGTCGCCGCGGCTGGCTCGGCAGCGCACCTTGCGCGCTGGCTGCTCTGGCGACCCTGGAAGACAGGCCGCACGCCGCTCGTATGGGTGCTGCACCTCGCCTATGCCTGGCTGCCGCTGCACCTGGCGGTCCGGTCGCTCGCGCAATTCGGCTGGCTACCCGCTTCGACGGCAGTCCATGCGCTGACAGTGGGCTGCGCGGGCGGGCTCATCATCGGCATGATGGTCCGTACGGCGCGTGGCCACACAGCTCGGCCATTGCTGGCGGATCGCTGGGATGTCGCGTGCTTCGTCCTCGTCAGCGCCGCTGCGCTGGTGCGCGTGGTGGCTCCATGGGTCTGGCCTGCGTGGACTCAGCAGGCGGTAGTCTGCTCCGCTGCGCTCTGGTCGAGCGGTTTCGCCCTGTACGCGGTGCGCTACTGGCCCGTGCTCACGCGGCCACGGCTGGACGGCAAGCCTGGCTGAACGCGGCGCCTTCGGTCCGACTCAATGGACTTCCCCCTCGAATGCACGCGAGAGGGCCGCCATGTCGACGATGCGGATGTGCCGCTTGTCGACTTCCAGCAGCCCCTGCTGCTGGAAGGCGGAGAAGGTCCGGCTCACGGTCTCCAGCTTCATGCCGAGGTAGCTGCCGATCTCGGCGCGCGACATGCGCAGGTGGAACTCGACGGGCGAATACCCGCGGACCTTGAGCCGCTGCGACAGGTTCAGCAGGAAGGCTGCGAGCCGCTCCTCGGCGCTCATGCTGCCCAGCAGCATCATGAGGCCGTGCTCGCGCACGATCTCCCGGCTCATCAGCTTGCTGACCGCCTGCTGCATACCGGCACCCCCCGCCGAAAACTCGGTCACGCGCGCATAGGGAATCGCGCAGACCTCGGTGTCTTCCAGTGCCGTGGCGTTGCTTGCATGGGCCCCTTGGGCGACACCGTCCAGGCCCATCAGCTCGCCGGCCATGTGGAACCCGCTGATCTGCTCGCGCCCGCTCGCCAGCAGGATGCTGGACTTGAACATGCCGCTGCGCACAGCGTAGATGTGGTGGAACCGGTCGCCCGCCGCGTACAGCGTGTCGCCCGCCGCGACCTTGCGGCGCGAGAACATCAGGCTGTCCAGGTGCGTCAGATCGACCTCCTGCATGCCGCATGGCAGACACAGGTCGCGCAGGTGGCAGGTGGAGCAGGAGGTCGTGATTGCCCGGACGGCGTGGGACGGTTCGTGCACGGCCATCGCAACGACGCGGGGGGTGCGCGCGGGCGCTTCGAACTGGGCGATGGCGGTGGTCATTGCTGTATTCCTTGGTTTCATGAAGCGGGGGGGTGCTCGGCACCCGCCGCGCAGCTGGCAATCGCCTGGCTGAGCTGGTCGAATTCGGTGCTCTTGTCGAGGAAGCGAGCCGCGCCTTCGCTCAGGTAGCGCTTGCGGAAGGCGAGCGCCGAGTCGTTGCTGAAAACGATGAAGGCGATCTCCGGCTGCGCGGCATGCACGGCGCGCAGCACCTCGAGCCCGGAACCGCCTTCGAGCTGCACATCGAGCACGACAACGTCGGGGCGGCTGGCGAGGATGCCGTCGATCGAGCCGCGCGGTGTGCCGGCCTGCCCCACGATGCTCATCGCCGGGGCGCCCAGCATGGCCGCGACCCGGGTGCGGATCAGGGGCGAGTCATCCGAGAGGAAGACTCTGATGGCGGCGTTCCGTTGCGACATGGAAGCACTGTCGCGCGAAACGGCCGCGCGCGGAATCGGCGCCGGCCCAAATGGAGGCTAGGCGCATTCCGAATCGAAAGGGGCGGCGCTCTTAGGGGGCCTCGGAATCGTCCGAGGCCAGGCCGTGCTTCATGGCGTAGCGAACGATGTCGCTGACGTTTTGCAAGCTCATCTTCTGCATCAGGTTCGCCTTGTGGGTGCTCACGGTCTTGACCGAGAGCGTCAGGCTCGTAGCGATATCCGTGACCGACACGCCCGCGGCCAGCTGGCGGAACACCTCGAACTCGCGGTCCGACAGGATCTCGTGCGGTGGGCGAGCGCTGCCAGGCATGGCACCCAGCGCAAGTTGCTCGGCAACCTCGGGCGTAACGAAAGCGCCGCCTGCCGCGACCTTGCGGATGGCCTGTTCGAGCTGCACCGGCGCGCTCTCTTTCGTGAGGTAGCCGCTCGCGCCGGACTTGATGGCGCGCACCGCATACTGCAACTCCTGGTGCATGCTCAGGATGAGGATGCGCAGTTTGGGCTTCTCGGCCTTCACCAGCTTGATCAGCTCCATGCCGCTGCGCCCAGGCATCGACAGGTCCAGGACCAGCACATCGAAGTCGAGCTCGCGCACGCGCTGCATCACTTCCGCGCCGTCGGCCGCCTCGCCCGTGACCACCATGTCCTTCACCTCGGACACGATGCGCTTGAGGCCTTCGCGCACGATGGCGTGGTCGTCGGCGATCACGATCCGGGTCATGCGGCCCCTTCCGTCGCCCGCAACGGAATCAGCACTTCCACGCGCGTACCACGGCCCGGAGCGCTTTCGATTGCGGCCGTGCCCTCCAGCAGCTGGGCGCGTTCGCGCATGCCCATCAGGCCGAGCGACTGCGACTTGCGGGGCGCCGAGGTTGAAAAGCCCTGCCCGTTGTCCTCGACCACCACCTTCACCACTTCGTCCTCGTACGCAACGGCGACAGTGACTTTGGTTGCATTCGCATGCTTGCCCACGTTGGCGAGCGACTCCTGGACGATGCGAAAGACGGCCGTCGCATACGGCTCGCGCAGCTCGAGCTCATCGTCGACCTGGAGTCCGGAGGCCACGCCGTTGCGCTGCTGGAAGTTGACGACAAGCCATTCGATGGCGGGCACCAGGCCCAGATCGTCGAGCATCAGCGGGCGCAGGTCCGCGGCGATCCGGCGGGTGGCAGCGACGGCATGGTCGAGCATCACCAGCATGCCTTCAAACTTGGACACGGACTCATCTCCGGCTGAGCGCGTGTTGTCGCGCAGCCAGATCGTGTCCATCTTCAGTGCGGTGAGCGACTGCGCGAGCTCGTCGTGCAACTCGCGCGCCACGCGCCGCTTCTCCTCCTCGCGGATCGCATGCGCCGCGGCGGCGAATTCGCTGTGCTCCTCTTGCGCGCGCACCCGTTCGGTCACGTCGCGCAGGATCACGGTATAGAGTTTGCCCTGCTGCGTGTCGAGTTGCGAGATGGACGCGTCGACCGGGAACTCCTCGCCATTGGAGCGCAGGCCATGGATGACGGTGATGCCGCCCATGCGCCGCGAAGTAACGCCGGTGGCGCCGAACAGCTCGACGTCCCGCGTGTGCCGCAGACGGAACCGTTCGGGAATCAGTTTGTCGAGTGGCTGGCCCAGAACCGACGGGCGCAGCCAGCCGAACATCTTCTCGGCCGTGCGGTTGTAAAGCACGATCTTCTGATGAGAATCGACCGTGATGACGGCATCCATGGCCGAGTCGAGCACGCCCGCGAGCAACGCCGCGGCATTGCCGGGGTCGCTGCCCAGCGTGCTAAGGCCCAGACTGTCAGAGGCGGAAAAGGGCACGGCGGCTCTCGAGGAGGAAAGCCTGAATTTACTCCATTGACTCTCGTACGGTGTCTTGCGGGGGAAACCCGAGCAGCGCGGTGAGCCATCCGGCACCGGCGCTGACGGCCCAGAACATGAAGAACGCGAGCGAATAGACGCCCTGCCTCGACCAGTCGAGCTGCCGGCCGGCCCAATGCAGGTCATGCGGGTCCACCACCGCGAACACGACCAGCTCCAGCACGCAGGCGGCGAGGAAGGCCGGCCAGGCAACGCGCATGAGTTGATTTGTCGGCATCCTTGGGTCTCCTCGGGCCGTTCGCGGCCTATTTGTTCTGTGCAGGTGTCGCCGCGTGGTTTCGCCCCTGCAGCGCCGGCGCCAGCGCCCGTTCCTTGGCCAGCGTCTTGTTGATCTCCAGGCCACGCCGGTAATAGTCTTCGGACAGGACGGGATCGGGCATGCGCACCGCGATCCAGAGCGTGGCGAAACCGGCGACGACGACCGCAGCCGGGCCGGCCATGACGAGCCAGACATAGCCGAATTTCCACCAGGGGCCACTCGTCGTTGACAGGTTGTGCATGAGTTGCTCCTTAACGCGGCACGAGGAAGACCGACTTTTCGCTCACGTGGGCGTCGCCGCCCTCCGTGCCGACCTCGAAGTAGATGGGATGCGAGCCGGGCTCAGCCGAACCGTACGGAATCTGCAGGCGCACGGCGAGCCAGCGCGCCTGCGCCGGCCCCACTTCCAGCCGCTGCTCGGACGCGACAAAAAGGCCCGACAAGCCGCTCGCCGTGACCCGGTAAGTCTGCGGCCGCTCGGTCGCGTTCATGACCTGCAGCCGGTAGACGTTCTCCAGCCGGCCGCCGGCGACGATCCGTGAAAGTGCCGCGCGGTCGCGCACGACATCGACCTTCAAGGGCGTGCGTGCGACGAGGCTCGCGAGCAATGCGATGCACAGCGCGGCCAGCACGGCGCCGTACACTAGCACCCGCGGGCGCAGCGCGCGACGCCAGATCTGCGCATCGCCCAGGCCCTCCTGTAGCGCGTGTTGCGTCGTGAAGCGGATCAGGCCACGCGGGTAGGCCATCTTGTCCATCACGCCATTGCACACGTCGACGCAGGCGGCGCAGCCGATGCATTCGTATTGCAGGCCTTCGCGGATGTCGATACCCGTGGGGCAGACCTGCACGCACAGGGTGCAGTCGACGCAGGCGCCCAGGTTCAACGTCATCGGGTCATCCTTGCGCGAACGCGCGCTGCGCGGCTCGCCGCGAACGCGGTCGTAGCTGACCACCAGCGTGTCCTGGTCGAACATCGCGCTCTGGAAGCGGGCATAAGGGCACATGTACTTGCAGACCTGCTCGCGCAGGAAGCCGGCGTTGCCGTAGGTGGCCAGGCCGTAGAAGAGCACCCAGAACACCTCCCACGATCCCATGCGCGTCTGCAGGAACTCCAGGCCGAGCTCGCGGATGGGCGTGAAGTAGCCGACGAAAGTGAAGCCGGTCCACGTCGCCAGGCCGATCCACAGGATGTGCTTGAACCACTTCCGCACGACCTTCTCCAGCGTCAGCGGCGACTCGTCCAGGCGCATGCGCGCGCCGCGTTCGCCTTCGACCTTGCGCTCGATCCACAGGAACATTTCGGTGTAGACGGTCTGCGGGCAGGCGAAGCCGCACCACAAGCGTCCTGCCAGCGCGGTGAACAGGAACAGCGACAGCGCGCTCGCGACCAGCAGCCCGGTGAGGTAGATGAAATCCTGCGGGTACAGCACGAAGCCGAAGACGTAGAAACGCCGCGCCGCCAGGTCGAACAGCAGCGACTGCCGCTGGCCCCATTCGAGCCACGGCATACCGTAGAACACAGCCTGCGTGATGAACACGAACACCCAGCGCCACCGCGCGTAGACGCCCGTGACCTGGCGCGGGTAGATCTTCCTCTGCGCCTCATAGAGCGACCCGCCGGGCTCCCCGGCAACCGGAACGCTGGTGATTGGGATGACCTTCACTTCAGGGTTTCGTTGCCGCCGGCCTGTTCGAGAACCCCCATACATACGCCGCCAGCACATGAATCTGGGCGTCCGTCAACTTGCCTTCCTGGGCCGGCATGTCGTTGGTCTTGCCGTGGTTGATCATGGCGACGATCGCCTGCTCGCCCCAGCCATGCAGCCACATTTCGTCGGTGAGGTTGGGCGCGCCGAGGGCCTGGTTGCCCTTGCCATCCACGCCGTGGCAGGCTGCGCAGGCGATGAACTTCGGGCGGCCCAGTTGCGCGCGAAGCGAGTCGTGCGGCGCATTGGACAGGCTGAGCACATAGTTGGCGACGTTCTTGACGTCGTCGGCACTGCCCACCGCGGCGCCCATCGGCGGCATCTGGGCATGCCGGCCCTTCGTGATCGACTCGACAATCTTTTCCGGCGTGCCGCCGTGCAGCCAGTCACCGTCCGTCAGGTTCGGGAATCCCTTGCTGCCGCGTGCGTCGGACCCGTGGCACTGGGCGCAGTTGTTCATGAAGAGCCGCTCTCCGATGGCCATCGCGTTCGCGTCACCGGCCAGCTCCTCGGTCTTCTTCTCCTTGAACTGCGCATAGATCGGCGCCAGTTCCTTGTCGGCCTGTTCCATCTCGGCGGCATGCTCGGCACGGGCACTCCACTTCAGCTGGCCTTCATAGCTGCCCAGCCCGGGATAGGCGACCAGGTACAGCAGGCCGAAGACGATGGTGACCACGAACAGCCACACCCACCAGCGCGGCATCGGGTTGTTCATCTCGCGCAGGTCGCCGTCCCACACGTGGCCAGTGGTGTTGTCGGCATGCGCCACGCCCTTCTTTCGCCCGGTCATCCACAGGAGCAACGCACAAGCGGCGATGCTGGCGAACGTCAGCGCAGCCACGTAAACCGACCAGAATTCGTTGTCGAAATCGCTCATGCCCGTTTCCTTATTCAGTCGGGGTCGAAGGGGATTCGCGCGGCTTCGTCGAACCGGCCCCGGTCGGCGCGGGCATAGACCCACACCAGGATGCCGATGAAGGTGACGAAGCACACGAGCGTGGCCGCGATGCGAAGCGTGGTGATGTCCATGGTGTTTCCTTCCGGCTACTTGAGCGCCAGGCCCAGCGACTGCAGGTACGCGATGAGCGCGTCCGCCTCAGTCTTGCCCTTCACGTCATTGGCTGCCTGCGCGATCTCGGCGTCGGCGTAGGGCACACCGACGCTGCGCAATGCCTTCATGTGCGCGGGCATGGCCGCGGCGTCGACCGGGGTCTTCTCAAGCCACGGGTACGCCGGCATGTTCGACTCGGGCACCAGGTCGCGCGGGTTGTTCAGGTGGATGCGGTGCCAGTCGTCGCTGTACTTGCCACCGACGCGGTGCACGTCGGGGCCTGTACGCTTGCTGCCCCACTGGAACGGGTGGTCGTAGACGAATTCGCCTGCCACCGAGTAATGGCCGTAGCGCAGCGTCTCGGCGCGGAAAGGCCGGATCATCTGCGAGTGGCAGTTGTAGCAGCCCTCGCGGACGTAGACGTCCCGGCCGGCGAGCTGCAGCGATGTGAGCGGCTTCATGCCCTCGATCGGCTGCGTGGTCGTCTTCTGGAAGAACAGCGGCACGATCTCGACCAGGCCGCCGACGGCAATGACCAGCAGGATCAGCACGATCATCAGGAAATTGTTGGTCTCGATCTTCTCGTGCGAGAAGCCGGCGGCCACGGGGGCGTTTTCGTTGCTCATATTGCTTGTGTTCCGTTCAGGCCGCGGCGGGCACTGCGACCGGCACGCGCTCGGCGCGGCCCTCGGTCACCGTCATCCAGGTGTTCCAGGCCATCACCAGCATGCCGCCAAGGTACAGCGCGCCGCCGGCGGCGCACACCACGTAGAAGGGATAGGTGGCCTTCACCGACTCGACGAAGGTGTAGGTCAGCGTGCCGTCGCCGTTCACGGCGCGCCACATCAGCCCCTGCATCACGCCGGCGATCCACATCGCCGCGATATACAGGACGATGCCCAGGGTCGCCATCCAGAAGTGGAGCTCGATGGCCGGCACCGAGTGCATCTTCTTCTGGCCGAACAGGCGCGGGATCATGTAGTAAAGCGTCCCCATCGTGATCAGGCCCACCCAGCCAAGCGCACCCGAGTGCACATGGCCCACTGTCCAGTCGGTGTAGTGCGACAGAGAGTTCACCGTCTTGATCGACATCATCGGGCCCTCGAACGTACTCATGCCGTAGAACGAGAGCGAGACGATGAGGAAGCGCAGGATCGGGTCGTCGCGCAGCTTGTGCCAGGCGCCCGACAGCGTCATCACGCCGTTGATCATGCCGCCCCAGCTCGGCGCCAGGAGGATCAGCGAAAACACCATGCCGATGGACTGGGTCCAGTCCGGCAGCGCGGTGTAGTGCAGGTGGTGCGGACCCGCCCACATGTAGGTGAAGATCAACGCCCAGAAGTGGACGATGGACAGGCGATAGCTGTAGACCGGCCGCTCGGCCTGCTTCGGGACGAAGTAATACATCATCCCGAGGAAACCTGCCGTGAGGAAGAAACCGACGGCGTTGTGGCCGTACCACCACTGGATCATCGCGTCCTGCACCCCCGCATACGCGGAGTACGACTTCATCCAGCCGGCTGGAATCGCGGCGCTGTTGACGATGTGCAGGATGGCCACGGCGATGATGAAGGAGCCGTAGAACCAGTTGGCGACGTAGATGTGCCGCACCTTGCGGATGCCGATCGTGCCGAAGTAGACGATCGCATACGTCACCCACGAAATGGTGATCAGGATGTCGATCGGCCACTCAAGTTCCGCGTATTCCTTGCCCTGGGTGTAGCCCAGCGGCAGACTGATCGCGGCGGCGACGATGACGGCCTGCCAGGTCCAGAAGTGGAACGAGGCGAGCTTGCCGAGGAACAGCGGGACGTGGCACGTACGCTGCACGACGTAATAGCTGCTTCCCATCAGTGCGCATCCCCCAAAAGCGAAGATCACGGCATTGGTGTGCAGCGGGCGCAGGCGCCCATAGCTGAGCCACGGAATGCCGAAATTCAGCTCGGGCCACGCCAGCTGGCAGGCGATGAACAGGCCGACGAGCATGCCGACCACGCCCCATACGACGGCCATGATCGAGAATTGCCGCACGACCTTGTCGTCGTAGATTGCCAGCTGCGCCGGGTTGTCTGTCATGGGAAGCACCTGCCTGATTCGGATGCCCCGAGTTTCAGCTTCGCAGGCGTGTGCGAACTTGATGAAGATCAATCGCTGCGGAGAATCCGCTCGCCTTCAGCCTCCACCGAGTCAAATTGGCCGCGCCAGACGGCCCACGCCAACGCACCCAGGATCATCAGGGCCAGCGCGACCGACAAGGGGATCAGGAGGAAGAGGATGTCCATTCAATGTCCCGGGGAGATGCGCGACAGGCGCGACGAGTTCGCGACGACCAGCAGCGAGCTGGTGGCCATGCCCAGGCCCGCGAGCCAGGGCGGCATCGCCCCGGCGATGGCCAGCGGCACACAGACCGCGTTGTAGGCGGCGGCCCAGGCCAGGTTCTGCCGCACGATGCGTCGCGTGCGCCGTGCGTGAGCGATCAGCGCCGGGACCGATGCCAGCTGGCCACCGGGAATGACGAAGTCCGACTTCGCCTGGGCGATCGGCGCGCCCTGTCCCATCGCGATGGAGACGTCGGCTCCGGCCAGCACCGGGCCGTCGTTCAGGCCGTCACCGACCATCAGGACGCGTCCCCCTTTTTGCTGGAGTTGCCGGATGCGTTCGAGCTTGTCTTGCGGCGAACAGTCGCCTGCTGCCGATTCGATGCCCGCGCATGCGGCAAGGCGCTGCGCGGCGGCGTCATGGTCGCCCGACAGGAGCCGCGCATGGATGCCGAGGGCGCCCAACGCACTGAGCGCCGGCAGAGCATCCGGGCGCAAGGCCTCGTCCAGCTCGAAGGTCGCCATCCAGCCCGCCTCGTCGGCGAGGTGCACCTCGGTACACAGCGGTTGATGCGCTCGGGGGGGGACGCCGCAAAAAGAAGCCGAACCCAGCCGCACTTCACGCGCATGAACGCCGCCATCGCGCGTCGCGCGCCCTCGTATGCCGCGCCCTGCCACTTCGCTGGATGCCGTGGCCGTCCAGTCGGAAGCGCCGGCGGCATCGGCGATCGAACGCGCGGCGGGGTGCAGCGAGTGCTGTGCGATGGCGCCCGCCAGCGCCAGCGCTTCGCCGTGGTGAATGTCGGCGCGACAGTGCACCGCGACCAGCCCCAGCCGATCGTTCGTGAGCGTGCCCGTCTTGTCGAACACCACCGTGTCCACTGAAGCGCAGGTCTCCAGCGCTTGCAGGCGGCGCACCAGTACGCCGCGGCGCGCCAGCGCGCCGGCGGCGGCAAGCGTGGCCGCCGGCGTGGCCAGCGACAGTGCGCAGGGACAGGTCACGATCAGCACGGCGATGGCCACACCCAGCGCCTTGCCATGGTCCGTCGGCCACCACCACAGCGCCGCGAGTGCAGCGGCGACGACGACGCCCAGCATGAACGGCGCCGCGATGCGGTCGGCGAGCCGTGCCAGGCGCGGCTTGTCCATCGACGCCTGCTCCATCAACGCCACGATGCCGGCGTAGTGCGTGGCCTGCCCCGTCCGCTCGACCTGGACCAGCAGTGTGCCGTTCACGTTCTGGCTGCCGGCGATCACCGCATCGCCGCCGTGGCGCTGCACCGGGCGCGACTCACCCGTGAGCAGCGCCTCGTCGACGCTGCTCGTGCCCTCGAGCACCCAGCCGTCCGCGGGAAGGTTCTCGCCCGCCAGCACGCGCACCACGTCTCCCGCCGCGAGCCGCCGTACCGGTACCCTCTCGAAATCGCCGTCGCCACGCCGCCGCAACACGGTCTGCGGCAGCCTTCGCATCAGCGCTTCGAGCGAACCGGCCGTCCGGTCCCGCAGGCGCTGCTCGAGCAGCCGGCCAGACAGCAGGAAGAAGACGAACATGGTGATCGAATCGAACCAGACCTCCTGGCCGAGCGGTCCGGTCGGGTCGAACATGGCGGCGCTGCTGGCGCCGAATGCGATCGCAATGCCGAGCGCGACCGGGACGTCCATGCCGATCGTGCGGTTGCGAAGATCGCGCAGTGCTGACCTGAAGAAGGGCCAACACGAGAAGAGCACGACCGGCAAGGTCAGGACCCATGAAGCCCAGCCCAGCAGGCGCGCGATGTCCGGCGTGATGTCGCCCGCGCCCGCGACGTACGCCGGCACCGCGTACATCATGACCTGCATCATGCAAAAGCCGGCGACCAGCCACTGCCAGAGCAGCAGGCGCTGCTCCTTCACGCGTGGCGCGGCCTGCAGCAGATCCCCGGCCGGCACGGCGCCATAGCCGGCCGCAGCCAACGCAGCGATCCATTGCGAGGGACGCGTAGCCACAGGAGACCATTCGATCCGGGCCGTGGCCGCCGCGCCGTTGACCTGGACGCCGCAGACACCGCGCAGGGAGACCAGCACTGACTCGACCGTCAAGGCGCACGCCGCGCAGTGCATCCCCTCGATCGCGAGAAAGGACTCCATGACGCCATCCGCATGCCCCTTGGCTGCGCGGCTGTACTCGCGCAATTCGTCGGGCTCGTCGAGCGCAGCCCAGCGCCCGGCTGCACCCGCAATCGGAGGGACGAGCGAGTCAGCATGCATGCGCGCAGCCTAGCCTCACCCATCCGCATCGCGCTTGATATGGATCAATCGCGCCCGGACGCCGGTTGCCTAAGCTTGCGATCATCGTCAAGGAGAACGCCGTGTACGAAAGAATCCTGGTCACCACCGACGGCTCTGCGCTGTCCAAGAAGGCCGTGCGCAGCGCTGTTGAGCTGGCACAGGCCACCGGCGCCGCGCTCGTGGCGCTGCACGTCGTGCCACGCTACCCGATGAGCTACTTCGAGGGCTCCATCGCCATGCGGCCCGACGAGATGGCCCGCACGGAAAAGGCCTGGGCCGACAAGGGACAGGAACTGGTCGACAAGGTCGCCAGCGGGGCCCAGGCCGCCGGCGTCAAGGCCAAGGGCGTGGTCATGCGATCCGACCTGATCGCCGAGTCCGTCATCGCGGCCGCCAAAAAGCACCGCTGCGACCTGGTTGTCATGGCGTCGCACGGACGCAAGGGCATCAAGCGATTGCTCCTGGGCAGCGAGACGCAACATGTGCTGACGCACAGCCAGGTGCCGGTGCTGGTGCTGCGCTGAGCCTTCAATCCAGCTGCAGCTTGCGTTCCTTGATGAGGCGCGCCCACTTCTCGTTCTCGGTCTTGACGAAGCCGGCGAATTCGGCCGGGCCGAGCGAATGGACCTCGGCACCGGCCCCGGCGAACTTGGCCTTCACTTCGGGCTGGGCCAGCACCTTGGCCAGCTCGCCCGCGAGCTTGTCCACCACTTCCTTGGGCATGCCCGCAGGACCGACCAGGCCCTGAAAGCCCACGCTCTCAATCGCCGGCAGGCCCAGCTCACGCACCGTCGGCACATCGGGCAGCTGCGGGTCGCGCTTGGGGCCGGTGACGGCCAGCGCCTTGAGCTTGCCGCCCTTGATCTGTGGCAGCAGCACGGTGCCCGCGTCGATCAAAAGGTGCGTCTGCCCGCCCATCAGGTCCTGGATGGCCGGCGCGCTGCCCTTGTACGGCACGTGCGTCACGTCCAGCCCGGTGGCCTGATTCATCAGCTCGCCATTCAGGTGCGTGGACGTGCCGTTGCCGCCCGACGCGAAATTGACCTTGCCGGGGTTGGCTCTGGCCCAGGCCACGAACTCCTTCAGGTCGCGCGCCGGATGATCGATGCGCGTCACCGCGATGTAGCTGCCCTGGCTGATCTGGCCGATGTAGGTGAACTGCTTGATCGGGTCGTACGGCAGCTTGGACTGCAGGTACGGCGCGATGGCGAACGGGCCGGTGTTGGCCAGCAGCAGCGTGTAGCCGTCCGGCGCCGCGCGCGTCAGTTCGCCGGCCGCCAGCATGCCGCCGGCCCCGGGCTTGTAGTCGACGACGATCTGCTGCCTGAGCGCATCCTGCAGCGGCTGCTGGATGGTCCGCGCGGCGAAGTCGATGCCACCGCCGGGCGGATAACCCACGATCAGCCGGACCGGCTTGGAGGGGAATGACTGGGCGCCCGCCCAGCCCGCCGCCATGGCAAGCGCCAACAACGCCAGAAGCTTTTTCATTTTGATTGTCTCTCTTGAAGTCAGTGAGTGATCATGTGGAGGCTGCATTCAGCGCATCGCTGCTCGCGCTGGCAGGTGCGGCTGCTGGCTGGGCTGGTCCGCAAATGTTACTCAAACTGCGGTGGACGCTTCTGCGTGAACGCCAAAATGCCTTCGCGCCCATTGATCGTGGCAGCGCATTCAGAGAGATAACGTCCCTCGATCTCCATTTGAGTTTCCAGACCATTGCCGAATGTCGCCAGCAGCAGCTTCTTGACAGCCGCATTGGACTCCGGAGCGCCACGAACGACGAGGTCTGCCAATCTCATTGCTTCGTCCAGCAGCGACTCTGCGGGCGAAATCTTGTTGATCAGACCCCAGTCGAGAGCCTCCTGCGCTCCGAGCTTTCGGTTCGTGAACATCAATTCCTGGGTCTTGCGAAGGCCAATCAATCGGGGAAGAAAATACGACGAACTGCCGTCTGGGCTCAGTCCAACGCTCGAATACGCCATCGTGAAACTCGCGGTCTCGCTGGCAATGACCAGATCGCCCGACATCGCAAGGCTGAACCCGCCCCCTGCGGCAATGCCATTTACCGCAACGATAAGAGGGGCCTTCATTCTCGAAAATGTGGAGATTGCGCGGTGCACGTCGTCGGCAAGGCGCTTGATCTCCAAAGCGATGTGGTCGCCAAACATGGCCATTGCCTTTACATCACCTCCAGCACTGAAGAAGCGACCGGTCGCGGTGAGAATGACTGCTTTGATCGACGTGTCTTCATCGCACGCCTGCGCGGCGACGGCCAATTCTCTGGCCATGAGGCCGTTTATTCCGTTCGCTTCGTCGGGCCGATTCAGGGTGATGACGACAGTCTTTTCGCGTCGGTAGATGGTCAGGGTCTCGTAGGTTGCCATGAGCAGGGTGTCCAGGGTTTGGGGATGACGTCCAGCGGAAGGGGGCGCTTCAAGTATTGAGCCATACGTAGATGATGAGTGCGAGGACAAGCACCCCGGGCGTACAAAGAAAAAAAGGAATGAAGTAGAGAGCCCACGGGGAGTCGATCCGAATGACACCCGGTTTTTTGGGGTCGTACAAAACCGCGATCGTGCCATCGTTTGCAACAAATTTATCGGCGATCGAACCACCGAATGCATCAGCCAAAGCCACGCGGCGCTTGTGTTTGCCTCGATCCACGATTTCAACGACATATCGCGATGTTGGCGAAGACTGGCTGCTCGTGTCGGGGTTGCTAACGCTGGCATCGAGCACGTCTACTACCGTTGCCCGCACGCGCACTGCCCGTCGTATGAAAAGATGCGTCTGAATAGCGCGAATGAGGCCGATGAGGAACAAGCTCCCGACGACCATTGCAGCAACGATGGATGGGTTCACGTGAACTCGCTAGCGGCTGCAGTCACCCCGCCCGGACGCAATCCATAAATTACTTTCGCGCCGCGCGCCAGTCGCTGGCCAGCAACCCATACAGCCCCGTGTCGGACACTTCCCCCGCCACGACCCAGCGCTCGCGCAGCAAGCCTTCCTGGCGAAAGCCCAGCTGGTCCAGGATCTTCGCGGAAGCGGTGTTTCTCGGATCGATGTCCGCTTCGATGCGGTTCAGCGCCATTTCCGAGAAGCCGAATTCGACCAGCGCAGCCAGGGCCTCGCCCATGTGGCCCTTGCCCCAGGCGCTCGTTCCCAGCGCGTAGCCGATCTCGGCCCTGCGCGACGGCTCCACCCAGTTGAAGAGGCAGCATTCGCCGATGATAGGCGCGCCGTCCAGCGGTTCCAGGCCGAAGCGCACGTACTTCCCCGTGGCCATGGCCTCGATGTCGCGCGTGATGCGTTCGTGGGCCAATTGCAGTTCCGTCCACGCCGGTCGGCTCAGGTATCGCGAGACCCGCGCGTCGGAGAAAATGGCGAATAGGGCCGGCGCGTCGGCCTCGCGCAAGGGCCGCAACAGCAGCCGGGGCGTCCGCAATGTGAAGTGGTTGAACGAGGGCATGGCGCCGCGGTAGCATAGCCCCTGCAATCACAGGCTGCGATTCGTCCGCAAGGCTTCGAGGCGAAGCGCGATCTTTTGCTGCAGGTTGCTCAGCTTTGCTTGCAGCGCGCCGCGTTCGGCCGGGTCGGTGCACGCCTGCAGCTCCGCCGTAAGCGCGGCCTTCTCATGGAACAGGTCCACCTCGGGCGGCACGATACCGGCATTCTTGAGGATCTTGAAGGGCATGCGAAATTCCTCGGGGGTGGCGTTCCAGCCCGCGTCTTCCGGCAGCGGCTGGCCGTAGCCCGGCACGCGGCTCAATTCGCCCGACGCCGCGGCTTCTCGCAGGTGGCGCGCAATCTCTTCGTCTTGCGTTGGCATGACCAATCTCCTTGCAGACAGATCGCCCCGGGGCGATCGGATCGTTCAGCTTGGGATTTTGCCCGATGGGGGCGGGCCGACAAGGTCCGATCCTGCGCGGCTTTAGGAGCAGGAGGTTCTGGAAGCGGAAGGCAGCCCGGCAAGTAGCTGGAAGCCCAGCGCCGCGGCGGCAGGGAGCTGGGTGGTTGGAATGTCCAGGATGCCGATGCGCCCATCGGCGGCCCCGCACACGGCCGGTCGCGCGAAGCCGTCGGCGCCACAGGCCGCGGCGAGCACGGTGACACCGGCATCGGCCAACTGGCGTTCCATCGCGGCCAGGGACGTGCCGCCGCCGGTGCACTGGAGCGAACCGAAGCTCCGATAGATGCTCGCGTTCAGTGGCGGCGAGTCGCCGCCGCCGCCGCATCCCACCGCTGCGGAGGCCGTCACCAACGCCAGCGCAATGACCGTGATCTCTTTCATCGCGCCATCATAGTCCCGTGCCAACTACCCCCTCGGATGATGCAGCGCATGCAGCCGCTTCAGCCGCTCCCGCGCCACATGGGTGTAGATGGTGGTGGTGGAGATGTCGGCGTGTCCCAGCAGCATCTGCACGGCGCGCAGGTCGGCTCCGTGGTTCAGCAGGTGCGTGGCGAATGCGTGACGCAAGGTGTGCGGCGACAGCGGCGCGGTGATGTCGGCGGCGCGGGCGTGCTTCTTCACGATCATCCAGAACATCACGCGCGACATGCCCCGGCCGCGCGCGGTGATGAACAGGTCGTCGGTCTGCTGGCCGGCCAGGATGAGGGGCCGCGCTTCGGCCAGGAATCGCTTGATCCAGTCGGCCGCGACCTGGCCGAAGGGCACCAGGCGCTCCTTGTTGCCCTTGCCGAAAACGCGCAGCACGTGCTCGCCCATGCTGACGTTGAAGGTCTTCAGCTTCACCAGTTCGCTCACGCGCAGGCCGCTCGCGTACATCAGCTCCAGCATGGCGCGGTCGCGCAGGCCCAGCGGCGTGTCCACGTCGGGCGCGGCCAGCAGCGACTCGACCTGGCCTTCGCTCAGAGTCTTGGGCACCCGCAGTGGCTGGCGCGCGGCTTGCAGGCGCAGCGTCGGGTCGGCCTGGATCAGGCGCTCGCGCAGCGCCCAGCGGAAGTAGCGCTTGAACACCGTGAGGCGCCGGTTGGCGGTGGTGGCCTTGCTGGCGTCGTGTTTCGCGGCAAAGTAGGCGTTGAGGTCGAGTTCACTGGTGGTGGAAATTGCGCGGCCGTCCTTGCCGTGCAGCCAGGCGGCGTAGAGCGACAAGTCACGCCGGTAGGCGGCCAGTGTGTTCTTCGACAGGCCTTCCTCCAGCCACAGGGCGTCGATGAAGGTGTCGACTGAAGCATCGCTCATGCCGCGAAGATAGCAAAAACCTGCACGCGCCGCATTGCGCGGCGCGTGACGCGCGATCAGTCCAGCTTCAGCTTGGCCTTTTCCACGACGTTCTTGTACACCGCGAATTCGGCCTTGATTTGATCGGAGAATTGCTGCGGCGTGTTGCCGATGATGAGCGAACCGGTGTCCTCGATGCGCTTTCGCACGGCGGGGTCGGCCAGGGCCTTCATCACGCCGTCGTGGATCTTCGCCACCACTTCAGGCGGCAGACCCTTAGGGCCGTAGATGCCGTAGTACGCCATGCGGTTCACCGGCTCGAGCCCCACTTCCTTGAAGGTGGGCACATTGGGCAGCACGGCCAGCCGCTGGGGCGCGGCCACGACGATGGGCACCAGGCGGTTGTCCTTGATGAAGGGCAGCGCCGAGGGAAGGTTGTCGAAGATCATCGGCACCTGGCCGGCCACGGTATCGTTCAGCGCCGGGCCCGAGCCACGGTAGGGAATGTGCGTGACAAAGGTGGCCGAAAGGCTCTTGTACAACTCCATCTGCAGATGGGAGATGCTGCCGGTGCCTGATGTTGCATACGAGTAGCGGCCGGGCGAACGCTTGATCTCGGCGACGAACCCCTTGTAGTCCTTGGCCGGAAAGCTGGGGTGTACGGCGATGATGTTCGGCGTGGCGGCGATGTTGGTGATGGGCGTGAAGTCGGTCAGGGCGTTGTAGGGCATCTTCGGGTTGATCGCCGGATTGGCGGCGGTGGTCGACACCGTGGCCATGCCGAGCGAATAGCCATCCGGCGCGGCGCGCGCGGTTTCCAGCGCGCCGATCACGCCGCCGCCACCGGCCTTGTTTTCCACGATCACCGTCTGCCCCAGGGCCTTGCCCAGGGGCTCCGCGATGACGCGGGCGATGATGTCGGTCGTGCCGCCGGGCGCGAAGGGCACGACGAGCTTGACCGTCTTGTTGGGGTAGCTCTGGGCGAGCGCGGGCCCGCCGACCAGCGCCAGCACGGCGGCGGACAGGGCGAACCATTCACGGCGTTTCATTGGTTTTTTCTCCTGGAAGGGATAGCTGCAAATAGGCAAAGCACCGGTGCATCCTATCGGGGTAATCGGTCCCCGTGTTTGTGGGAACCCACATAGGGGCTAACCCTAGACGCTCTGCGGCGAAGCCGCCGCCGTTATCCTCGGAGCGTGAATTTCGCGCTGCTGCTCTTCCCCGACTTCTCGCTGATTCTTTGCGGCTACCTGGTGTGCCGCCACACCGCCCTCAATCGCACGGTGTGGCAGCAGGTGGAAAGCCTGGTCTATTACTTCCTTTTCCCCGTGTTGCTGTTCCAGTCCATCGTGCGCAGCCCGCTGGACCTGGGCGAGGCGTCCAGCCTGATCGGCGCAGGGCTGTTGATGAGTTCGAGCGGCATCGCGATGGCGAACGTGCTGCCCTACCTGCCCTGGCTGCGAAGCCACATCGACAGGCGCGAGCATGCAGGAGCGGCACAGGTGGCCTTCCGCTTCAACTCATTCATCGCGCTCGCTCTGGCCGACCGGCTGGCCGGGCCGCAAGGCGTGCAACTCATCGCCGTGCTGATCGGCGTGTGTGTGCCGCTCGTCAACGTGGCGGCCGTCTGGCCAATGGCGCGCCATGCCCAGACCGGCTTCGCCGGTGAACTGGTCCGCAACCCCTTGATCATCGCAACGGCACTGGGCCTGGCGGCCAACCTGTTGGGCATCCTGATCCCCGACTGGTTGGAACCGACCGTCACCCGCATCGGCGCGGCGTCCATCGCGCTCGGCCTGATGGCGGCCGGCGCCGGCATGCAATTCGGCACGCTGGCCAGCGCCAAGGCGCTCACGGTGTCGCTGCTGACGATTCGCCACTTCCTCACGCCGCTGGTCGCGGTGCTTCTTTCGCGGCTGTTCCGGCTGGATGTGGCGCAGACGGCGGCCTTGATGGCGTTCTCGGCGTTGCCTACCGCCTCCAGCGCGTATGTGCTCGCCGCGCGGATGGGCTACAACGGCGCCTACGTCGCCGGGCTGGTGACGCTGTCGACGCTGCTGGGAATCGTCAGCTTGCCGTTTGCGCTCGGGGTGCTGCGGTAGCGTGCTTTCGCGTTGCGGTCGTAGGGCCGGGTGGG
>JBDSWB010000202.1:0-5356 GCA_039926915.1 Ramlibacter sp.
ATGCCGGAGACCAGCTCGGCGACGCCCTGCGCGTCCTCGTACTGCTCGTTGCCGTCGAGCGAAACGAAATAGGGTTCGGTCGCGCGGTCGAGCACGGAAGCGATCGCTTCGAGCCGCGCCAGGTCCGATTCGACCTGGCCGCTGACCTTGAGCGTGAAGTACCGGTGCCCGTACGCGGCGATGACTTCTTCCAGCGTTTCAGGCAGGCCGTCGCCCACGCGCTGCGTGAGATCGGCGGCAGTGATCGCATCGAGCAGGCCGACAGTATGGCGCGCTTCGATTGCGGCAGCCGGCGACAGCGTTGCGAGTAAGCCGTCGATTTCAAGTCCGGCGAATTCCGGCCGGCCCACGCCAATGCCCGGCAGGTTGCCCTGGATGGCCGCGTAGAACGAGATCGCACGTGCGCGGCACAACGCGTCGAGGACCGCCCGGTCCACCAGGGCCGGGCCATAGCCGGCGAGCAGCGGGTTATAGCCCCGCGCCGCGGCGGCTTGCAAGTGCTGGTCATGGTGCCGCGCGAAATGGCCGAAGGCCGTCGCCGGTGTCGCATCGGCCAGGTAGGCTTCGCGCGCCAGCCGCAGCACATCGCGCAGCTGATCGAAGTTGTCTTCGTTGGAAAGCGCCAGGTTCTTGTCGAACCACTTGGGCGCCATCATCTCGGCCGCCGCGCCCCATGCGACCGTGCCATCGGCAAGCTCGATGCGCGCGCGCGCGAACGCTTGTGGGCATTGCGTCAGCGTGACGACGCCGAAGCGAAACGGCAGTCGCAACACCACTGGCCGCTCGTACAACTCAATCTCGCGCACCATGAAACGCGGCGCGTCAGCCATTCGCGCCAAGCCCCTGCACGAGGCCCCTGAGGTAGCCGATCGAATGCGCCGCGCAGGCCGGGCCGTCGGGCACATAGTCGAAAGGCTCGATGGCGATGATGCCCCCGTAGTGGCCCAGCGCCTGCATCCTGATGATCGTTTCCATGATCGGCGCGAACTGCATGTCCCCCTGCCCCGGCCCGCGCCGGTTCGGATCGTTCACCTGAACATGGGCAATGTGGCCGCTGGGCATCCACTGCGCCATCAGGACCTCGACGGCACGCACTTCGGTCTGCCCCGCGGCGCTGCAGTCGATCATCGTTTTCAGGGCCGGCGACCCGATGTCGTCCACCAGGTGCGCCGCCTGTGCGACCGTGTTGATCAGATCCGTCTCGCGCTTCGCCAGCGGCTCGATGCAATAGACCACGCCGCACTTGCGTGCCGTGTCCGCCGCCCGCGCAAAACATTCGCGCGCGTGGGCGAGCGCGGCACCCGCCGTCGAGCCGGGCGGCACGCGGCGCTGTTGCGGCGAGCCGTGCACAAGGTACCGGCCCCCCATCAGCGCGCACAGTTCGACCAGGCGCTGCATCACGCCAACGGTTCGCTCGCGCAGCGCGGCGTCGTCGCTGACGATGGACAGGCCCGCCGGCGCGACCAGCAGCCAGTGCAGGCCCGTGATCGCCAGGCCCTGGTCCTCGGCCATGCGGCGGAATGCGCCGGCCTGTGCATCGTCGATGTCCATCGGGTTGGCGGCCAGCGTGAAAGGCGCCACTTCGAGCCCGTCGTAACCCAGCCCGGCCGCGAACTCGCACTGCTGCGCGAACGGCATGGGCTGCAGCACCTCGTTGCAAAGCGCGAATTTCATGCGGTTGGTGGTTCAGGTGCGCCGCGTGAAGAGCGACTTCAGGCCCGCACTGGCGGCCCCGGTCACGCGCTTGACGCCCGCCTTGAACGGCGGGACATACAGCAGGATCGTGAAGATGGTCACCGCGGCGAAAGCCATGCAGATCGGCCGCGTGAAGAACGGCGCGAGGCTGCCGTCCGACAGCACCAGGCCTCGGCGCAGGCTCTTGTCCAACAGCGGCCCCAGCACCAGGCCCAGCACCAGCGGCGCCATCTCGTAGCCGCGCCGGCGCAGCAGGAAGGCGCCGATGCCGATGGCCAGCATGGCGTAGATGTCGAACAGGCGCGAAGCGGTGGCGAAGGCGCCGATGGTGCACAGCAGGAACACGATCGGCATCAGGATTGCCCTGCGCACTTTCAGGATGTGCAGCAGCGGGCGCACGCCGAACAGGCCGAACAGCAGGATGGTGATGGATGCCAGCGTGGTCATCGCCACCACCTGGTAGATGAAGTGCGGGTGCTGGATCATCAGCATCGGGCCGGGCTGCACACCGTGGATGATCATGGCGGCCATGAGCACCGCCGACGGCGCGGAGCCGGGGATGCCGAGCGCGAGGCACGGGATGATGTGGCCGGGGATCGAGGCCATGTCGCCCGTCTCCGCAGCCATCAGGCCGTCGATGGACCCCTTGCCGAATTTCTCCGGCTCCTTGCTCACCGCCTTGGCCGCGGCGTAGGACATCCAGGCGCCTGCGTCCTCGCCGACGCCGGGCAGCAGCCCGGTTCCCACGCCGATGACGCCAGAGCGCAGCACGGTCCAGCGATAGACCCAGATCTCGCGCCAGCGCGGCAGCACCGAGTCCTTCATCTCGATGATTTTGCGTTCGACCGGGTCGGCCAGCGTCGTCAGCACCTCGGCCAGGCCGAATGCGCCCACCAGCGCCGGGATGAGGGCAATGCCGCCGGCCAGGTCGTCCCAGCCGAAGGTGAAGCGGTTGTAGGCATAGATGCCTTCCTGGCCGATCTGCGCGATGAACAGCCCCAGCAGGCCCATCAGCCAGCCCTTCAGCGGATCGTTGCCGACGATGCTGCCCGACATGGTGACGCCGAAGAGCGCCAGCCAGAAGAATTCGAAAGCCCCGAACTGCAACGCCACTTCCGCCAGCATCGGCGTGAACAGCGCGAGGCAGACCACGCCAAGCAAGGTGCTCACGAAAGCGCCCGACGTCGCAATGCCGATGGCGCGGCCGGCTTGGCCCTGCTTGGCGAGCGCGTAACCGTCGGCACAGGACGCCGCGTTGGCGGCGGTGCCCGGGATATTCAGCAGGATGGCTGTGCGCGAGCCGCCGTAAAGCGCGCCGACATACGAGCAGATCAGCACCAGGATGGCCTGGTTGGCCGGCAGCTTGATGGTGAGCGTGGTGAGCAGGGCGATGGCCAGCGTCGCCGACAGGCCGGGCAGGATACCCATCACGATGCCGACGAATGCGCCGCCCAGCCCGTACAACAGCGTCATGGGGTCCATGAAGCTGAGCCAGGCGCGACCCAGGTCTTGCAGTCCTTGCATATCAGGCGTGTAGTGCGGGGGCCACCGCGGAACCGGCTTTGCCGGGCCACTGGTGGCGCCCCCTTGAGGGGGGGGCGCCGAAGGCGCTTCGGGGGGGAGCCATTTATGGCATGCGAACCAGGAAGATTTCCTGGAAGACGAGTTGGGTGATCACCGACGAAGCGACGCCGATCACCACCGCCTTCACGACGGCGCGCGGCGTCATCTGGCGCTCCTGCGGGTCGCGACTCATTCGCAGCACGATCATGATCGATGCGGTGACGTAGATACTGGACGCGACCCAGAACGGGATGCCGTGGCCGACGAGGACGACGCCATAGCCGACGCACAGCGCGGCGACCACCCCGACGCGGCGGCGCCCATCGCGTTGGTCCTCCGTCGCCGGCAGCTGCGGCAGCGTGAACGCGCCGCGTTCGCGGCTGCGCTCGGCCAGCACCAGCCCGAGCAGGATCATCGCGATCCCCAACAGCCCTGGCAGCAGGCCGGGCACGGTGTACGGGTTGATGTGCTGGGCTTCGAGCCGGTCCATCATGAGCGAGCCAACCAGCACCGCGACGCCCAGCACGATCCAGCCGAGGGCGTCAGCGAAGTCCGAACGCGGCGGCATCCGCTCGTCGTCGTCGTCCGTCATGAATGCAGGCTGCCTACGGCTTCGGGATGCCGACGGTATCGGGCGAAACCTTGGCCTTGCCGCCGTCGAACAATACCCAGGCATTGGCCTGGATCGCCGGGAACACGGCCTTCTGCGCGGCGTCGCCGGACAGCGGGTTGAACAGCGCGCCGCGGCTGGTGGCGTACTTTTTCAGCGCCTCGCTCTTCAAGATGTTGTCGGTCCAGATCTTCTCCACCGTCTTCACCACGTCGTCCGGCACGCCCTTGGGAATGAAGATGCCGAAGTAGTTGGCCGGCGCCGTGAAGCCTGGCAGCGTGGCCGACAGCGGCGGGATGGTGCCGAAGCCTTCGAGTTCCAGCGCCTTGTCGCTGACGGCGGCCAGCGGACGCAGCCGCTTGCCGCGGATCATGTCGGCCTGCTCCACGGCCAGCTGGGTCGTCACGTCGGCTTCGCCGGCGACGGTGGCGACGACGGCCGGGTTACCGCCGTCATAGGTGACGTGGCGGTACTTCACGCCCGTGACCTTGCTGATCAGTTCCATCGCGTTGTGGCCGGCCGAGGTGACCCCGGCAGTGGCCACGCTGATCTGCCCTGGCTTGGCCTTCATCGCATCGAGCAGATCCTTGGCGTTGTTGTACGGCGTCTTCGGGTTCACGCCAATGACCTGGATGTTGGCGACGTTCAGGAAGAGGTGCCAGTCCTTGATGCTGGTGTTGAGCGACCCCAGCGTCTGGTAGGTGCCCAGGTCCTGCGCGGCGCCTGCGGTCCAGGTGTAGCCGTCCTTCGGTGCGTCCAGTGCGCCCTTCGTGCCGATCGAGCCGGAGGCGCCGGGCTGGTTGACGATGACGATCGTCTGGCCCAGGGCTTTTTCCATCTCCGCGGCGGTGACGCGCGTCACCTGGTCGGTCGAGCCGCCGGCGGCCCACGGCACGATCAGGTTGATCGGTCGCGTTGGCTTCCATTGCTGGGCCAGGACAGGCGTGCTGGCGGCCAGCCCGGCGATGGCGAAGGAAACGGCGTGGAGGAAGTGGCGTTTTTGCATGGTGTCTCCGGCGGGGTTAATTCACTAAACAGTTAATTGAGTGACTTTACGGTCTGGCTCGCGGGCTGTCAACCCGGGATGCCCTAGGTGTGGGCGCCAGGGGCAGGCGGCTCAGCCCAGCCAACGCTCGCGATGGGCAGCGACGAACTCGTCGTCCACCAGGTGGGGGTAATCCTTTTGCACGCGGCTGATCTCATCGGCCTGGCCCGCGCTCAATCCTTCGTGGGGGTCCAGGCAGGCGATGGATTCGAGCACGCCTTGCCGTCGCAGCACTTCATGGCAGCCCGCGATGCAGCCGTGGAAGTCATGCGCGACGTCGAAGAGAGCGCCGTTGCAGTCGGTGACCTGAGCGTCGAGCGCCAGCAACTCGGGCGTCACGTCGCCGGTTTCGATGACGGCGTGGATGCGATCCAGCAGTTCGACTGCGCGCTTCGTCCACACGCTCCAATGGCCGAGCAGGCCGCCCTTGATGCGCACCGTCA
>JBDSWB010000203.1:0-7391 GCA_039926915.1 Ramlibacter sp.
GTGAAGACCTGCAGCATCAGGCGAAGCCAGACCAGCGAGGTGACGTAGTCCATCAGGACATCTCGGATGCCCACCCACACATGCCACATGAGCGCCACGATCACGGAAAAAGTCAGTACCTTCATCCACTGGGCCGCGAAGATTCCAGCCCACTTGTCGTAGCCGATGGAGCCGCTGGTGAAGATCACCTGGGCCAGCACGATGAGGGTAAACAGGGCCATCAGGCCCGCCGTCACACGCTGGCTGAGCCAGTCCCGCATCCCGTAGTGCGCGCCGACGACGATGCGCTTGGAGCCGTAGTTCACAGACATAGTCAGTTCCTATTCAGTTGGGGACAGAGCTGAAGATCCGTCCCCAAAGTCATTTCGCTTAGTACAGTCCGAGCAGCTTGGCGCCCAGCACCAGCGTCAGCAGAACGCTGGTGCCCAGCGTCACCTGGGCCGACCTCAGGCCAAATTCCTTGCTGACCGCGGCGTGGCTCGCGTCCATCCATAGATGACGCAGCCCGGCGATGAAATGGTGAAGGTAGGCCCAGATCAGGCCTAGTGCCACGAGCTTGATGAACCAGCCCGGAAAAAAGAAAAGGCCGACGTTGAAGGCGGCCTTGAATCGGGCAAACGAGAATTCGGAGGACAGCGAGGTGTCGAACATCCAGATGATGAAGGGCATCAGCAGGAACATCAGCACACCGCTCACGCGATGCAGGATGGAAACGATGCCTGCGAGGGGCAAGCGGTAGGAAGGCAGGTCCGTGAGCGCGTTGATGTTGCGGAATTCCGGCCGCTTCTTGGCGAGCTCTGTCATGGCAAGGCTTTCGTGGTGGGATGCGTGCGCGGTGTCATCGGGAGATGCAAACAACCCAAAATTCTATTGCAACGCACAAAACTGACACGGAGCCTTCAATCGTGCCCCATCAGCTCAATTCATTCCGGTAGTGGTGGGTATCGGTGCGGTAGAGGCCGCGGCGCAGCTCCATCGGAACGTCGTTGTAAGTGAAAGCCAGCCGCTCGACGCTCAGGAGCGGGGTGTGTTGCTCTACTTTCAATAGCGCTGCCTGCGCCGCGTCGGCTGCCACAGCGCGGATCTTCTCTTCGGCACGGACCATCCGGACACCGAATTCCACCTCAAACATGGCGTAAGTGGGTCCGTGGTAGCCCGCCACCTGTTCGGCATTCAAGCCCTTGAACGCGTTTCCTGGCAGCCAGAGGTCCTCCAGGATGGTGGGCACGCCGCCAAACGACAACACGCGGCGCACCTGCACGACGGCGTCGCCGGATCGCAAGGCCAGCGACCGGGCAACTTCCGCCGGCGCGCGCACGCGCTTGCACTCGAGCACCGCGCGCTGGGCCGGCCCCTCGCCGTCGAGGTCGCCCGCATCGGGCATCAGCTTGAGGAAACGGTACTGGACGTGCTGTTCCGAATGGGTGGCAACGAATGTGCCCTTGCCCTGCCGGCGCACCACCAGGTTTTCCGCCGCGAGCTCGTCGATGGCCTTGCGCACCGTGCCCTGGCTGACGCGAAACCGCGCCGCCAGGTCCATTTCGCTGGGGATGGCTTCGCCCGGCTTCCACTCGCCGGCCTGCAGGCTCTGCAGGATCAGCACCTTGATCTGCTGATACAGCGGGCTGAAGGCGGGTGTGGCCGGCACCTGCGTTTCCGCAGCGGCGACATCGATGGACGAGGAGGGCGTGTGGGCCATATCGTTCAGCATGCGATCAGGGTAGGCGGCGGTCGGTGGGACATGGCTTTTTCCTGTGCGAATCATATCTTATATAAGACATAAGACAAGTTGACGATCGAGGGTTTTCGCGAGTAAACTTCGCGGTTCCCGGCAGGGCTTGCCGCAAGGCCTTTCCCGCGCAGCCGGACTCGTTTTACAACTCACGCTTCGGAGATTTCCCCATGAGCAAAAAGCCCGTCCGCGTTGCCGTCACCGGCGCTGCCGGCCAGATCGGTTATGCCCTGCTGTTTCGCATTGCCTCCGGCGAGATGCTGGGCAAGGACCAGCCCGTCATCCTGCAACTGCTCGAGATCCCCGACGAGAAAGCCCAGAAGGGGCTGAAGGGCGTGATGATGGAACTGGAAGACTGCGCTTTCCCGCTGCTCGCCGGCATGGAAGCCCACAGCGACCCGGCCACGGCCTTCAAGGACACCGACTACGCGCTGCTGGTCGGCTCGCGTCCGCGCGGCCCGGGCATGGAGCGGGCCGAGCTGCTTGCCGTGAACGGCGCGATTTTCACGGCGCAGGGCAAGGCGCTGGACAAGGTGGCCAGCCGCAACGTCAAGGTCCTCGTGGTCGGCAACCCGGCCAACACCAACGGCTACATCGCGATGAAGAGCGCGCCCGGCCTGCCGCGCGAGAACTTCACCGCCATGCTGCGCCTGGACCACAACCGTGCGCTGTCACAGGTCGCCGCCAAGACCGGCGTGAAGGTCGGCGACATCGAGAAGTTGACGGTATGGGGCAACCATTCGCCGACGATGTACGCCGACTACCGTTTCGCCACGGCCGGCGGCAAGGCCATCAAAGACATGATCAACGACCAGGTCTGGAACGCCGAGACCTTCCTGCCCACCGTCGGCAAGCGCGGCGCCGCGATCATCGAAGCCCGCGGCCTGTCGTCCGCCGCTTCGGCCGCCAATGCGGCCATCGACCATATGCGCGACTGGGCACTTGGCACCAACGGCAAATGGGTCACGATGGGCGTTCCGTCGAACGGCGACTACGGGATTCCGAAGGACTTGATGTTCGGATTTCCGGTCACCACCAAGGACGGCAAGTACGAAATCGTCAAGGGCCTGGAGATCGACGCTTTCAGCCAGGAGCGCATCGGCAAGACCCTGAAGGAACTGCAGGACGAGCAGGCCGGCGTGGCCCATCTGCTCTGATGTGAGAGCTCCTACCCGAAACGCCTTCCTGGCGGCAACACGCTGAGTAACTGACATGGCGCATCCCCGCGACATCCTCCTCGGCGCGCAGGCGCAAACCGGCTTTCTTCCGGTTTGCGACCATTACAGCGGCGTGGAGGCGCGGATGCGCAAGAGCCTGCAGTTGCAGGCGGAAATGACCGAAGAGTTCGGCGCCTGTGTCTTCGACGTGACGCTGGACTGCGAGGACGGAGCACCGGTGGGCGGTGAGGCCGATCATGCCGCGCTAGTGGTGGCCCTGCTTTCGCTTGCGAGCGACAAGGCGCGGGTGGCCGTTCGGGTCCATCCGGTGGCCCATGCCGCGTTCGAGCAGGACATCGCCACCATTGCGGGCAAGGCCGGCAGGAAGCTGTGCCACATCATGCTCCCCAAGGTGGAATCGGTTCAGGACATCGAAACCGCCTGCAAAGCGCTCGAAGCGGCGGGCGCCGGCGATCTGCGGCTGCACGCACTCATCGAGTCTGCGGCGGCGGTGCACCGGGCATTCGATATCGCGGCCCATCCTCGAGTTCAGTCGCTCAGTTTCGGGCTGATGGACTTCGTGTCGGCGCACGGCGGGGCGATCCCGTCCGAAGGCATGGGCATCGAGGGGCAGTTCAAGCATCCGCTGGTGGTGCGCGCCAAGTTGGAGATCGCCTCCGCGTGCCATGCCTGGGGCAAAGTGCCCGCGCATGGCGTGGTCACGGAATTAAGGGACAAAAAGGCCATCCTCGCGGCCGCGCGGAAGGCCGCTCGCGAGATGGGGTTCACGCGGATGTGGAGCATCCATCCGGACCAGATCAGGCCTATCCTCGAAGCCTTCGCGCCGAGCGCGCACGAGATCGAAATTGCTACCAAAATAATAGCTGCTGCGGCCCAGGCGGATTGGGCCCCCATCAGTTTCGACGGAAAGTTGGAGGACAGGGCGAGCTACCGCTATTACTGGCAGGTGCTGGAGAGGGCGCACCGGACCGGGAGGAAGCTGCCGCAGGAAGCGTTGGGGTGGATCGAGCCCCAGCTTCATTGATAAATCCACGGAGACAAGTTGTATGAAAGCCCTTCTCGCTACCCTTTTGATGGCTGCAGCGCCGGCCATGGCGCTGGCGCAGTCCACTGCGCCAGCGAAACCGGCGGCCAAACCGGCAGCCAAGCCCGCCGCGAAGCCAGCGGCCAAGCCTGCGCCCAAAAAAGAGGCCAAGCTGTCGCCCGCCGCGCGGAAAGCCATCGAGGAAAAGACGCCGGTCGACGACGACCCGGCTGTGACCTTGACCGAGGCCGACCTGGAAATGGCCCGCAAGGTTCACGTGGGGGACATTCCCTGCGAGCTGGGCGCGACGGTGCACATCACGCCGCACAAGCGCGACGGCTTCTTTAACGTCCGCACAGGCATCCATCGCTTCCGCATGCAGCCGGTGGAAAGCCGCACCGGCGCCATTCGGCTGGAAGACCCGCGCGCGGGCGCCATGTGGCTGCAGCTGGGCAACAAGTCCATGCTCATGAGCCAGAAGATGGGCCAGCGCCTGGCCGACGAGTGCATGAGCCCGGCTCAGGCGGCGGTGGCCGAGGCCCTGAAGAAGAATCCGGCGCCGAGCTTGCTTGAGCCTCTGCCCGTGCCCAAGCCGCCGGTGCCGCCGGCGGAACAGAGAGTCGATGTCCCCGCGCCGGTGCCCTTGCCGATGGCCCCCGCAGGCGCGGCGGCTACGAAGTGAAGATGGCACCCGGGATGCGTGCCGCATGAATTTATTTTGAACGGAGAAGACCATGTTGCAAGCCTATGTCACCCACGTCGCCGAACGCGCCGCGCTCGGCATCCCGCCACTGCCGCTTTCGGCCCAGCAAACCGGTGAATTGATCGAGATGCTGAAGACCGCCTCGCAGGGCGACACTGAATTCCTGCTCAATCTGATCTCGCACCGCGTGCCTGCGGGCGTGGACGACGCGGCGAAGGTCAAGGCCAGCTACCTCGCCGCCGTGGCGCACGGCACCGAGAAGTGCCCCATCATCAGCCGCGAGAAGGCGACGGAGTTGCTCGGCACCATGCTCGGCGGCTACAACATCGGTCCCCTGGTCGACCTGCTGGACGATCCGCTGGTGGGCATCATCGCGGCCGAGGGCCTGAAGAAGACGCTGCTGATGTTCGATCAGTTCCATGACGTCAAGGAAAAGGCCGACAAGGGCAATGCGAACGCGAAAGCCGTGCTGCAAAGTTGGGCCGACGCCGAGTGGTTCTCCAGCCGCCCAGAAGTCCCGCAAAGTATCAAGGTCAGCATCTTCAAGGCGACCGGCGAGATCAACACTGACGACCTGTCCCCCGCGCCCGACGCCTGGAGCCGCCCTGATATTCCGCTGCACGCCCTCGCGATGCACAAGAATCCGCGCCCCGGCATCACGCCCGAAGAAGAAGGCAAGCGCGGTCCGGTGAAGTTCATCGAGGACCTGCGCGCCAAGGGCAACCTCGTGGCCTATGTCGGCGACGTGGTCGGCACGGGTTCGTCGCGCAAGTCGGCGACGAATTCGGTGCTCTGGTTCACCGGCGAAGACATCCCGTTCGTGCCGAACAAGCGCTTCGGCGGTGTTTGCCTGGGCAGCAAGATCGCCCCGATCTTCTACAACACGATGGAAGATTCGGGCGCGTTGCCGATCGAGCTGGACGTGAGCAAGATGGAGATGGGTGATGAGGTCGAGCTGCGCCCCTACGAGGGTAAGGCGCTCAAGAACGGCGAGGTGATCGCCGAGTTCAGGCTCAAGAGCGACGTGCTGTTCGACGAAGTGCGCGCCGGAGGCCGCATTCCGCTGATCATCGGCCGGGGCCTGACGTCCAAGGCGCGCGAAGCGCTGGGCCTGCCGCCGTCCACGCTGTTCCGCCTGCCCACGGCGCCGTTCGACACCAAAAAGGGCTACACCCTGGCGCAAAAGATGGTGGGCAAGGCCTGCGGCTTGCCCGAAAAGGACGGGAATCAGGTGGGCGTGCGGCCGGGCACCTATTGCGAACCGAGGATGACCTCGGTGGGATCACAGGACACCACCGGCCCGATGACGCGCGATGAACTGAAGGACCTGGCCTGCCTGGGCTTCAGCGCCGACCTGGTCATGCAGAGCTTCTGCCACACCGCGGCTTACCCGAAGCCCGTGGACGTGAAGATGCATCACGAGCTGCCTGAATTCATCAGCAATCGCGGCGGTATTTCGTTGCGTCCCGGCGACGGCATCATCCACTCCTGGCTTAACCGCATGTTGCTGCCGGACACCGTGGGCACCGGCGGCGACAGCCACACGCGCTTCCCGATCGGCATCAGTTTTCCGGCCGGTTCCGGCCTGGTGGCCTTCGGCGCCGCCACCGGCGTCATGCCGCTCGACATGCCCGAGAGCGTGCTGGTGCGCTTCAAGGGCGAGATGCAGTCCGGCGTCACCTTGCGCGACCTGGTCAACGCGATTCCGCTGTACGCCATCAAGGCGGGCCTGTTGACTGTGGCCAAGCAGGGCAAGAAGAACATCTTCTCGGGCCGCATCCTTGAAATCGAAGGCCTGCCCGACCTGAAGGTGGAACAGGCGTTTGAACTCAGCGACGCTTCTGCGGAACGATCCGCCGGCGGCTGCACGGTGCACCTGAACAAGGAACCGATCATCGAATACATCCAGAGCAACATCACAATGCTCAAGTGGATGATCGCCACCGGCTATTCGGACGTGCGCACCGTCAACCGTCGCATCAAGGCGATGGAAGCCTGGCTCGCGGACCCGGAGCTGATGCAGGCCGACGCCGACGCCGAATATGCCGCGGTGATCGAAATCGACCTGGCCGAGATTCACGAGCCCATCGTCGCCTGCCCGAACGACCCCGACGATGTGAAGACGCTCTCCGAAGTGTCGGGCGCCAAGATCGACGAGGTGTTCATCGGTTCCTGCATGACCAACATCGGCCACTTCCGCGCGGCGTCGAAGCTGCTGGAAAACAAGCGCGACATCCCGGTGAAGCTGTGGATGGCGCCGCCCACCAAGATGGATGCCAAGCAATTGACCGAGGAAGGCCACTACGGCGTGTTGGGCAGCGCCGGCGCCCGGATGGAGATGCCCGGTTGCAGCTTGTGCATGGGAAATCAGGCGCAGGTGAAGGAGGGCGCCACGGTGTTCAGCACGTCGACGCGCAATTTTCCGAACCGCCTCGGAAAAAACAGCAATGTCTACCTGGGGTCCGCCGAACTCGCGGCGATCTGCTCGAAGCTCGGGCGCATTCCGACGAAGGAGGAGTACATGGCCGACATGGCCGTCCTCACCGCCGCCAGCGACAAGGTCTATCAGTACCTGAACTTCGACAAGGTCAAGGATTACACGGACGTCACCAACGCGATGCCAGCCTGACATCCAGGCGCGCAGGACAGACAGCAAGCGGCCTTCGGGCCGCTTTTTTTTCCCGGTTGCGCAATTGTTGCACCGCACAACGCTGTGTCTACATTTCACTACAAGAAACAACGACTTGCATCGCG
>JBDSWB010000204.1:0-22620 GCA_039926915.1 Ramlibacter sp.
GAGTAATGTGATGGAAGGCACCACAACACATGTCAAGTACCACCGTCGCCGAGTTTGCCAACGAACTCAAGAAGTCTCCCGATACGCTGCTTGAGCAGCTTCGCAGTGCAGGCGTGGCCAAAGCGGCCCCGACCGACGCCCTCAGCGAGGCCGACAAGCAGAAGTTGCTGGGCTACCTGCAGGCCAGCCACGGCACGGCCGCGCCCGAGCGCAAGAAGATCACGCTGGTGAAGAAATCGACCAGCGAGATCAAGCAGGCCGACTCCAGCGGTAAGGCGCGCACGATCCAGGTGGAGGTGCGCAAGAAGCGCACCTTCGTCAAGCGCGACGAAGGCTCCGACACGGCCGTGGTGGAAGCGCCCGAGCCCGAGGCGCAGCAGACCGCTGCCCACCAGATCGATGAGTCCGAACTAGCTCGACGCGAGGAAGAGGCGCGCCGCCAGGCCGACTTCATCCGCCACCAGGAAGAAGAGCTCGCCGAGCGCCGCCGCCTGCGCGAGGCAACCGAGGCCCGTGAGCGCGAAGCCGCCGATCAGGCCGCCGCGCAGCAGGCCGAAGCCGGCAAGCAGGAAGCATCGGCGCCCAAGTCCGCCGCCAAGGCCGTGGTCGATGAGGCGGCCACCGCTGTTGCCAAAGCCCAGACCGAAGCCCGCGAACGAGCCGCCGCTGAATCGAAGGCCCGCGCCGACGAAGAAGCCGTGCGCGCGGCCGACCTGGGCGATCGGCGCCGCAAGGCCGAGGCCGAAGCCGCCGCCATCCGCTCCATGATGGCCGCCCCCAAGAAGGTGCTGGTTCCGCACAAGGCGCCCGAGAAGGCTGTTGCGAAGGCCGATCCGGCCAAACCGGCGGCCAAGGGCACGTTGCACAAGCCGGCCGTCGGAACGGGCGTTGCCCGCACGGCTCCCGGCGGCGCACCCGCGGCGCCCGGCACCGCTGGCGCCGGCAAGGAAATCAAGTCAGCCAAGCTGTCGTCCAGCTGGGCGGGCGACCCGGCCAAGAAGAAGGCCATCCCCACCCGGGGTGACAGCACCGGAGGCGTAGGTCGCAACAGCTGGCGCGGCGGGCCACGAGGCCGGCGCAGCAACGACCGGGATCATCGCGGCGAAGAGGTGCAGAGCGCACCGGTCGAAACACGCGTGATTGAAGTGCACGTGCCCGAGACCATCACGGTCGCCGAACTAGCCCACAAGATGGCGGTGAAGGCCTCCGAGGTCATCAAGCACCTGATGAAGCTGGGACAGATGGTCACCATCAACCAGCCGCTGGACCAGGACACGGCCATGATTGTGGTCGAGGAAATGGGACACAAGGCCGTCACCGCGGCCCTGGACGACCCGGAGGCATTCACAGAAGAAGACGCGGGCGTTGCCGACGGCGCGCCGATGCCGCGGGCCCCGGTGGTAACCGTCATGGGCCACGTGGACCACGGCAAGACGTCGCTGCTGGATTACATCCGCCGCGCCAAGGTCGCTGCGGGCGAGGCCGGCGGCATCACCCAGCACATCGGCGCCTACCACGTGGAAACCCCGCGCGGCATGATCTCCTTCCTGGACACTCCGGGACACGAAGCGTTCACCGCCATGCGGGCGCGCGGCGCTCAGGCCACCGACATCGTAATCCTGGTGGTCGCCGCCGACGACGGTGTGATGCCACAAACGAAGGAAGCCATCAAGCACGCGAAAGCGGCCGGCGTTCCGATCGTGGTGGCGATCAACAAGATCGACAAGCCCGATGCCAACCTTGACCGCGTCAAGCAGGAGCTGGTGGCCGAAGAAGTCGTACCCGAAGAGTACGGCGGCGAATCGCCCTTCATCCCGGTTTCGGCCCGGACGGGCGAGGGCGTCGACGCCTTGCTGGAGCAGGTGCTGCTGCAGGCTGAAGTGCTGGAACTCAAGGCGCCTGTCGAAGCCATGGCCAAGGGCCTTGTGATCGAGGCGCAATTGGACAAGGGCCGCGGCCCGGTCGCCACGGTGCTCATTCAATCCGGCACCCTGAAGACCGGCGACGTGGTGCTGGCCGGACAGACCTACGGCCGCGTGCGCGCCATGCTTGACGAGAACGGCAAGAGCATCAAGTCGGCCGGCCCGTCCATCCCGGTGGAGATCCAGGGCCTGACCGAAGTGCCGCAGGCCGGCGACGAGTTCATGGTGCTGACCGACGAGCGGCGCGCGCGCGAGATCTCGACCTACCGTGCAGGCAAGTTCCGCAACACCAAGCTGGCCAAGCAGCAGGCTTCGAAGCTGGAGAACATGTTCACCGACATGACCGCCGGCGAGGTGAAGATGGTCCCCATCATCATCAAGGCCGACGTGCAGGGTTCGCAGGAGGCGCTGGGTCAGTCGCTGATCAAGCTTTCAACCGACGAGGTCAAGGTGCAGCTGGTGTATTCCGGCGTGGGCGGCATCAGTGAGTCGGACGTGAACCTGGCGATCGCCTCCAAGGCCGTGATCATCGGCTTCAACGTGCGGGCCGACGCCGGCGCGCGCAAGCTGGCCGAAGGCAATGGCGTCGATATCCGCTACTACGGCATCATCTACGACGCGGTGGATGAGCTGAAGGTGGCGATGTCCGGCATGCTGGCGCCGGAGCAGAAGGAAGAGATCATCGGCACCGCCGAAGTCCGTACCGTGTTCGTGGCGTCCAAGATCGGCACCATCGCCGGCTCGTACATCACATCTGGCCAGGTGACACGCAACTGCAGGTTCCGCCTGCTGCGCGACAACGTCGTGGTCTACACCGGCGACATCGAGTCGGTCAAGCGGCTGAAAGACGACGTCCGCGAAGTCAAGGAAGGCTTCGAGTGCGGTATCAAGCTGCGCAACTACAACGACGTCAAAGAGAACGACCAGCTCGAATTCTTCGAAGTCAAGGAAATCGCCCGGACGTTGTAAGGAGAGGACGGACCGCCTCACGGCGGCCCGTCCTTCCACGATTCATGAAGCCCCGCTCAGCCACCCCGAACCGCGCCTTCAAGGTCGCCGATCAGATCCAGCGCGATTTGACGGAGCTGATTGCGCGCGAGTTGAAGGATCCACGCGTGGGCATGGTGACTGTCCAGGCCGTGGAGGTCACGCCCGACTATGCGCATGCGAAGATCTTCTTCAGCGTGCTGGTGGGCGACGCACAGGAGTGCGAGCTGGCCTTGAACCAGGCGGCGGGGTTCCTGCGCAACGGGCTGTTCAAGCGCCTGCACATCCACACCGTGCCGACCCTGCATTTCCAGTTCGACCGCACCACCGAGCGAGCCGCCGACATGAACGCCTTGATCGCCAAGGCCGTCTCCACCCGCGCGAAAGAAGACTAGCAGTGAGCACCGCCGGGCCGCCCCAAGGTGCGAAAGCCCCCTTGGGGGGCAGGGAGCTACACGCAGTGAGCGAGCGTGGGGGAAACATTCTCGCGCCACGCACCAGGGTGCAGCGGCGCCCTGTGCATGGGGTGTTGCTGCTGGACAAACCGCTGGGGCTCTCCAGCAACGACGCATTGCAGAAGTGCAAATGGCTGCTGCGCGCCGAAAAGGCTGGCCACACCGGCACTCTCGATCCGCTTGCCACCGGCGTCCTTCCGCTGTGTTTCGGCGCGGCGACCAAGTTCAGCCAGCTGCAGCTCGATGCCGACAAAACCTATGAAGCGACCCTGAAGCTGGGCGTCAAGACCGCCACCGGTGACGCCGAGGGCGACGTCATCGAGGAAAGGCCGGTCGAAGGCATCACCCCGCATCGGCTGGCCGAAGCGTCGCGGAATTTCACCGGCCGCCTGCGCCAGGTCCCGCCCATGCACAGCGCCCTCAAGCGGGACGGCAAGCCGCTGTACGAATACGCCCGGGCCGGGCAGGAAGTGGAACGGGAAGCCCGAAATGTCGTCGTTTTCAATTTGACCCTGGCGCAGTTGCCCGGTCAGCCCGATGCGGTGGCCATGGTGGCAAAAGTCAGCAAGGGCACGTACATCCGGACCCTGGGCGAGGACATCGGCGAGTCCCTGGGGTGCGGGGCGCATCTGACCTCGCTGCGGCGCGTCGCGACGGGGCATTTTGACGTGTCGGAATGTGTGACGATCGAAATGCTGGAGGCCATGAACGACGACGAGCGGCTCGCCCGGTTGAAGCCCGTCACCTCGCTCCTTCCCGACCATACGCGCGTCACATTGGACACCGACAATGCGGGCCGCTTCCTGAGCGGACTGCGCCGTCGCGGCCAATGGCCCGACAACGAGCTGGTGGCGGTGTACGGCGAGCAACCGCCGGCGCTGCTGGGCACGGCCCACGTCAAGGGCGGTGAACTCATTCCCGGCCGGCTGTTGAGCCTGCCGGAAATCGAACAGATTTTGGAAAGCAACCTATGAGCAACAAGCAAATTCGCAACATCGCGATCATCGCGCACGTCGACCACGGCAAGACCACGATGGTCGACCAGCTTCTTCGGCAGTCCGGCACCTTTGCCGAGCACGAGAAGGTGGTCGACTCGGTGATGGACAACAACGCCATCGAGCGCGAGCGCGGCATCACCATTCTCGCGAAGAACTGCGCCGTCAGCTGGAAGGGCACCCACATCAACATCGTCGACACCCCCGGCCACGCAGACTTCGGCGGCGAGGTGGAGCGCGCGCTGTCGATGGTGGACGGGGTGGTGCTGCTGATCGACGCCCAGGAAGGCCCGATGCCGCAGACCCGCTTCGTGACCAAGAAGGCGCTTGCGCTGGGCCTGCGGCCGATCCTGGTGGTGAACAAGGTGGACAAGCCTGGATCGCGCCCGCAGTACGTGGTGAACGCAGCCTTCGACCTGTTCGACAAGCTGGGCGCCACCGACGAGCAGCTGGACTTTCCGGTCGTCTACGCCTCGGGTATCAACGGCTGGACCTCGATGGAAGAGGGCGGGCAGGGCGAGCAGTGGGGACCCGACATGTCGGCACTGTTCGACACCATCCTCGATCACGTGCCGCCCCACGAAGGCGAGCCGGACGCGCCGCTGCAATTGCAGATCTCGGCCATTGACTTCTCGACCTTCGTTGGCCGCATCGGCGTTGGCCGCGTCAACGCCGGCACCATCAAACCCATGATGGACGTCGTTGTAATGGAAGGCCCGGATGGCAAGTCCATCAGGGGAAGGGTCAACCAGGTGCTGACGTTTCAGGGCCTGGAGCGCGTGCAGGTCACTGAAGCCGGCCCCGGAGACATCGTGCTGATCAATGGCATCGACGACATCGGCATCGGCGTCACCATCACCGACCCGCTCAACCCGGCGCCGCTGCCCATGCTCAAGGTCGATGAACCGACACTGACCATGAATTTCTGCGTGAACACGAGCCCGCTGGCCGGGCGCGAAGGAAAATACGTCACCAGTCGCCAGATCTGGGACCGCCTGCAAAAGGAACTGCAGTCGAACGTGGCGTTGCGCGTCAAGGAAACCGGCGAAGAAGGCATTTTCGAGGTCATGGGACGCGGCGAGCTGCATCTCACGATCCTGTTGGAAAACATGCGCCGCGAGGGTTACGAGCTGGCGGTGTCGAAGCCGCGCGTCGTGCTCAAGAATGTGAATGGCGTGGTGCACGAACCCATCGAAATGGTGACCGTTGACATCGAGGACCAGCACCAGGGCGGCGTGATGCAGGCCCTCGGCGAACGCAAGGGCGACCTGGTGAACATGGAGCCGGACGGCCGTGGCCGAGTCCGCCTCGAGTACCGGATCCCGGCGCGTGGCCTGATCGGCTTTACCAATGAGTTCCTGAATCTGACGCGCGGTTCGGGCCTCATCTCCAACATCTTCGACAGCTACGAGGCGCACAAGGGCGAGATCGGCGGCCGCAAGAACGGCGTGCTGATCTCCATGGACGACGGCGAAATCTTCACCTATGCATTGGGCAAGCTGGACGATCGGGGCCGCATGTTCGTTCGTCCAAACGACCCGGTGTACGAAGGCATGATCGTCGGCATCCACAGCCGCGACAACGACCTGGTCGTCAACGCCACCCGCACCAAGCAGCTCACCAACTTCCGCGTATCGGGCAAGGAAGATGCGATCAAGATCACGCCGCCGATCCAGCTCACTCTCGAATACGGCGTCGAATTCATCGAGGACGACGAGCTCGTGGAAATCACGCCGAAGAGCGTGCGCCTGCGCAAGCGTCACCTGAAAGAGCATGACCGCAAGCGCGCTTCGCGCGAAACCGTGGCGGGATGAAGCTCACCCACACCAGGGCTGTATTCCTGATGGTGGCGGTGACCCTGATGTGGTCGATCGCCGGGGTGATCACACGCCACCTGGAGCATGCGCGCAGTTTCGAGGTGACCTTTTGGCGCAGCTTCTTCACCGTGGCCTCGCTGCTGGTGATCCTGCCGTTCTTCCAGGGCCGCGAAGTCTTTTCGCGCATCCGGAACGGCGGACCCGCCCTGTGGATTTCCGGCGTGTGCTGGAGCGTGATGTTTACAGCTTTCATGGTCGCTCTCACGCTGACCAGCGTGGCCAACGTGCTGGTGACCATGTCCGTGGGTCCGTTCCTCACGGCGCTGCTGGCACGCATCCTCATCGGCCACCGCATTCCGACTCGGACCTGGCTGGCGATCATCGTCGCGGGCGCCGGTATCGCCTACATGTATGCGGCACAGGTTTCCGGCGGCCAGATCGCCGGGACACTGGTGGCTTTGTGTGTGCCATTGGCGGGGGCCGTGAACTGGACCGTGGTGCAGCGCTCGCACGCCCAGGGGCAGGACATCGACCTCGTGCCCTCGGTCCTGGTGGGTGCGGTGATCTCCACATTGACGACGCTGCCCTTGGCGATGCCCCTGCAGGCTTCGGGGCACGATATCGGGCTGCTTGCCGTCCTGGGGCTGGTTCAGTTGGCGATTCCTTGTGCGCTCTCCGTGGTCTGCGCCCGTGTTCTCAAGGCGCCCGAGATCGCCCTGCTTGCGCTGTTGGAGGTCATCTTTGGCATCCTGTTGGCATGGGTCGGCGCGGACGAGGTGCCCAGCCAGACCGTATTGGCCGGCGGTGCGCTGGTCATCGGTGCGCTGGTGGCCAATGAACTGGTGAGCTGGAGGCTTCGGTCGTGACGGAAATCGTGGCGCAGGTCAGGTCGGGTTGGGGTCTGTTGACGCTGAACCGGCCGAAAGCACTGAACGCCCTCTCGCTGTCCATGATCCGCGAACTGAGAGCCACGCTGGAAGCCTGGCACGGCGACCCGGCCATCGCGGCGGTGGCGATTCGCGGGCAGGGCCGGGAAGGGCCCTTCGGTGCCTTTTCCGCCGGCGGGGACATCCGCTTCTTCCATGAGGCTGCGCTGGCGAGCGACTCCCGCCTCGATGACTTCTTCGACGAGGAATACGCTCTGGATCACCTGATTCACCGCTACGGCAAGCCGTTCCACGCCTTTATGGATGGCATCGTGATGGGCGGCGGCATGGGCATTTCGCAAGGCGCGAGCCGGCGAGTGGTGACGGAGCGCACGCGAATGGCCATGCCGGAAACCAACATCGGCCTGTTCCCGGACGTGGGCGGAGGCTGGTTTCTGGGCCGTTGCCCCGGCCGCATCGGCGAGTACCTCGCGCTGACCGGCCGCATGATCGGAGGTGCCGAAGCGGTAACCTGCGGCCTGGCAGACGTGCTCGTCGACTCTGCTTCGCTGCCGTCCCTGTGGGAAGGCCTTACAACGCCGGGCGCGGAAGCGGCGGATCGCCCGGCAGAGCGCCGTGGAGAGGGCGACATCCCGCACCGCGAAGCCATCGACCGCTATTTCTCGCTGCCCGTCGTCACGGAAATTGTCACGGAACTGGAGCGTGACGGCTCGGATTGGGCCCGCATATGCGCGGCGGATCTTCGCAAGCGCTCGCCGTTGATGCTCCACGTCACGCTCGAACTGGTTCGGCGTGCGAGGCACCTGACGCTTGCAGAAGAGCTGCGGATCGAGCGCGGCCTGATGCACCACTGCTTCCACCGGCCTCCGGGGACGGCTAGCGAGACGGTCGAGGGGATTCGGGCTGCGGTGGTGGACAAGGACCAAGCCCCGCGCTGGCAGCCGTCCCGTATCGAGGACGTGACGCCGGACCTGTGGATGCCCTTCTTCGAGAGCCCCTGGTCGGCCGACACACATCCGCTGCGCGGCCTGGCCTGAATCCGGGGGGCGTGCGCGTTGGCTACTTGTTGCGGCTTTTCATCGCCCGCTCGACTTCGCGCTTGCCTTCGCGGTCCTTGATCGTGTCGCGCTTGTCGTGCTCGGCCTTGCCCTTGGCCAGGGCGATTTCGCACTTCACTTTCCCGTCTTTCCAGTGCAGGTTGAGGGGCACCAGGGTGTAGCCCTTCTGCTCGACCTTGCCGATGAGGCGGCGGATTTCCTCCTTGTGCATCAACAGCTTCTTGGTGCGCACGGCATCCGGACTGACGTGGGTGGACGCGGTCTTGAGGGGGTTGATCTGGCAACCGATGACATAGAGCTCACCGCCCTTGACGACGACGTACCCGTCGGTGAGTTGGACCTTGCCTTCGCGCAAGGCCTTCACTTCCCAGCCGTGCAGCACCATCCCAGCCTCGAACTTCTCCTCGAAGAAATAGTTGTACGCTGCCTTCTTGTTATCGGCAATGCGAGTCGCCGTTTCAGGTTTTTTGGCCATTGCCTTACAGATGGGGTGCACCGGGCGTATCTACAATGCCCGCGCGGCCTCGCATTCTCTATGAAAACCGTCCACAAATCCGTCCTCATCTGGTACAGCGCCGAGGAAATGTTCGCCCTGATCGTCGACGTGGCCCGGTACCCGGAGTTTTTGCCCTGGTGCGACCGCGCCTCGGTCGTCGATGAACACGAACTCGGCATGAAGGCCGAAATCGGGATCGCGTTCGGCGGCATCCACCAGACCTTCACGACGCGCAACCATCATGTGCCGGGGCGGGAGGTTCTGTTGGAACTGGTGGACGGGCCCTTCTCGCATCTCGACGGCCGGTGGAAATTTGTGCCGCTGGGCGGCGACGAGCAGCGTGCCTGCAAGGTTGAACTCGATCTGAACTACGGGTTTGAGCACGCCGCCCTCGGTGCATTGGTCGGGCCGGTGTTCGACAAGATTGCCGGCAGCCTGGTGGATGCCTTCGTCAAGCGGGCGGAACAGGTCTATGGCTGAATCCCGCACGATGCGGGTCACGGTGCTGTATTCCTCCTCAGCCCGCGAAATTCATGAGTGGGTTGTGGACCTGGCCGAAGGCGCTACGGTGCTCCAGGTTCTGGAGCACAGCGGGCTGCCTGCGGCTTTCCCGGGCCTGGACCTGAAGACGTCGGTCACGGGTGTCTGGGGCCGAAAGGCGCGGCTGGAGCAGCGGCTACGCGATGGGGACAGGGTGGAAATCTACCGTCCGCTGAAAGTGGACCCCAAGGTGGCCAGAAGGGAACGGTTTCGCCGGCAAGGCGCCCGCTCGGCGGGGCTGTTTGCACTCAAGCGCAACCCCTGACCTTAGGATCGACTTGCGTCCGGCCTATCCAGCCGCCTTGCAGTCGGTGGCAATGATGCCTTCCAGGCGCTTGGTTTCGACGATGCGCGCGGCGTCGTCGAAATATTCTTTTTCGCCCTTGGCGTTGGTCCGTGCGACCCGCGCGCCGGAATCGAATGTGGCCTTCGAGCGCTTGGCACGTTCGCAGTTTTCAGCCCGCAGTTTGGCGGCCTGCTCTTCGACGGCCTTCTTCTTGTCGGCTTCGGCCGTCTCGGCCTGCTTTTTCTTGTCTTCCAGTTCCTTTTCCTTGCCGGAGAGCTTGGGGGCGGAAGCCGCAGGCCGGGCCGGCTCCGAGCCCGCCGCAGCGACCGGAACGGCCATCTCCGCCGGAGCAGCCGCGCGGGAACCGGGCTGCCTCAGGATACTCTTCGCCGGAATGTCGGCGGGCGGCGACTTGTCGCTGAATACCTTGCGGCCATCTTTGTCGATCCATTGCCATTGGGCAAGGCAAAGTGCCGGCGTGGCGGCGAAAAGGACCCACAGGGCGACGCGAAGCGATTTCATCACGACAGTGTAGCGCCGCTGCATGCGAATGCAGCGACCGCTCGTGCCACGACGCCGCGCCGTCCGTCACTCCGTGGGACGCATGCCTCAAGGGTAATTACCAAGGGCACACGGGTACAATCCGTCTTTTGGAGCTTTAGATGAAGAGCCCCCACGCTCACCACGGTTCGCTGCCCCCCGAGGGGGCCCCAGCCCTCCTTGAAGCGGTTCTGCGGAGGCTGACATGCGTCTCTTAGGAAAAGCGCTCACCTTCGACGACGTGTTGCTGGTGCCGGCGTTCTCCCAGGTCCTGCCCAAGGACACCTCCCTCTCGACCCGCCTCTCCCGAAACATCACCCTGAACTTGCCGCTGGTGTCCGCTGCCATGGACACGGTGACGGAAGCGCGCCTGGCGATCGCCATCGCCCAGGAAGGTGGCATCGGCATCGTCCACAAGAACCTCACGCCCAAGCAGCAGGCTGCCGAAGTGGCGCGGGTCAAGCGCTATGAATCGGGCGTGCTGCGCGATCCCGTGGTCATCACCCCGAGTCACACGGTGCGGCAAGTGCTCGACATGCAGGAGCAACTGGGCATTTCCGGCTTCCCGGTGATCGACGGGGGCAAGGTGGTGGGCATCGTCACCGGCCGCGACCTGCGCTTCGAGACTCGGTACGACGTTCCGGTCAGCCAGATCATGACGCCGCGCGAAAAGCTGATCACCGTCCGTGAAGGCACGACGGCCGAGGAAGCCAAGGCGCTCCTGAACAGGTACAAGCTGGAGCGCCTGCTCGTCATCAATGACTCTTTCGAGCTCAAGGGCCTCATCACGGTGAAGGACATCACCAAGCAGACCAGCTTCCCGAACGCCGCGCGCGATGGTTCCGGCCGCCTGCGCGTGGGCGCTGCCGTCGGTGTGGGCGAGGGCACCGAGGAACGGGTGGAAGCGCTGGTGAAAGCCGGGGTCGATGCAATCGTCGTCGACACGGCGCATGGCCACAGCAAGGGCGTGATCGAGCGCGTGCGCTGGGTCAAGAAGAACTATCCGCAGATCGACGTGATCGGCGGCAATATCGCGACCGGCGCCGCTGCCCGTGCGCTGGTCGAGGCCGGAGCGGATGCGGTCAAGGTTGGCATCGGTCCCGGGTCCATTTGCACCACGCGCATCGTGACGGGCGTGGGCGTGCCCCAGATCTTCGCGATCGAACAGGTCGCAAGCGCCATCAAGGGCTCGGGCGTGCCGCTCATCGGCGACGGAGGCGTGCGTTTTTCCGGCGACCTGGCGAAGGCGATTGCGGCTGGCGCGGACAGCGTCATGATGGGCGGTGCCTTCGCGGGCACGGAAGAAGCACCAGGCGAGACCATCCTGTACCAGGGCCGCACCTACAAGAGTTATCGGGGGATGGGTTCGCTCGGGGCGATGCAGCAGGGCTCGGCTGACCGCTATTTCCAGGAAGACAACGCCGGCAATAACCCGAACACGGCCAAGCTGGTGCCCGAGGGGATCGAGGGCCAGGTTCCGTACAAGGGGTCGGTGGTCGGCGTGATCTTCCAGATGGCCGGAGGGTTGCGCGCGTCGATGCATTACTGCGGCTGCGCGACCATTGACGAGATGAAAACCAAGGCGGAGTTTGTGGAGATTTCGTCGGCCGGCATGCGCGAAAGCCACGTCCATGATGTGCAAATCACCAAGGAAGCACCAAACTATCGCTCCGAGTAATATGGCCAGAGTTGTAGTTCTAGCTTGAATTCGGTAAGATCTGGCCAGAGTAATATTTTCTGGCCAAAACATGCAGCGAACCGGAATCTACGAAGCCAAGAACAACTTCTCGGCCCTGATCGAGCAGGTCGAAAATGGTGAGGAAGTGCGGATCACCCGCCACGGCAAGGAAGTCGTGCGGATGCTGCCGATGCGGCGCAAGCCCGTCATCACGGACGAACAGATCGAGCGCGAACTCGACCAGATCGCCGCGCTGCACAAGCTGATCGGCCCCGGGCCTTCCTCGCGTGAACTGCGCAACGAAGGAAGCCTGCCATGAGCGCCTTCGTTCTGGACGCCTCGGTCACCGCGGCCTGGCTCCTGCCGGACGAGGCCGGCGACCCGACGCGGCGGCTCTACGCGAAGATCCGCCGGGATGAAGTGGAGCCCCAGGCGCCGAATCTGTGGCAATGGGAGTGCGCCAATATCCTCGCCAATGGCGTGAAACATGGGCGCATTCCCGCATCGGCGATTGAGGGCCTCTGGAGCGTGCTCGAAGCAATCCGTCACCGCGTCGACCTGCACGAACTGGCGCCTGCCCAGCACAAGGCCGCACTTGGGATCGCCATGGACACGGGCCTGTCGGCCTGCGACGCCGGCTACATGTGGCTGGCCCGGTCGCTCGGCCTGCCGCTTCTCACTTTTGACCGCTCGCAGATCGCCGCCGCGCCGGCGTGCGGCGTGAAGCTTTGCGACATCGCCAAACTGTGAACCTGCCATGCAACACCAGAAAATCCTCATTCTCGATTTCGGCTCCCAGGTCACCCAGCTGATCGCGCGGCGCGTCCGCGAAGCCCACGTTTTCTGCGAGGTCTATCCCTGCGACGTGACCGACGACTGGGTGCGGCAATATGCGGCCGACGGGCGGCTGAAGGGCGTGATCCTCTCGGGCAGCCATGCGAGCGTGTACGAGGACGCCACCGAGAAGGCGCCCCAAGCGGTGTTCGAGCTGGGGGTGCCGGTGCTGGGCATCTGCTACGGCATGCAGACCATGGCGCACCAGCTGGGCGGCAAGGTGGAAGGCGGCCGCAAGCGTGAGTTCGGTTTCGCGAGTGTGCGAGCGCGGGGGCACACCCGCTTGCTGAAGGACATCGCCGACTTCGCCACACCTGAAGGCCACGGCATGCTGAACGTCTGGATGAGTCACGGCGACAAGGTCACCGAACTGCCACCGGGTTTCAAGCTGATGGCCAGCACCGACAGCTGCCCCATCGCCGGAATGGCCGATGAGGCGCGCAGGTTCTACGCCGTGCAATTCCATCCCGAGGTCACGCACACACAGCAGGGCAGGGCGATCCTCGAGCGGTTCGTGGTGACCATCTGCGGAGCGCAGCCGGACTGGGTGATGCGCGACCATGTATCCGAAGCGGTCGAGGCAATCCGCAAACAGGTTGGCGACGAAGAGGTGATCCTGGGCCTCTCGGGGGGCGTCGATTCGTCGGTCGCCGCCGCGCTGATCCACCGTGCCATCGGTGACCAGCTGACCTGCGTTTTTGTCGACCATGGCCTGCTCCGGCTGAACGAGGGCGACATGGTGATGGAAATGTTCGCCGGCAAGCTGCACGCCAAAGTGATCCGGGTCGATGCCAGCGATCTCTTTCTGGGCAAGCTGGCCGGCGTGGCCGACCCGGAAGCCAAGCGCAAGATCATCGGCCGCGAGTTTGTCGAGGTGTTCAAGGCGGAGGCCGCGAAGATCAAGCAGACGCACTCGCGGCATGTCGCCTGGCTGGCGCAGGGAACGATCTACCCCGACGTGATCGAGTCGGGCGGCGCCAAGAACAAGAAGGCCGTGATCATCAAGAGTCACCACAATGTCGGCGGCTTGCCCGAAGAGCTGGGTCTGAAGCTGCTGGAGCCGCTGCGAGACCTGTTCAAGGACGAAGTACGCGAGCTCGGTGTCGCGCTGGGGTTGCCGACCGAGATGGTCTATCGCCATCCATTCCCCGGCCCGGGCCTGGGCGTTCGCATCCTGGGCGAGGTGAAGAAAGAGTACGCCGACCTGCTGCGCCGGGCTGACGCGATCTTTATCGAGGAACTGCGCAACTTCCGGGACGCGGCCAGCGGCCGGAACTGGTACGAGCTCACGAGCCAGGCTTTCACCGTCTTCCTGCCGGTCAAGAGCGTGGGCGTGATGGGCGACGGCCGCACCTACGACTACGTGGTGGCGTTGCGGGCCGTGCAGACCAGCGACTTCATGACCGCAGATTGGGCAGAGTTGCCCTATGCGCTACTCAAGAAGGTGTCCAGCCGGATCATCAACGAGGTGCGCGGCATCAACCGCGTGACTTACGACGTGAGCAGCAAGCCCCCCGCGACCATCGAGTGGGAGTGAAGGGAATTGACGGCAGCGGGCCCCAACGCCTGCCTGCGCTCATGGTTCTGTTCCTGTGTCGACGACCGGACGGAATGCCTGCCAGCCCCAGAAGATGCGGGAGACGATTGTCACCGCGCACATCGCAGCAAAAACAAGCGCGAGTTTCGAAAAAAGCTGCGGCCAGATACACATCGCGATGAAGAACGCGAGTGTCTCGGTGGCCTCGGTCAGGCCGCCGAGAAAGTAGAACGACTTGTCCGGGTAGTCGATGCTGGTCAGCCCGCGCTTGGCGGCGATCGTTGCGAACGCCAGGAAGCAGGTGCCGGTACCGACGAATGCGGCAAGGAGTACGGCCGCGGAAAGCGCGTTGGCTGCCGGGTCCGCTATCGCGAAGGCGAGCGGGATCGCCGGATAGAAGAGGAAGTCGAGACTGATGTCGAGGAAGCCGCCGCGGTCGGTCGGCGTCGTGGCGCGCGCGACCGCCCCATCGAGTCCGTCGAAGAGCCGCGAGGCGAGGATCAATGCGGCACCGAGCCAGAAGGCTTGCAGCGCGATGGCACCGGCGGCGGCCCAGCCGACTGCCAGGCCAGTGAAGGTCAGTGCATCGGCACCAATCCCTTGCCGTACCAGTTTGCGTGCGAGGCCGTCGAGGGCGGGGCGGATCAGGGCGGTGGTCTGTCGATCGATCATGGTCTGCGAAGTCCCATCGTGAGAGTGTCCCGGTATCCGTCGCGCGTCATTCGAGTACGACCACCGGTCCGCCGGCGGCCTGCGCATCGGCCGCGTCGTGGGTCACCATCAGCGTCGGCAGCCGCAGCCGCTGCGCGTGCTCGAACACGAAGTGCCGGAAGTCCGACCGGAGCACCGCGTCGAGCTTGCCGAAGGGTTCGTCGAGCAACAGCAACCGGGGTTCCGATAGCAAGGTTCGCAGCAGGGCCACGCGGGCCCGCTGCCCGCCGGACAATGTGGCCGGGTCGCGTTCGCCGTAGCCCGCGAGGCCCGCCTGCAACAGCGCTTGATCCACCACATCGCGGCGCGCGGCGCGCGAGCGCACCGCGGCCGGCACGCCGAATAACAGGTTGCCCGCCACCGACAGGTGAGGGAACAACAGGTCGTCCTGAAACAGGATGCCGGCGCGACGGGCGTGCGGTGGCTCATCGCTCAGGCGTCGTGCGCCGATGGACACCTCACCCCTGGCAATGAAGGGCGCCTGCAGGAATCCGCCGATGTAGGCCAGCAGGCTCGACTTGCCGGATCCACTGACGCCCATCACCGTCACCACCTGGCCGGGAGCGATATCAATCGACAAGTGCCGGATCAACTCGCGGTCGGGCAGCGCGATGCTGACATCGCGAATGCTCAGGGCCTGGGCCGTGTCGGTGGTCATCGCATGCCTCTGCGGCGGCGGTAAAGCAAGGCCGGCACGGCCCATGCCGCGCCGTAGATGAACAACGGGATCCCCGCCTGCAGGAAGGCATAGACACCCATGATGCGAGGGTCCGCGCCCGAGGACAACGTGACCGCTTCGGTCGTCAGCGTGGCGACCCGACCTGCGCCGGCGAACAGGGTTGGCAGGTACTGGCCGACGCTCACCGCGCAGCCGACCGCAAACGCGAGCAGCACCGGCTTGAGCAGCATCGGCATGCGCACGCGCCACAGCACGCGCCAGGGTGTCACGCCGATCGCCGCTGCTGTGCGGGCGTAGCGCGGGTCGAGCGCCCGCCAGGGGTCAGCCAGCGAAAGAAACGCATAGGGCAACACGAACACGAGATGGGCCCAGGCCACGGAAAGCCATTGGCCGTCCAGGCCCAGCTTCACCAGCACGACCTGAAAGCCGTAGAGGAACGCGATCTGCGGCACCAGCAAGGGTGTGTAGACCAGCCACAGCACGCGGCGGCCTGGCGCCTTGCCGCGGCGAGTCTCGGCTTCCAGGCAGGCGACCGCCAGCAGCACCGCAACGAATGCGCTCGCAAGTGCCAGCCCAAGGGTGCTGAACAACGTGCCGGCCATGCGCGGAAGCTGAAGGGCCCAGGTCTGTGTCGTCCACTGCTCGGGCAAGGCAGCGGGAAAGCGCCAACTCTGCGCGAATGACCAGATCGCCGTGCTGAGTAAAACGGCCAGACCGAGCACCAGCGAGAGCGCAGCGAGACCGGCGGCCGTGCGGGCGACCGTCTCGACGGCGCCGGCGCGCACGCCCCGCTCGCACCAGGCCCGGCCGAGGGGCGCCACGCACAGCTCTCCCGCGCGCCACGCGAGCAACGCAACGAGCACCAGCAACCCCTGCAGGGTCGCGGCGGCCGCTGCCGGGAAATAACGCTGAAGGTCGTAGTCGGCGAACCAGCGCGCCGCGAGCAGGGCCAGGGGCGGCGGGTTACCCGGCCCGAGGATCAGGCCGACCTCGACGGTCGACATCGAGAACGCCAGCACCGCATAGACCGGCAGCCGCAGCTGCGTATAGACCAGCGGAAAGACGAGCTTGACCCAGGCCGCGGCGGCGCGATACCCCAGCGCTGAACCGATCCGGCGCAGCGAGGCGTGCGGGATCTGGCCCAGGGACGCCGTGATCATCAGGATCAGGTACGGCACCTCCTTGAGCACCAGGCCCAGCACCATTGCCAGGCCCTCGGGGTCGCGCACCGTCACCAGGTCCACTGGAGGTCGGTCCCAGCCCGTGAACTCGGGCGACGCCAGCCGAAGCAGCCAACCGCTCGGGGCGATCACGAACGCCAGGCCGATCGCGATGGCGACGTGCGGCGTGGCCAGCAAGGGTGAAACCAGCGCGCGCAGCCGCATGTAGATCGGGTGATCGTGCAGCAGCGCGCAGAAAGCGGTTGCGAGTGCGAGCGAGAGGGCGGTGGCCAGCAGACCGGTCTGCACGCTGAGCCGCACCGAGTGCGCCACGCCGGGCTGGTCGACCAGCGCGCGCCAGGGATCGAACGACAGCTGTTTTCCGCCGATCGCTGGCAGGTACCCAAAGGCGGGCAGTAAGGTGCCCACGAGCCCGGCCGCGACGGGCAGCAGGAACAGCGCAATCGTGATCCAGGGCGCGAGGGCCCAGCGCTCGCGCAGCAGTCCAGACGACGGCGATCGGGAGCTCATCCCGGGGCGGTCGCTGCGTCAGCGTGAATAGCGCTTCTCCCATTCGGCGGTGATGCGCGTCATCCAGCTCGGGTGCGGCTCCAGCAGCGGCGCGCCGAGTTCCGCGTTGGTCGGCAGACCCGGCATGCCGGCCTTCGGCGCGAACAATCCGCGCTGGGCCGCGGTCACCTTCGCCAGGTCAAGAACGGTCAGCTTCCCGCCCCAGTCCGGATCCTGCGCGCGCGCCTGCGTGGCGGGTTCAAGGAGGAAGTCAGCAACGACCAGCGCGGCTTCCTTGTGCGCCGCGTTGTACGGGATCGCCACGAAACTCGTGTTGCCAATCGTGCCTTTGGCCATTACGAAGGTACGCGCGCCAGGCGGCAGCAACTGGTTCGCAATCGACACGGCCGCCTCAGCCGGGTCGAACGCCATGTGGATGTCGATCGCGCCATCGTTCATCAACTGCCGCTCGGCCGGGCCTGTCTCAGGGAACTCGCGCCCGGCTCGCCAAAGCGTGGGCCGCAGCTGGTCGTACCAGGCCCACAGTGGCGCCGTCACCGGCCCGAAGCTGGCATCGGTCGCCGGCTGCTGCAACACCGCCGTGTCGGGCAGCAGGTCGTACAACGCCTGCTTCAGGAAGGTTGCACCCAGGAAGTTGCGCACAGTCGGGTGCGTGACCCGACCCGGATGCCGTTGTGCGAAGTCCAGCAGCGCGGGCGCCGATTTCGGCATGTCGGCCAGCTTGTGTCGTGCGCCGTCGTAGATGTAGACGAACTGGGCCAGTCGCCACGGCGCCGCCATGCCTTCGATCGGCACGGTGAAATCGATCAGGTTGGACCGCTTGTGTTCGGTGTCGACGTAGCGGTAATTGGGCAATGACTGTGTGATGGGGCCGTACAGCAGCCCCTGCGACTTCATGGCAAGGAAGTTGGGACCGTTGATCCAGATCATGTCGACGCTGCCGTTTGCATTGCGGCCCGCGCTCTTCTCGGCGACCACGCGTGTGACCGCCTCAGCGGTGTCTTTGAGCTTGACCTGCTGGATCGTGACACCGTAGCGGCGTTTCACTTCGTCGCCGGCCCAGGCGATGAAGGCGTTGGTCCGCTCGTCTCCGCCCCAGGCGTTCCAGTAGACCGTCTGTCCCCTGGCGCTCGCAAGTATGTCGGGCCAGGGCCGGTTTTCGGGCGCGGCATGCAGTGGCGCCGCTGCAGCGAGCGCGACGGCCAGGAAAACGGTGCGAGCGAAGCGGGTCATCATGATCGGGGGGAATCCTCGTGGGTGCATCGGGAACGGCGGTGACAGCCGACTGAAAAAATAGTTGTTGGCAAATTATGCGGCGTGCTGTCACCGGTAGGCCGCCTTGCGCGGAATACCGCTAACTGCGCAATTGCGACATCGACTTACCGGCACGGGGAATCATGGAAGGGGAAGAGCTTCGGCGCCCAGAGCATCCTAGTGGCGGGGCGGGCACAATTGTGCCCATGTACCAGCCGCCCCACTTCAAGTCCCTGGACCGCGCACAGGCCGCCCGACTGATGCGCGAACATCCGTTTGCCAGCCTCATCTCCAACGACGATGCCGGCCTGCCGTTCATCACACACCTTCCGCTTCACCTGGAAGATCGTGACAGTGAATTCGTCCTCCTGGGCCATTGCGCCCGGGCCAACCCGCATTGGAAGTACCTGGCCGCGCGTCCCACGGCCGTGGTCACTTTCCTCGGTCCTCACGCGTTCCAGTCACCGAAGATCTATCCGGACCTGGCCCGGGTGCCGAGCTGGAACTACCTTGCGGTGCATTGCACCGTGACCGCCACCCTGATCGACGACGCGCTCGCCAAGGACCGCCTGCTGAAGAAACTGATCGGGGACCATGAGCCGCCCTATGCCGAGCAGTGGCGGGGCCTGGACGAGGACTTCGCGCACAAGATGCTGGCGGGCATCATGGCTTTCGAGTTGAAAGTGACTGATTTGCAGTGCAAACTCAAGCTGAACCAGCACCGGCCCGAGTCGCATGTCGCGATGAAGGCCATTTACGCCGCGGGCAACGAGCAGGAGCGCGAACTGGCGCATTGGATGGACAGCCTGGGCATGGGCCGGCCCGCGGGTCATGAGGAGGATCGGAAATGAGAGTCGTGTTCGGTGTGTTGAGCCTGCTGATCGTCGTCGCCATCATCGGTATCCTGGCCAAGCAACAACTGGGGGCCATCGCGCCCGCCGCCACACCTTCGAATGCCGTGGGGCCCGGCGGGACGATGGCGCGGCCCTCCGGAACGCCCCAGCAGCAAGTGCAGCAGTTCCAAAAGGCGGTGGAAGGCTCGGTGCAGCAGGCCCGGCCGATGCCCGACGAGCCCAAGTGAGCGATTCAGGGTTCATGGGCCTGGCGCTGGGGCAGGCCCGGCTGGCTTATGCCAAAGGCGAAGTGCCGGTCGGCGCGGTGGTGGTGCGGGATGGGCAGGTGATCGGAGCAGGGCACAACCAGCCCGTCGGCTCGAACGACCCGACTGCCCATGCCGAGATCGTGGCGCTGCGCATGGCCGCCCACAACCTAGGCAATTACCGACTGGACGGCTGCGACCTTTATGTGACGCTGGAACCCTGCGCCATGTGCGCGGGCGCGATGATGCACGCCCGGCTGCGCCGGGTCGTCTTCGGCGCCGCCGACCCCAAGACCGGCGCCGCGGGATCCGTCACCGACCTCTTCGCGCAGCCGCGCCTCAATCACCGGACCGAGGTGGAAGGCGGCGTGCTGGCGCAGGAATGTTCCGCCTCCTTGAACGATTTTTTCAGGACGAAAAGGCAGGAGGCCCGCATGACCCCACACCCACTGCGCGACGACGCGGTCCGCACGCCGGAAGATCGCTTCGCCGGCTCGCCCGGCTACCCCTGGGAGCCGCATTACATCGCCGACCTGCCGGCCCTCGACGGCCTGCGGATGCACTACCTGGATGAAGGGCTGGAGGAAGCGCCACTGACTTGGCTTTGCTTGCACGGCAACCCCGCCTGGAGCTACCTTTATCGCAAGATGATCCCCGTGTTCCTGCAGGCGGGGCATCGGGTCGTGGCACCTGACCTGATCGGCTTCGGCAAGAGCGACAAGCCCAAGAAGGACGCGGCCCACACCTTCAGCTGGCATCGCCAGGTGCTGCTCGAGCTGGTCGAGCGCCTCGACCTGCAGCGCGTCGTGCTGGTGGTCCAGGACTGGGGTGGGTTGCTGGGACTGACACTGCCAATGGCGGCGCCGCAGCGTTACCGCGGCCTGCTGGTGATGAACACGGCCCTGGCGACTGGCGACGAGGCGCTGAGCCCGGGCTTCGTGGCCTGGCGCGAAATGTGCGCGAAGAATCCCGAGTTCGACGTCGCGCGGCTGTTTGCCCGGGGTAATCCGCAGATGAGTCCCGAAGAATGCGCTGCTTACAACGCGCCGTTTCCCGATCGGGGCCATCGCGCCGCGTTGCGGGCCTTTCCACCGATGGTTCCCGATGGGCCAACCGCCGATGGGGCGGCGACGTCGCGGGAGGCGAGGGCATTCTGGGTTTCCGAATGGGCTGGCCGCAGCATGATGGCTGTCGGCGTGCAGGATCCTGTGCTCGGCGTTCCGGTCATGCAGTCGCTGAGCCATTTGATTCGCGGTTGCCCTGAGCCCATGCTGCTGGAACAGGCCGGGCATTTCGTGCAGGAGCACGGCGAACCGATTGCGCAGGCGGCGGTGGGATACTTCGCCGCGTGAAAAAACATATCTACATCTATTCGCCTTCGAGCGCGGTTCGCGACAGGGCGGTGATCCGGCGCGCAGTGGCGCGGCTGCAAGTCGTGGGGTACGAGGTCGAACTCGATCAAGCTGCCTTTGCGAAGAGCATGCGTTTTGCCGGCGATGACGAGACGCGATTGGCGGCCATCCACCGGGCGGCCGCCAGCGGTGCGGACCTGGCCTTGATCACTCGCGGCGGCTACGGGCTGACGAGGCTGTTGCCCGGTATCCGCTACAAGGCCGTGGCCAAGGCCATTGACAAGGGCTTGCGCTTCGTGGGCGTGAGCGACTTCACCGCTTTCCAGAGCGCCATGCTCGCGAAGACCGGCGCCGTCACCTGGGCCGGGCCTGCGCTGGGCGAGGATTTCGGTGTCGAGGGCGAGCCCGACGAGGTCATGCAGGCCTGCTTCGAGGACCTGATCCAGGGGCAGGGCGAAGGTGCGGGCTGGCAATTGCCCAAGGCCGAAGCGCAAGCCAAACCGCTGGAGTTGCAGGGGCAGTTGTGGGGCGGCAACCTGGCGATCGTCGCGTCACTCGCCGGTACGCCCTGGCTGCCCCAGGTCAAGGGCGGCATCCTCTTTCTCGAGGATGTCCATGAGCATCCCTACCGGGTCGAGCGCATGCTCGCACAGCTGCTGTACACGGGTGTCCTGGCGCGGCAGAAAGCTATCCTGCTTGGGCATTTCACCAACTACAAACCCGTGTCCCATGACAAAGGCTACAAGCTCCAGACCGTGGTGGACTGGCTGCGAAGGCAGGTCAAAGCGCCGGTGTTTTCGAACCTGCCGTATGGGCACGTGCCCACCAAGGTCTGCCTGCCGGTGGGCGCGACGGTGCACCTGGCAGTGGAAGGTCGCGACGCATTCGTTCTCTGGGGGCACAACCACTAGGGCCGCGCGCGGCGATTCAGCCGTCGAGGTGACTCGGCCGGGAGCTCAGACCATTGGGCAGCAGGCCCTGGAACATTTGGGTCAGCGACGCGATCTGCTTGCGTGCAGTCAGTTCGCCGTCCATGGAGGCGAGGGCGCCCATCAAATCGCCGCGCAAATACCAGAGGGCCTGAATATCGTTCGCGTAGCGGATGCGGCGCGTAATGGCGGGAAACGCCTTCGGCCCCTTGTCGCCCAGCAGGTTGAGCATCGATTCGCGGATGTCTTCGGTGCCTGTTTCGAGCACCGATTCCGAAGGAGCAACCGGGTTGCCAAGCAAGCTGTAGATACTGCTTCTGAGATTGGGTTTCAGCCAGCGCATTTTGCTCTTCGGTCCCGTTTGGAGTCAAAAATCCCATGAGTGGTAACGAGTGATATCAAGTTAGGCCGCAAACCTCAAAAGTGCAAGTGAATGCTGTGACGTACTTGGCGAAAAACAACTTAAAAATCAATAAGTTGGTAAATAATCGTGAAGTCGTTTCTAATTGTCTCAGGCTCTAGGCCTTTGGTTTGTGAGCCCTCGCCTGAAGTATGAGCGCCACCACCACCGTCGTTTTCGCTGACCTCACCAATAGCACGGTGTGTTCCAGGCGTTTGAGAACGAGCGGGCTACCAAGTCCATCACCAAGTTGTCCCCACGGCCAGCTTCAGCCTGGTGGAAACGAGTCATGCGGGGCCGGGGCCGGGGCAGGTCAGCTTCGCCTGAACTACCACACCTCTATTTTACTTAACATAATATACATCGTATAAAGTAAATCAATCAGAGATGTGCCGAGGCCTCGTGCAGCTATGCCCATTTCGGTGGCGCCCCGGCCACTCGAAGATGCGCACCTAAGTCCCTGTCACCATTTG
>JBDSWB010000205.1:0-11108 GCA_039926915.1 Ramlibacter sp.
GGGATCAGGATGCCGAGCGTGCCGGCCGTCGCGAGCGTGCCGGTGGCCAGCCGGCCTGAATAACCGTGCCGCTTCATTTCCGGCAACGCAACGCCGGTGATGGTGGCGGCGGTCGCCACGGAAGAACCACAGATCGCACCGAAAGCGGCGCTTGCCATCACGGCCGCCATTGCCAGCCCGCCGCGCAGGCGCCCGACGATCGCGGCGGTGAATTCGAAGAGTGACTTGCTGATGCCGCCCCGGGTGGCAAACTGCCCCATCAGGATGAACAGGGGAATCACGGACAGGTCGTAGCTGGCGAACCGCGCGAAAGCCATGCTGTTCATGAAGTTCGCGTACGGCATCCAGCCGGTCTGCAGAACGTAGCCCGCCGAACCGGAGACGAACATGGCGATGGCGATGGGCGTGCGCAACGCCATCATCACGAACATCAGGACAATCGTCAGGAGGGCGAGGGTGATGCCGCTCAAGCCGTTTCTCCGCTGTGGTGGGCCCTGGTCTTGAAACCGAACAGTGCCTGCTGCAGCGCGATCACCGCGGTCAGGCCGAAGCCCGGAACCATGGGCGCATAGGCCCACCATTCCGGCACCCCCAGCAACATGGTGGTCGAGCCGCTTTGCCACGAGCTCAGGCCGCCCAGCGCGGCGCGCCATGCGAGCAAGCCGCAGCACAGAGCCAGCAACAGGGCGCCGACGCGGTCCAGGACCGTGTTGACCGATTGGGGTACGCGTGCGGTGAAGAAATCGACCACGATATTGCCGCGGTGAAGCTGGCACAGCGGCATGAACAGGCCCACCGCCGCGCCGGTCGCCAGGCCGACCAGCTCGAAGTCGCCGGTCACTGTCTTGCCGATGGTCTCGCGCCCGAAGATGCTCACGGCGGTGAGCAGCACCATGAAGGAGAGCAGCGCCCCTGCCACGAGGGCGCACATCCGGGCGAGACGTTCAATCATTTTTATCAGGGTTGCCTCGGGCGTGCGGCCGAAGCCGCGCCGCGCATCCGCGCATCCGCGCATCCGCGCATCCGCGCTATGGTAGTCGAATTCGCGCGCTCGCCAGGGGCGGCGCAAGCGATGCGAATCACACGATGCGAACGCGCAGTTCGCCCAGCCCTGCGACGCTGCCCACCAGCGTATCGCCCGCCACAACGGCCGCGACGCCCTCGGGCGTGCCGGTGTAGATCAGGTCGCCGGGCTGCAGGTCCCAAGCGGCGGAAAGGTGTTCGATGGTCTCGCCTATGTTCCAGATCAGCTTTGACACGTTGCTGCGCTGGCGGTCCGTGCCGTTCACCTGGAGATAGATCTCTGCCTTGCTCACGTCACCGGCCTGCGCGGCGGGCGTGATGGGTCCAATCGGTGCCGACTGCTCGAAGGCCTTTCCGATACACCATGGTCGGCCCTGCTTCTTCATTTCGCCCTGCAAGTCGCGGCGGGTCATGTCCAGGCCCACCGCATACCCGTAGATGTGCTTGTGCGCGTCGGCGGCCTTGATGTTGCGGCCGCCCGTGCCGATCGCCACCACCAGTTCGATCTCGTGATGAAGGTTGCTCGTGAGGGTGGGGTAGGCCATGGCGCCTGTCTCGCCCGCGCCTACCACCACGGCGGTGTCGGCTGGTTTGATGAAGAAGAACGGCGGCTCGCGGCCGGTGAAGCCCATCTCCTTGGCATGCTCTTCGTAGTTGCGCCCGACGCAGTAGATGCGGTGGATAGGAAAGCGTTCCCCCTTGCCGACGACAGGCACGAACGGGACAGCGGGAGGCGTGAATACGTAGCTCATGACAACCTTTCTTCGTGGTGGATGCCCAGCGCCTGGTGCACCGGGCGGTCGGAGTAACTGAAGAGAACGCAACCCGGCTCCGACACGAAGCGGGCAGTGTGCCACGATGGCACCACGAAGTGATCGCGTGGGCCGAACTCGAAGCGGTGGCTGCGCCCGCCGCCTTCGATCACGGCGACGCCGTTGCCTTCGACGACGCTGTAGACGGCGCCGTCGGTCTGGCGCCAGGGCTTGCCGGAAAACCCGGCCGGGATGCGCTGCATGAAGGTCGCCATGGTGGGCATGGGCGAGCCGCCGGTGAGCGGGTTGAGGTAACGCAGCTTGACGCCGTCCCAGTCGTCCACGGGCGCCGATCGTTCGAGCTGCTCCAGGGCCTCACGGCTGCGCTCGTAGGGGTAGCTGAAAAGCGGCGAAGTTGCGCCGAAGGGCGGGTCGTGCCGTACCGGCGCCATGTTGTGGCCGAAGCGGGCGAAGCTCGTCCCTTCCTCGCGACTGACCTGTTGGGACGGGCGGGTGTCGTTCTCCGCGAAGCCTGCATCGAAGAAGCGGATCATCGGGATGTCCAGTCCGTCAAGCCACACCACGGGTTCGTCGGCTTCGTTGCCATGGTCGTGCCAGGTCCAGCTGGGCGTGATGATGAAATCGCCGGGCCGCATCGTGGCGCGCTCGCCATCCACAGCGGTATAGGCGCCTGAACCTTCGACGATGAAGCGCAGCGCGCTCTGGGTGTGGCGGTGGCTGGGCGCGACCTCGCCGGGCAGGATCAGCTGTAGCCCTGCATACAGCGATTGAGTGATGGCCGACTGGCCGCGAAGGGCCGGGTTCTCCAGGATCAGCACGCGCCGCACCGCTTCTTCGGCGGTGATGGCCTGGCCCGCTCGCATCAGGAAAGGCCGCACGTCTTCGTATTGCCAAAGGGCCGGCACACAGGGTGTGGCCGGTTGCTGCGGCACCAGGGCATGCAGCACTTCCCACAGGGGCGTCAGGTTGTGCGCAGCCATGTCGCGATAAAGCTGTTCACGCTGAAGGGCGGTCGGGTGGGGTGCGTTCATGGGGTTCTCCTTCGGGCTGTCACCAGGCCTGGCCCAGGTAGGCGCCGCCGGACGCAAGTCGCGCCTGCAACGCCGTGGTGTCTACATCGATGGCGCGCCGCCCGTCCACCAGCGCCAGGTCGGCCGCGGTGCCGGCGGCTTGTCCCATGACGAAGCAGGCGCCCGTCACGCGGGCCGCCGACTGGGCCTCGTGGCTCATCGACGCGCAGCGCCCGGCCACCCAGAGGTTGTCCACGCCGAGCGGCACCGTCATGCGGTAGGGAAGCTGGTTGAAGCCGCGGCTCTCAGGAATCTTCGGCCAACGGAACTCCACGTCGCCTTTCAGGTGGAGTTCCAGGGGCCAGCCGTTGACGCCGATGGTGTCGTCGAAGCTCGCGCAATCCAGCACATCCGGTTCGGTCAACAGGTAATGGCCCCGGACGCGCCGGGTTTCGCGGATGCCGACCTGAGGAGCGATGTCCACGATGTATGAGTTCTCGAAACCCGGCACTTCCTTCAGGAAGCCGGCCACACTGGCGATCTGCCTGCGGCCCAGCACCTCGGCTTCGCTCAGTTCGGCGGCATTGGTGCCGTCCATCGCATTGCCTTGCGCGTTCGCGAGTTGCGTGAGGTTCACGCGCCACTCGATGCCGCTCTTCTGCGGGCGGACGATCGGCGTCTTGCGCGGAAACTTGTAGCGGCCGGCGGCTTCGGCTTCGAGCATCAGGCGCGGGATCACTTCCCAGGCGTTGCCGGCACGCTGCGGGTCGATGCCATTCAGGCGGAACATGGTCGAGGGATACAGCATGTTCCCGTTGCCATCGCCCTTTTCATACGGCGCGCCGGCCCAGGCCGCCAGATCGCCGTCGCCAGAGCAGTCAATGAATGCGCGGGCAATCACGGCGCACCGCCCCGATTTTGTTTCAACCAGGAGGGCCTTGACGCGCTGTGGTGATTCCATCACCACACCCGCGGCCAGCGCGTGGAAGAGCAGCTTGACGCCGGCGGAAAGGATCAGGTCATCCGCCGCGATCTTGTAGGCCGCTGTGTCATAGGCCTGCGCGACCGTCTTGCCAAAGAGGGCGTGCGGCTGGTTCAGGCCACCGAGCCTGTCGATGCGCGAGAGCAGGTCATCCGCCACACCATGAACCACCTGCCGGATGTCGCCATGCACATTCGCATGCAGGCCGCAGAAATTGGTCACGCCGGCCGCAGTACCCATGCCGCCGAGAAAGCCATAGCGCTCGACGAGCAGCGTCGACCGGCCGGCCCGTGCGGCCGCCACCGCCGCCGCGATACCTGCCGGCCCGCCGCCGAGCACGACCACGTCGTACTCGCCCAGGACGGGCGTCTGGCGGCTGGGTTCGGTCAGCGTCGCTGGCATGGTTCGATCAGTGGAACAGGTTTTTCGGGTCGATGCCGTCATACATCCACATCAGGCCCGCGAATCCCGCCGACTCGTTCCCGCTCTGGAAGAGCTGGTTGCGAAGCTCGCGCTGCACACCGGCGGCATGGTAGATGTCCCCGTAGAAGCGCGCGGTGAGCTGCACCCGGCCGGTGCGCAGGTAACGCGCTTCCTGGTACTTGCGGAAGGCCTCGGGCACATCGTCACCGGTGAACTGCAGGGCCTCACCCAGGACCACCGCATCCTCAATGGCCTGACCCGCGCCCTGGGCGAGGTACTGCAGCATCGGGTGGGCCGCGTCGCCGAGCAGCGTCACGCGGCGGTCGCTCCAGTTCCTGACCGGCGCACGGTCGCACAGCAGCCACATCTTCCAGGTTTCGATCTTGCCCAGCAGTTCCCTGACCTGTGGAACGGCCTGCGCGAAGCGATCGGTCAGTTCGGCCGTGTCGCCGAAGGTGTTCCAGCCTTCGTCGTACTTGTTGCTGTGGAAGACGGCGACCAGGTTGAACAGTTCGCCGCGGCGCAGCGGGTAGTGAACCAGGTGTGTCTTCTCGCCGCCCCAGAGCACCACGTCATCGCTCCACAGGTGGCCCGGGACTTCGTCGCGCTTGAGCACGGCCCGGTAGGCGATGTGGCCTGAGATGCGCGGCTTGCCGTCACCCAGCACCGTTTCGCGGATGCGGCTCCACAGGCCGTCCGCGCCGATCAGAGCGTCGCCCTGGAGCACCTCGCCATCGGCCAGGCGGGCACGGACACCCGAGTCGTCCTGGTCGAACGACTCGACCTTGCTGGACGTGCGAAGCGTGACGTTCGGCAGTGCCCTGCAGGCATCCAGGAACACGTCATGCAGATCGGCGCGGTAGATCACGCCGTAGGGGTAGCCGTAAGCCGCGATCGTGGCCTCACCGAGGGGAACGCGCACTACCTTCTCGCCCGTCTTCACGTCGTTCATGCCAAGGCCCGCCGGGAAGAAGGCCACGCGGTTGACGGCATCGGTGAGGCCCATGTACTCGAACATCTTGAAGATGTTGGGGCCCAGCTGGATCCCCGCGCCGATCTCCCCAAAAGACTGCGATTGTTCCAGCACGGTGACGGCGTGGCCGTTCCGCGCAAGGACACAGGCGGCGGCGAGGCCGCCGATGCCACCGCCTGCCACGAGAAGGTTCAAGCGCTTGGCCATCGTGTTGTCATCTCGGGTCGATCGGTTGAAATATGATAAGCATACATATTAATAGGCCGTGCCGCAAGGGGTTCCGGCCGGGACACGGTCGCTACACTGGCCGCATGCCCAGAAGCTTCGACTTTGAACACGCCCCCGGCCACCTGATCCGGCGCGCCCACCAGGTCGCCGTCGCGATTTTCATGGAAGAGACAGGTGAATTCGACGTGACGCCGGTCCAGTTCGCCATCCTGAACGCGCTCATCGCCGACCCAGGAGAAGACCAGGTTACGCTGGCCGGCAATGTGGCGTTCGACGCGGCAACATTCGGCTCGGTGATCGGTCGGCTGGAGACCAAAGGATGGGTGCGCCGCGAACCGGATGCGGCCGACCGGCGGCGCAAGCTGCTGTGGATCACCGCAGAAGGCGAACGGGCCGCTGCGCAGATGAATCGCGCCGTGACGAAGGCCCAGGCTCGTATCCTGCGACCGCTCGATACCGCGGAGCGCTTACAGATCGTGGCGTTGCTGGGCAAGCTGGTCGCCGGCCACGAAGGCGGCTGAGGGCTGCGGGCGGCGAAGGCCGCAAAAGCCTCAGCCTTCAGTGACGAGGGTGAAGTGCTCCACCACGGGCGGAGTTGCGAAGAACGGGCCCACGATCGCACGCCATTGCGGGAACAGTGGCCCCTGGCGGAAGCCGACGGTATGGTCTTCGAGTGTTTCCCAGAAAATCTGCAGCACATAGCGCTCGGGGGACTCGATGCCCTTGTTGACCTTGTAGCCGCACACCCCCCTGGCCTGCGAGATGACAGTCGTCAATCCGCGCTGGATGGCTTCGTCGAATGCGGCCTGCTGGCCGGGCGGGATGCGGATGTCGGCGATCTCGAGAATCATGGCGGAACTTTCTGTTACTGGTCGGCCGGCAAGTCTACCGTGAGGCCGTCGAGCTCGCCCGTCAGTTCGATCTGGCATGAGAGCCTGCTGTTCGGACGCCGCGGCTCGGCGGTGAATTCCAGCATGCCGGCCTCGTCCGCCTCGGGCGGGGGCAGGCGGCTGAAGTGCGGCTCGCGCACGAACACGTGGCAGGTGCCGCATGTCATCAGCCCCCCGCAATCGGCTTCGATCCCCCTCACGTTGGCCGCGACGGCCGCCTGCATCAGGCTCTGGCCTTCCTTGCAGCGGACTTGTTGCGGCCCATCCCCGGCGAAGTGAACCGTGATCATCAAATGCGGCTGAAGTATTCGCGCCGCTGGAACTCGTCCTTGTCGGCGGCCTGCTCCCAGCGCAACCACTCGGACTGCTTGATGCGGATGAAGTAGTCGATGAAAGCGGAACCGAAAGACTCGGTGAGGACGGCATCTGCGCGCAGTGCATCCAGCGCTTCACCCAGGCTGGTTGGCAGTCTCTGCGCCGGCGACGCATACGGCGCATCGGTTGCCGGAGGCGCCTCCAACTTCCGTTCGATGCCGTCGAGCCCGGCGTGGACCTGCGAGGCCAGGTACAGGTAGGGATTGGCCGCGGGCTCGCCGATGCGGTTCTCGATGCGCGTCGCCGCGTCGCCAGGCTGGCCGATGACGCGCAGCATCGCCCCGCGGTTGTCGCGGCCCCAAAGCACCGATTGCGGCGCAAGCGCATTGGGCCGGAACCGGCCGTAGCCGTTGGCGGTGGGGGTGCAGAAGACCGCCATGGCACGAGCGTGGTCGAGGAGCCCGGCCAGGTACTGCTCGCCCCGCTCGGTGAGGGTGTGGCTGGCGTCGGCAGGCGTCGATTTTTCGGCCGGGGAGTCGCGGCAGAACAGGTTCGCGCCGTTCTTCGCGTCGACCAGGGATTGGTGAAGGTGCCAGCCGCTGGACATGATGTCGGGAAAAGGTGGCCGGCACATGAACGTGGCGTGGTAGCCCGCCCGGCGCAAAGCCTGCTTTACACCATTGCGGAACAGCACCATGTTGTCGGCGGCGGCCATCGCATCCGTCACATCGAAGACGGCCTCCACCTGGCTCGGGCCCAGCTCGATTTCCAGCGACAACAGCGGCAGGCCCAGCGCCTGCGACGTTCGCTGCACGATGCGCAGCGGCGCTTCGGCCATGTCGTACCAGGCCTCGGTGAGGAGGTTGTAGCCCGGGTGAATCATGCTCACCTCGGGGGGAAGCCCGGGCCAGCCTGCCCGCTGGGGATCGAGCTGCGCGCGGGTGTCCTCGATGCGATAGATATGGAACTCGATCTCCAGGCCGCACTTCATGGCCAGCCCCTGGCGTGCGAGCCGTGCCAGCGCTTTCTCCAGCACGCGCCGCGAATCGAGCTCCACCGGCCGCCCGTCCTGGAACCAGGGCTGGGCGCGGACCCAGCCGGTGCCGGGCGACCACGGCAACTGGCGAAAACTCGCTGGGTCGGCCAGCAACAGCAGGTTGCTCGCGAATTCGAAGCCGGGCAGCGCTGCGGCGCCGCCGGGCTCGAAGACACTGAATGCAGTGCGGTCGGAAGTGTCCTTCAGCATCAGCGTGCTGACCATGCCGACGCCCTCCCGCATCGCGCGGGCAGCGGCGGATGCCACCAGCGTCTTGCCGCGCGTGACGCCGTGCAGGTCGCACCAGGCGAAGCGAACCAGTTCCAGCCCGGCGGCCTCGATGGTGCGCGCCGTCCGCGCCAGCGCCTCCTCGCGTTCGGCACCGTGGATACCGCAGCGCTGCGCGAAATTCTCCATCAGGCCTGGACGCCCGGAGCGCCTGCATTTGCGGCAGCCGCCCAGGGCGCACCTGCCCGTTTGGCCTCAACTTGTTCCCGCCACCATGTGGCCCAGGTACCGGCAGGCGCAATGCCATCCACCGTGTCCGGGCCCACCATCGCAGCGGCGTGCGCACCGTCAGCCACGCCCGGCGCCACCCCGCCGGCCTGCACCGTTGCGATGGCCTGGAGCAGCACACGGCGGTTGGCCATGATCACCTTGTCGCTCGTGCCCAGGTGTTCGCGCGTGCGGTCCTGAATCGCGCCCATACTTTCCACCGCCCACTGGTCGTGCACGTTGATGTCGTCCTCGCCCATGCCCAGGTAGGTCTGGTCCATCTGTTCGTCCGGGTTGAAGCCCCAGCGGTTGTGGCGTCCGGCTCTGGGTGTGTATTCCGGCAGATCGATGTACTGCAGGCGTTGCCGACGCATCGCCTCCTTGTCGACCGGGCCGGCGAAACTGGTGAACACCGAATACCAGTAAGTGTGGGTGTCGTCCACAGGCAGGTGCATCTGGGTGATCGTCAACGCCTCGGACAAGGGGATGACGAAGGTGTGCGGGAAGATCGCCTGCGTGATGCGAACATGCGTGAGCTCCGGCGTCATCGGCCTCAACGCGGTGAGCTGCATGCCCCAGGGGCGCGCTTCGTGGCTGATTTCCGGCTGGTGGAACTCCCGCATGATCCGCGTCATCGGCCAGCGCTCACCGCCTGCCTCGCCGACGCTGGCGCTGCGGAACTGCTTGCCTGCGGCGTTCTGGCCAATGTCGGCCAGTGCCTCGTCTTGCAGGAAGCGGTGCAGGAAGGAGGGATGAGCCGGATCGATGCCCACCTCGAACGCCTGCAGCCAGTTGCAGTTCCACAGGCCCTTGAACGCGAAGGTGTGCGAGCCCGGCGCTGCGAAGCAGTCGAATGCAGGGAAGGGCGGTGGCGTGCTGGCCTCGTCGCCCAGCCACGCGAACAAGACGCCGCTCTTCTCGACCACCGGGTAGCTGCGTTGCTTCACGCGTTCGCACAGCTTGCTGCCGGCCGGCTCCGCGGGCGTCTCCAGGCAGGCGCCGTGTACGTCGTACTTCCAGCCGTGGAAGGGGCAGCGCAGGCCGTCGCCTTCATTGCGGCCGAAGGACAGATCCGCGCCCCGGTGGGCGCAGGCGCGGTCGAGCAGGCCCCAGGCGCCTTGCGCGTCCTTGAACATCACAAGGTCCTGGCCCAGCGCGCGCAGCGCCTTCACCGGACGGCGGGCCATCCTCGGGTCCATCGCGGGATCGAACTCGTCCACCAGGGCGACGGGCTGCCAGTAGCTGCGCATCACTGCGCCGCAGGCTGTGCCGGGCCCGATGCGAGTGACCAGTTCATTCTGTTCGGCTTTCATCAGTTTCCTTTGCGAGGCCAGCGAAATATCAGTGTAGTCGCGGCCGCAACGCCGGGCCTGGCGGATCGGTTTATCCTTCGTCCATGAAGCTGTACAACTACTTCCGCTCATCGGCGTCCTTCCGCGTCCGCATCGTGCTGGAACTCAAGAGCCTTCCCTACGATTACATGCCCGTTCACCTGGTCAAGGGAGAACACAAGCTCCCGGCCTATGCCGCCATCTCACCGTCGCTGCTGGTGCCCACGCTGGAGACCGGTGCCGGTGAGCGCCTCGGCCAGTCGATGGCCATCATGGAATACCTTGACGAAGTCCATCCGCAGCCGCCTTTGCTTCCGGCCGATGCGTTGGGGCGCGCCAAGGTGCGCGCCCTGGCCCAGCTGATCGCCTGCGAGATCCATCCGCTCAACAACCTGAGGGTCCTCAAGTACCTGGTGCGCGAGTTGAAAGTGGAAGAGGAAACCAGGAACGACTGGTACCGGCACTGGGTTCGCGAAGGACTCGAGGCCTTCGAACGGCAACTGGGCGAATTGCCTTCCTCGAAATTCTGCTACGGCGATACGCCGACGCTTGCGGACTGTTGCCTGGTGCCGCAGATCTTCAATGGGCGACGGGTCAACACGAGCTTCGACGGCCTGCCGCGGACGATGGCGGCGTTCGACGCCTGCATGGCCCATCCGGCCTTCCAGAAGGCCCAACCGTCCAGTTGCCCGGACAACGAGGGCTGAATGGCGCTTCCCGCCGGCTGGATCTTGCCCGAGTGGCCGGTGCCCCCGGGCGTGCTCGCCGTGTGTTCCACTCGCGCAGGTGGCGTGTCCCATGCGCCATACGGCAGCCTCAACCTGGGCGACCACGTCGGCGACGATCCGGGTGCTGTGTCCACGAACCGATCGCGCTTTGCCAGTGCCCTTTGCGCGAAGCCCGTCTTCATGAAGCAGGTTCACGGCACGCAGGTCCTCGACTTGGCGCGGGGCAGCGTCGATGGCGTCGAGGCGGACGGCTGCTTTGCCGATCAGCCCGGCCTTGTTTGCACGATCATGGTGGCCGATTGCCTGCCGATCCTGTTCGCTGCTGCCGATGGTCGTGCCGTGGCAGCCGCCCACGCCGGCTGGCGCGGGCTGGCGGGGCAGGGCGGGCGCGGCATCGTGGAAAGCGTCTGGGAGCGGTTCCAGTTTGCGTCTGGCTCGCCGGCGCCGCGGACACTTGTTTGGCTGGGGCCGTGCATCGGCCCTGCCGCATTCGAGGTCGGCCCTGACGTGAAGGCGGCGTTCGAGGCGACCGACCCGGAAAGCGCCGTGCTCTTCAAGCCGCAGGCCGACGGAAAATGGCTGGCCGACCTTCCGGGCCTGGCGCGCCGACGGCTGCAGTCACTGGGCTTGTCACGGATCTATGGCAACGACGGGAGCCGCGCATGGTGCACCGTCAGCAATCCCTCAAGGTTCTTTTCGCACCGGCGCGACCGCGTCAGCGGTCGTTTCGCCGCGAGTGCATGGCTCGCCTGATCCGGCCGCGCGCAACTGCGCCAGCTCGGCTGCTTCGCGCGCCCGAATGGCTTTTTTTCTGGCCGGGGTCATCATCAGGTACATCACCAGCGACACAGGACCGACGCCATAGAGTACAAAGGTGACGACGGCTCCGAGCACCGTGCCG
>JBDSWB010000206.1:0-24199 GCA_039926915.1 Ramlibacter sp.
GGTCCTGGTTCATCAGGAAGGTGTAGCCCTGCGTCGTGAAGTCGCCCTCGAGACGGCACATCATGTTCTCGACAGCGCGGCGCCACGGGTCCTGTTGCGCCACCGGCCGTTGCGGGTAGATGTCTTCCAGGAACTGCAGCAGCACCATGCTCTCCTTGAGGATGAAAGGGCAGACAGGAATGTGGTGGACTGTGAATGCGGCCATCCCCCATGTTATCGCCGCTCGCCGTCTTCCGCCTTCCATGGCATGCTTGTGCGCATGATGAATCGACTAGCCTCCCTGCTGGTTGCGCTGCTGGCCGGCGCTGCCTTGTGCCTGCCCGCCGCTTCGGAACCGCTGCGCGTCGGCTCCAAGCGCTTTACCGAGTCGTACATCCTGGCGCAACTGCTGGCGCAGGCGGCCGCGCCGCACCTGCCGCAGCCGCCGGAGGTCAAGCAGGGGCTGGGCAACACCGCCATCGTCCACGAAGCATTGCGCTCCGGCAGCATTGACCTCTACCCGGAATATGCGGGCACCGTTTCACTGGAGATTCTGAAGAGCCCGCAGCCGCTGTCGCTTTCCGCCATGAACCAGGCGTTGGCGGCGCAGGGCCTGGGTGCGGCCATTCCGCTCGGCTTCAACGATGGCTATGCGCTGGCGATGCGCGCGGCGGACGCGCAACGGCTGGGCATCGCCAGCCTGAGCGACCTGGTCCGCCATCCGGAACTGAAGCTGGGCCTGTCCAACGAATTCATCGGACGCGCCGATGGCTGGCCGGGCCTGGCCCGGCGCTACGGCCTCACTCAGCAGCCCTCGGGCCTGGACCACGGCCTGTCCTACGATGCCATCGCTGCGCGGCAGATCGACGTGATGGACATCTACACCACCGATGCCAAGATTGTCCACCTCGGCCTGGCGGTGCTCAAGGACGACCTGGGTTACTTCCCCCGGTACGACGCGCTGGTGCTGTACCGGCTGGACGTACCGCAGAAATTTCCGCGTGCCTGGGAGGCCATGCAGAAGCTGGAGGGCCGGATCAGCGAATCCACCATGATCGCGATGAATGCGCGAGCCGAGTTGCAGGGCGCCGCATTCGATGCGATTGCGCGCGACCAGCTGGCCGGAAAGGCGCCCGATGCGAGTGCCGCCTCCGCGAACGCGAAGCGCAGCTTCATGGACAAGTTGGCTGGACCGGACCTGGGCCGGCTGACGCTGCAACACCTGACCCTGGTCGGCGTGTCGGTGGCATTGGCGGCGGTGCTCGCCGTTCCGCTGGGCCTCTGGGCCTTTCCGAGACCGCGCGCACGGGGCGCCCTGCTCGCATTCACCGGGTTGCTGCAGACTGTTCCCTCGCTCGCGATGCTGGCCATCCTGATCTGGGCGATCGGCGCCATCGGGGTGGTTCCGGCCGTCGTCGCGCTCACGCTCTACGCGTTGCTGCCCATCCTGCGCAACACGGTGACCGGACTGGCCGAGGTGCCACTGGGCCTGCGCGATGCGGGTTCGGCACTAGGCATGAGCACGTCCCAACGGCTGCGGCTGGTTGAGCTGCCGCTGGCTTGGCCGACGATTCTTGCGGGCATCCGCATCGCCACGGCCATCGCGATCGGCACGGCGACGATTGCCGCTTTCGTGGGCGCCGGCGGCTACGGCGAACGCATCGTGACCGGGCTGGCGATCAACGACGGTGAGCTGCTGCTGGCCGGTGCGATACCCGCCGCCGCGCTGGCGCTGTTCAGCGAGGCCTTGTTCGAAGTCGCCGACCGGATGGGGCGGCGCGGCCGCTGAGCGCTCGCCGGCCGGTTCAGGCCGGGCCCTTGGGCGTAGCGCCTGTGCCCATGTCCCAATACAGCCCGGTCATCACCGCCAGGGCCTCGCGCAGCAACTCGGGTGGCAAGTGTTCATTGGGCGCGTGCTGCGAGCAGCCGGGGTACGAATGGGGCACCCACAGCGTGCGCAGGCCGAGCACGTCGGTGAAGATGTCGTTAGGCAGCGAGCCGCCCAGGTTGGGCAGCACGGCGGTCTTTTTGCCGCTGGTCTCGGCGATCGAGTCCGCGGCCCAGCGCACCCAGGGGTCGTCGGGATCGATCCGCGTCGCCTGGAACATTTCGTCGCGCGTGGTTTCGATCTTGACCATGAGAAAGCCCTGTCGATCGAGGTGGCGCCGCAGCGCCGGCAGGAATTCCGCTGGGTCAGGCCCCACCACGAAGCGCAACTGGCAGCGTGCCCAGGCCCGGGCGGGAATGGCGTTGACCGGGGTCTGCGGATTGCCCGTCTTGTACGCGAGCACCTCGAAAGAGCACCAGCCGAAGACGCGTTCCGCGGGCGAAAGGCCGGGCTCGCCCCACCCGGGTTCGATTTCCGGACCGTCCTCGCCTCCGTCCACTTCGCAATCGGCCAACGCGCGCCGTACGGATGCAGGCAACTCGCGCGGCACCCATTCATGAATGCGGATCTGCCCCGTCGGCGAGACGATGCTCGCGATGGCGTGGGCCAGCTGGATGCCAGGATTGGAAATCAACCCGCCCCAATTACCGGAGTGGTGCGCGCCCTCGCGCGCTTCGATGCTCAAGTCGAAATTCAAGGCGCCGCGCGATCCCAGGAAAAGCGTGGGGCGTTCGGCTCGCAACCGCGGGCCGTCCGAGGCGAGCAGCAGGTCGGCCGCGAAAAGCTCCTTGTTTTCATCGCACAGATCGCGCAGGCCGGGAGACCCGGTTTCCTCACCCATCTCGACCAGGTACTTGGCATTGAAGCCCAGCCGGCCGCGCGTCGCGATGACGTTGGCCAGCGCCTGCATGTTGACGCTGTGCTGGCCCTTGTTGTCCGCGATACCGCGTCCGTACCAGCGACCACCTGATTCGGTCAGGCGCCAGGGCGACAGGCCTTCGCGCCACTCCGGTTCGAGCCCACGGATGACGTCGCCATGGCCGTAGCCGAACACCGTCGGAAGCTCATCGCCCTCGATGCGCTGCGCGAACAGGAATGGCGCCCGGGCTTTTGCATGGGTGAGCACACGGCACTCGAAACCCATTGCGCGGAAGGCCGGAGCGATCTCATCGTCGAGGTAGGCCGCCAGCACCGGCGCGCGGTCAGGGTTCTGGCTCTCGGTCGGCACCGCGATGCGGCGCGCGAGAGTCTTCTGGAATTCGCCGGAGTCGAACTGGCGCCCGGCTTGGGCAATGGCGTTGGCGCGGGACATGCGCCAGTATCGCCCGAATCACCGCCTGCTGTTCAGCGGGCCGGCCCGCGCCGGAAGACGACCCAGTTGGCGCTGGCGAAGTTCACCGCCAGCCCCGCGAGGCTGCCGAATGCGACGCCCCAGGCCGGCGCGTACGGGCTGGTGAGGAACTGCAGCGTCGCCACGTAGGCGGCATAGTTGACGGCGGCGCCGCCGAGCATCGAAACCAGGTAGCGCAGGTATTGCCGCGCCAACCCGGCACCGCCTTCCGCGGGCGCGTCCGCGAAGGTGTAGCGCCGGTTGAAATACCAGGTGGTTGATGCGGCCGCGATGAACGAGATCACTCGCCCAACGTACCACCCCGCCCACGGCGCCAGCGCATGAAGCGCGGCGAGGTCAACGAGGAGCCCCACCGTCCCCACGACGCAAAAAGCGAGGAAGCGGCGCGAGAAAACGAAGAAAAATGGATTGGTGGATTTCGGCATGGAAGAGGCGGCACGTGGGTGCGATCCGGCCGTGCACGCGGCCCCGGAACGCCAAGGTTAATCCAAGTCGAGCGCGCCCGATTTTTGGGGTATCACATCCCCGCTTACCATCGGCGGATGGGCAAGTCCTCCCAACGCGCCAGGTCCCCCGCCCCGAAGGCATCGGCCAAGACGGCCCCACGCCGCCACTGGGCCCTGGCCCTGGCGACCGTGCTGTGCTGCGCCGTGCTGGTGTCGCTCCTGGTCGAGCGCCCCGAGCAGCTCGCCACGCCGCCTGCGCCAGCGCGGTATCTGGACGACCGGGCCGGCCTGGTCTCATGGCAGTTCGCGGCGGCGAAGAACCAGTACCTCGAGTACCTTTCCCGTATCGTTCGCATCGCGCAAGTCAACGTCGTCATCCTGCCCCGCTCCCCGGTGCAGGACGTGGAGGAGTTCTGCGTCCAGGCCGCCACGGCCTGGAAGATCGGCGCCGCGGGCGCAGACAACGGACTGGCGCTGTTCGTCTTTCGAGACGACCAAAAGGTGCGCCTGGAAGTGGGCTATGGGCTGGAATCGGTGATCACCGACGCGGTTGCCGGCCGCCTGCTGGCGCAGACCCTCATCCCTGCGTTTGCCCGGGGGCAATTCGAAACGGGGATCGAGGATTTCCTGGAGACGCTCAACAAGACGCTGGAAGCTTCCGAAGCTGCTGACCGAAGGGCATCGCACTCCATCGGGATGATTCCCTTCGTGATGACGGTGCTGCGCAATGCGCCCAACATCGCCCACAAGGTCCTGCGGGCATTCGTTGATGCCGAAATCCAGGGTCGCATTGTCCTCTCGCTTTTCGGGTTCACGCTGGCCGGCCTGGCCGTGTACGCGGTGGCGGGCATCCTGCCTGCCGTACCGGCGGTCGCTATGCTGCCCTGGCGCCTCTACACAAGCCCCACACTGCGCAACGCGACGCGTGCCGGCATCGCAGAGCAGTTCGCACCGCGCAATTTCTTCGCGCGGCCGCCACCGATTTTCGCGGGCCTGTTCGAGGAATTGCAGATGGGCGACATCGTCAATGCGCTCTACCTGCTGACCGCGGCCGTGACGGGCATTGCCTTTTTGTTCGTCGGCTCGGGCCTCTTCATGGACGGCCTCGGCCGCTTTGGCGGCGCCGGCGCCACGCTGATGTGGCCGGCTCCGGCGGCCCCGGGCGGCTGATCACAGGCTCTTGCGAATGGCTTTGACCGAACGCAGCGCCAACGCGGCAATCGTCAAGGTCGGATTGGCAGCGCCCGCGGTGGGGAACACCGCACTACCCTGGATGAACAGGTTGGGATGGTCGAAAGACCGCAGGTCGCGGTCGACCACCGCATGGCGCGCGTCGCTGCCCATGCGCGCGGTGCCCATGATGTGGCCCGCACCCTGGAACTCGCGATCGGGCTTGTGAGCGACTTCGGTGGCGCCCATGCGATCGAACATCTCCTGGTGAACGCGGCGGCCCTCGGCCAGCCCGGCCCGGGTGTAGCCGTCGATGCGGTAAGAGATGCGCGGACGCGGCAGGCCCAGCCGGTCCAGGTTTGCGAAGTCCGGCACCACGCGGTTGGCAGGGTCCGGCAACTGTTCCGTCAGCGTGCCCAGGCGAATCTGGCGCGAGGTGCGCTCGAAGATCGCCTTCTGCAGCGCGACGCCGCGCAGGCCCTTGGCCGCCAGCGCCTGCGCGTCGCTGTGCGGCGCCCCGGTGGGCCAGGACCAGCCGTCGTTGCCGATTTCCACGCGGTAGGACGGCCGGCTGGCGCGCCAGTCGCCGGCGCGCGTCGATTCGATCCCGGCCGTCGACAACGGGCCCCGGTAAGGCCACACGGGCTGCGGCGCGAGCGCATACGACAGCTGGATCGGGTGGTCCATCAGGTTGCGCCCAACCTGGTCGCTTGAGTTCGCCACGCCGTTGGGCGCACGCGGTCCTTTGGACATCAGCAGCAACTTGGGAATCTCGATCGCATGCGCCGCCAGCACGAAGACACTGGCGGTCATGTGGCCCTCCGAGCCATCGGGCCGCTTGAATCGGACAGCGCTTACCTTGCCGTCGGCGCCAATCTCGATGCGATGGACGATGGTCTGCGGCATCAGGCGCACGCCGGCGGCCTCCGCGCGCGCCAGGTGCACCGTCGCGTCGTACTTGGCCTGGATCGGGCAGATCGGGATACAGCTGTTGTTGCCGCAGCATGCAGGCCTGTCGCCGCGAACCTGCGAGTTGCGGCCTTGCGGCGTGGCCCGCACACGGTAGGGCGTCCCAGCCAACGCCCTGGCGATGAACTGGTCGAGAAAGGTGAGCGGGATGGCCGGCATCGGGAAGCCGCGCGAACGCGGCGAACCCAGGTCTTCCGCCGAGTCCCCCGCCACGCCGATCTCGTTCTCCGCATCGACATACCAGGGCTCCAGCGCCTCGTAGCTCACCGGCCAGTCGACCGCACGCCCAAAGCGCGACGCCATCCTGAAGTCGTCGGGGACCATTCGCACGCAGGTGCCGAGCCAGTGCCACGTGGTGCCGCCCACCTGGCGCAGGTAGGTGCTGAGGAACTTGTCCGGGCCGTCCTGCAGGTAATAAAAGTCCGGGTTTTCCGACCGGGGGTGCGGGGCATAGGCGGTGTTTTCGTAGGCGGATTCGGGAACCTTGATCGGCGCCTCGTAGTAGCGGCTCACGGCCTTGCCGCGCTCGACGCGCGGGCCGGCTTCGAGAATCGTCACCTTGACTCCGAGCCTGCCCAGGCTCTCGGCCACAAGCGCACCGGCGATCCCCGCGCCGACGATGATGACCTGTGTGTCCATCTGCCCTTCCCTTTGTCCTGCTAGCGGCCGCGCGGGCCGCGGTGTGTCAACGCGGTGGACCGGACCAGTAACCGAACGGGCCGCCGCACACGCCCATGGGCTTAGCGTACTTCATGGCGGTCCACATCATCGCGCCGGTGTAGGTGACCACCTTTTCGCCCTGCGGCGTCTTCACGAGACCCGAGTACCACGCGGCCACCAACTCATTCGCTATCGCGTCCAGCCCCGCGGCGCGGATGGCCGCATCAAGGTTGCCGGGCGAAGCGGCGTCCGCGACGCGCGCGAGTTGCTTCAACCCTGAACGGCGCGCCGGCGTCGCGAACGCCGCCAGCATCCGGGCCGAGAGCGCCTTGTCTTCGACGGGGTAGCCGGTCAGCCCCGCTGACAGCGCGGCGAACTGGGCGGGCGCCAGCCCTGCTGTGGGCGGGGGCGCGGCAAGAGCGACGGCTACCGGTTGCGCGGATTCGATCGCAGCGGCGGTGGCTGCGAGGGCCTTGAGCAGTGTCCGGCGGTCCAGGGGCATGCAGCGATGCTACTGCGGGCCCAGCGCCTTGACCAGTGCCGCGAGTTGCTCCACCTCCAGGGCGTTCAGATCCGTCAACGGCGGCCGGACCGGACCGGCGTCGTGGCCCACGATCTTGGCGCCCGCCTTCACGATGCTGACGGCATAGCCGGCGCCGCGATTGCGGATGTCCAGGTAAGGCATGAAGAAGTCGTGCAGCAGGAGATGCTGGGTGGCGACGTCGTCAGTGCGCACTGCTTCGTAGAAAGCCATCGCCGTCCTGGGAATGAAGTTGAACACCGCGGATGAGTAAACCGGCGTCCCCAGCGCCTTGTAAGCCGCCGCATAAATCTCGGCCGTGGGCAAACCGCCCAGGTAGGCGAAACGGTCGCCCATTTTCTGGTAGATCGAGACCATCAGCTCGATATCGCCGATGCCGTCCTTGAAGCCGATGAGGTTCGGGCAGCGGTCGGCCAGCCGGGCCAACGTCGCCGGCTGCAACCTGCAGGCGCTGCGGTTGTAAACGATCACGCCGAAGCGCACGCTGTTGCAGACCGCCTCCACGTGGGCAGCCAGACCCTCCTGCCCCGCCTCCGTCAGGTAGTGCGGCAATAGCAGGATGCCGTGGGCTCCGGCCTGCTCGGCTTCACGCGCGCATTGCATGGCGAATCGGGTAGGCCCGCCTGCGCCAGCGATGATGGGCACCTTGCCGCGGCAGGCGTCCACCGCCGTCTTGATGATGCCCGGGTACTCCGAAGCCGTGAGCGAAAAGAACTCGCCTGTGCCGCCGGCGGCGAACAGGGCAGTGGCGCCATAGGGCGCCAGCCACTCGAGCCGGGCAGCGTAGCCCCGGGAGTTGAAGTCGCCGTGCGCGTCGAAGTCGGTCAGCGGAAACGACAGCAATCCGCTGCCGATGATGGTCTTGAGGTCCTGGGGAGCCATGGAAAAGCGATCGAAGCGGTCAGTCGAGCTTGATACTGGCCTGGGCCACCACCTGAGCCCAGCGGGCGCGCTCAGTGTCGAAGAACCGGTCTTGCTCGGTCGGCGTCATCGTCACCACTTCAGCGCCCTGGCCCGCGAGTCGCGCACGGACGTCGGGTGAGCGGATTGCGCGGATCAATTCGGCGTTGAGCAGCGCCATGATCGGCGCCGGCGTGCCATTGGCCACCAGCGTGCCTTGCCAGGTGCCGGACTCGAAACCCGCAATGCCCTGTTCGGCGATGGTCGGCACTTCGCCAATGAGCGGCATGCGGGTTCGCTTGGAAACCCCCAGCACCTTCAACTTTCCGCTCTGCACGTGCGGGTACGTCGCCAGCATGCCGTTCATCATCACCTCGGTCTGTCCGCCGATCGTGTCCTGGATGGCCTGCGAACCGCCCTTGTACGGAACGTATTGCCACCGGGCGCCGGTCGCGCGTTCGACGGCGACACCGGCAAGATGCGGCGCTCCGCCCACGGCGGAGACGGCGAAGTTGAGATTGCGCGTCTTCGACAGCGCCACGAGTTCCTTCAGGTTGTTGGCCGGGATGGAAGGATGCACGACGAGCAAATGGGGCGAATAGGCGAGCATGGTGACGCCGCGCAGGTCCTTGCCCGGATCAAACGATAGCTTGGCGTATACGGCCGGGCTGATCGCGAGCGCGCCGGTGTCGCACAGCAGCATCGTGTACCCATCGGGCGCTGACTTGGCCACCAGTTCAGCGCCCAGGTTGCCGTTGGCCCCCGCCCGGTTCTCGACGATGACCGATTGCTTCAGGGCATCCGACAAGGGCTGGCTGATGGCGCGCGCAATGATGTCCGAAGAGCCCCCCGGCGGGTAAGGCACGACGATGCGCAACGATTTGGCGGGCCAGGCGGAACCCTGCGCACGGAGCGAGGGCGCCATCACGGCTGCCGCCGTGGCGGCAAGAACGGTCCGGCGAGATAAGAACATTTCAGTCTCCTACGTTGTCTGTTATCGTATGACCAAGAGCAAAATCAGCACATGCATTTGCCGGCGCTCAGGCCTGGGCGGCCGCACGGGAGGCCGTCTCGACGGTCTCCTGGGCGCGGCGCAAGCGTTCACGGCTGTTGGTCAGATGGATGCGCATCGCGGCCCTCGCGGAGTCGGGATCCTGCCGCGCGATCGCCTGGTAGATCTCTTCATGTTCGCGGTTGACCCGGCGCAGGTACTGCGGCAAGTCCTCACGGGCCAGGCGGGGTGAATTGACGCGCGTGCGGGGAATCAACGTGGCGCCCAGGTGGCTCATGATGTCCGCGAAATAGCGGTTGCCGGTGGCGTGGGCAATGGCCAGGTGGAACCGGAAATCCGGCGATACCGCATCGCCGGCGCCATCCGCGTTGGCCTCGAAGGCGTCGAGCGCGGACCGCATCTCGGCCAGCTGTGCATCGCTGCGACGTTGGGCCGCCAGGCCCGCTGACTCGGTTTCCAGGCTGATGCGCAGCTCGAGCACCGCCATCACGTCCACCGCGGTGGCGATATCGGACGGGTCGATGCCGAAGCCCTGCCCTGGCCGCGGCTCCAGCACGAAGGTGCCGATGCCGTGCCGCGTCTCTACCAGGCCCGCAGCCTGCATCCGCGACAGCGCCTCGCGCACGACGGTTCGGCTGACGCCATAGGCCTGCATGATTTCCGATTCGGTGGGCAATTTGTCGCCGGGACTGAGAATGCGGCCCTGAATGCGGGCGCCTATCCCTTCCACCAGCCCGTGCGCAAGGCTGCGCGAACGGCGCCGCAGCACGGGGCCCGGACGTGGCGCAGACACTGTCGGCGCACCCGTGGCCTCGGGAATGTCCGCAGTCATCTGGGTTGACAAGGTCGCCATCGGCTGATGATAATTTCTTTCACGTCGTATGACAACAGATAAGAGACAAGCTCTGCCATGACCGACACAGGAAATAAATTGGTGAGACTTCTTCTGACGGGCGCCGCAGGCGGATTGGGAAAGGTTTTGCGCCAGCGACTGAGGCCCTGTTGTGGCACGTTGCGGCTCTCTGACGTGGCGGCCATGTCCGAGGCCGGCCCGGCCGAAGAAGTCGTGCCCTGCAATTTGGCTGACAAGGCGGCGGTCGACCGGCTGGTGCGTGGCTGCGATGCGATCGTCCACCTGGGCGGCGTTTCGGTCGAGCGCCCCTTCGAGGAAGTCCTCGAAGCCAACATCAAGGGAGTGTTCCATTTGTACGAAGGCGCGCGTCGCCACGGCGTCAAACGAGTGGTGTTCGCCAGCTCGAACCATGTGGTCGGCTTCCACAAGCAGGGCGATGTACTCGACGCCGATTGCGCCCGCCGCCCCGACAGCTACTACGGCCTGTCGAAGGCCTACGGCGAGGACCTCTCGCGTTTCTACTTCGACCGCTATGGGATAGAGACCGCCTGCTTGCGCATCGGCTCGTCGTTCCCCGAACCGCGGGACCGCCGCATGCTCATCACGTGGCTGAGCCACCGCGACCTGGCCGAACTGGTGCGCAACTGCCTGTTCGCGCCGAACCTCGGCCACACCATCGTCTACGGCGTCTCGAACAACCGCGACAAGTGGTGGGACAACGCGAAGGCGGCGCACATCGGCTTCACCCCGCAGGACAGTTCGGAACCGTTTCGTGCCAAGGTGGAAGAGCGGCCCGCGCTCGATGCGTCCAATCCGGCAGCGCATTACCAAGGCGGCGGCTTCGTGAAGGCAGGCCCGTTCGAGAGTTCCTGACCCCTGGAGATTGATCCATGCAAACCGATACGGCTTCCTCACTGGCCGCGATGGCCATTCCTGACCTGCGCGGCCGCGTCGCGCTGGTGACCGGCGCCAGCACCGGCATCGGCGCCGCCGTGGCACGTGCCATGGGCGCCCAGGGCATGAAGGTCGCCGTGCACTACAACCAGTCCGAAGGACCGGCGGCCGAAGTCGCCGACGCCGTGAGGAAGGGCGGGGGGGAAGCGCTACTGGTCCGAGCGGACGTGCGCGACAGCGCGGCCGTGCGCCAGTCGGTGGCACAGGTGCTGCAAGCCTTTGGTCGCATCGATGTGCTGGTCAACAACGCCGGCGGGCTGGTCAAGCGCGTGCCGATCGCCGACTTCACGGACGAATTGTTCGACGAGGTGATGCATATCAACGCGCGCTCCATGCTGGCGTATTGCCGCGAGGTGGTGCCTGCCATGCGCAAGCACGGCGCCGGCGGCAGCATCATCAACGTGACTTCCGTCGCCGCGCGCCATGGCGGTGGTCCGGGCGCCTTCCTGTATGCGGGCTCCAAAGGCTTCGTCAGCACCGCGACCCGCGGCCTGGCCAAGGAACTGGTGGGCGACCGTATTCGCGTCAATGCCGTGGCGCCGGGCGTGATCACGACCCCTTTCCATGATCGCTATTCGACGCCGCAGATGCTCGAATCGTTCAAGTCCACGATCCCCATGGGGCGCATCGGCACCGCCGACGAGTGCGTGGGCGCCTTTCTCTACTTCGCTTCGGAAACACTGTCCGGCTATGTGACCGGCCAGATCATCGACGTCAACGGCGGCCAGTACATGCCCTGACGGGCCTCAGCCCTCCTCCTTGACCGTGATACGCCACAAAGTGCGCGGGTCGCTGAGGTGGGTCAGCGGTGCCGCGTGCAGCAGCTGCGCGTTGTCCCAGACGATCACGTCGCCCACCGTGTAGTCGTGGACCTGGCGGTACTTCTCCTGGGTGGCGTGGGCCTTGAGTTCGTCTAGCAAGGCCAGCGCCTGCACATGCTCCATATCCTCAATGCCGAACGAACTCCCCGACACGGCGTAGAGCGACTTGACGCCGGTGCGTGGATGGGGCCGCGCCAGACGGTGCCGGACCCAATCGACTTTCTGCTTCTGGCTTTCGCTCAGCACCGAGGCCACCGTGCGCGAGGATTCGTCCAGGTCGTCGCGATTGCCGTAACGGTGGCGCGCAACCAGGCCGTCGATCCGGGCTTTCATCGCGTCCGTCAGGTCCGCGTAGGCGCGGGTCTGGTTCGCGAAGGTGGTGCCGTTGCGCTCGCGCGGCACCTGGATCGCATGGAGGATCGTGCAGCGCGCCGGGACGTCGAGATACGAATAATCGGTGTGGAAGTACGCGCCTGCGTCGAGCAGCCCGATGGGCTTCTCGTTGCGAGAGACGTTCGAGAGAATCAGGATATTCGCATCCACCGGGTGATGGAAAGTGTCGATCACGTGCGGCTCCGGTCTTCCCCAGCGGCGGGAGAACGCGACGAACTGCTCCGCGGACAAGGTCTGGTGCGCAAAGACGACGAAGCAATGCTCGTGCAACGCCTTTTCGATCTGGCTGAATTCGGACCCGTCGAGCGGCCGCGACAAGTCCACGCCTTCGACCCTCGCACCCGCGACCGGCGACAGCGGTTCGATCTTCAACATGTCCGGGCCTCTCTTGCCTGCTACATGCCGCTGGCGAGAAAGCCGCCATCGACGGCGATGCTCTGGCCGGTGACGAAGGCGGCGCCCGGCGAGGCGAGGTAGATTGCAGCGCCGACCATCTCGTCGGGTTCGCCGAACCGCCCTGCGGGCGTGCGCGAAAGCGCCAGCGCCTTGCGTTGCGCCGACATCTTGTCGCGGTTGAGGTCGGTCATGACGAACCCGGGAGAGATGGCATTGACACGCACCCCCCGGCCTGCCCATTCCGCGGCCAGTGACTGAGTCAGGCTGTAGACACCGGCTTTGGCGATGGCATAAGGCGCGCTGTTGGCCCATCCGCGATGCGACGCCAGTGACGCGATGTTGACGATGGCGCCGCTGCCGCGGCCGAGCATATGGCGCCCGATCTCGGTGCAGGCAAAGAACACGCTGCGAAGGTCGGTGGCGATCACGGCATCCCATTCGGCCGGGGTGAATTCGATCGCGGGCTTGATGTTCGTGATCCCCTGGCAGTTGACCAGCGTGTCGATGCGGCCGTGGTGGGCCAGCGTGACGCCGACCAGGCCGCGCAAGGCGGCGAAGTCTGCCACATCGGCGCGGTAGCCGAAAACCTCGCCGTGGACAGCCAGCTCCACCACCGCGGCGTCCAGCTTGACTTGATCGCGGCCCGCGATGATGACCCGAGCCCCTGCTTGTAGGTATCCCGTCGCGATGGCCTTGCCGATGCCGCTCGTCCCTCCGATCACCAGAGCGTACTGGCTCTTCAGGCTGAATCGATCCTCGTGTTCCATGGCAACCTCACTTCACGAACTCCGGGACGATCAGCCGCGGCAGGAAAAGCGCGACTTCGGGCCAGATGATGAGCGCAAACAGCACCAGCAACATTGGGGCCAGCATGATGAGGGTGTCCTTGAGCGCGAAGCGCAAGCGCACCTTGGCCACCGAGCAGGCGATCATCAGGCACAGGCCATAGGGTGGTGTCACCAGCCCGAAGGCCAGCGCCACGATGCCGATGATCGCGAACTGGATCGGGTGCATTTGCACGGAGCGGGCCAGCGGCTCCAGCGTCGTGCCGACAATGATGATGGCCGGGATGGCGTCGAGGAAGCAACCCACCACCAGAAAACAGAACGCGATGAAGAAGCCGACCCCGATGAGGCCCAGGCCCCAGGAGGTGACATTGGACAGTAGCGCCTGCGGGATCTGGTAGTAGGCCAGCAGCCAGCCAAAGGCCGACGCCGTCCCGACGCAGAACAACGCGATGGCCGACAGCCGGCCCGTTTCCAGCAGCGCCGTGTACAGATGCTTGTGGTCCATTTCGCGGTAGACGAAGATCGACAGCACCGCCGCGTAGATCACCGCGATGGCGGCCGACTCCGTGGGAGTGAACCAGCCGAGCAGGATGCCGCCGACGATGATGAAGGGCGTCATCAGCGCCGGAACCGAATCCAGCATCGACCGGAAGAATTCCTTGAGCGTCGCGCGCGGATACACAGGGTACTTGCGCCGCACCGCGTAGACGTGAACCGTGACCATCTGCGCGCCGGCAATCAGCAGCCCGGGAATGATGCCCGCCAGGTAAAGCGCACCGATCGAGGTCGAGATCACCCCGCCCCACACCACCATCAGGATCGACGGCGGAATGATGACGGCCAGCACGGCCGACACCGCGGTGATGGCGATGGAGAAGGACAGGTCGTAGCCTTCCCGGGTCTGCGCGTCGATGAATATCTTGCTCTGGCTCGCCGCGTCGGCGGTGGACGAGCCGGAGATACCGGCAAAGAACACCGAAAGCAGCACGTTGATCTGCGCCAGCGCGCCGGGCATGCTGCCCACCATGGTGCGGGACAACTTCACCAGCCGGTCGGTGATGCCCCCTATGCCCATCAGGTTGGCGGTGAGCAAAAAGAACGGCACTGCGAGCAGGATGAAAGAGTTATAGGCCTTGAAGGTTTCGTTGAACAGCACCATCGGCGACAGGCGCGGCTCGAACAACAGTGAAGGCAGGCACGCGAGCCCGAGCGCAAACGCGACCGGAACCCGTGCCACCACCAGCAGGAAAGCGAAGGTGCCGAACAGCAGCAGCGCAGCCATCGCGGGGGTGAGGGCGGCTTGGGTCAAGGATCCGCTTTCGAAAACAGCATGCGAAGGTCCCGGGCAAACGCCTCACCCAGGAACAGCATCCAGGTCAAGCCGGCAATGGGCCAGGCCAGGAAGATGAACGGCATCGGCAGCTCGGCCAGCTCCGACTCCTGGTTCCAGCCGAATCGGACGAACTGCACGCCCCAGTACACGAATACCAGCGCGAACAGCAGCACGAAAAGATTCGAAACGATGCGCAGCCGGGCCGCGGCCCGAGGCGACAGCTCAGGCCACACGTCGACCTCGAAATGCGTACCTTCGCGCACCGCGACCATGGCGCCGATCATCACCATCCAGATGAACATGAAGCGCGACAGCTCCTCGGTCCAGATGTAGGAAGGAATGAGACCGGTGTAACGCGAGACGATCTGCATGGTCACCGGCACGATCAGGATCGCGACGGTTCCCACCAGCAGCCAGGTCAGCAGCTTGTGAAAGAAATCGATCAGCCTTGTCAATGGCTACTTGATTGCCAGGATCTTGGCGTGGATCGCTTCAGCGCCGATTTCCTTTGCGTAAGCGGCCATGATGGGGTCGACCAGGGCCTGCATCTGGGCCCGCTCGGTGAATGGAATGCGCTTGAGCTTGCCGGCCTTTTCAAGGGCCTCGAGCTTCGCGCTGTCCTCGCTCGACTCAATCTGGCGGCCATAGGTACCTGCTTCCTTCCCGGCTTTGATGATGGCGGCTTGCAGGTCCGGCGGCAGTTTGGCGAATGTCTTGCCCGAGAAGCACAGCGGCCGGATGGTGATGGCGTGCTGGGTCATGTTCAGGTTGGGTCCGACTTCGAAGAACTTCATCTGTTCCACGCCGGCGGCCTCGTTCTCGCCCGCCCCGATCACGCCGTTCTGGATCGCGTTGTACACCTCGTTGTAGGCGATGACCGTGGGCGCCATGCCGACGGCGGCGAAAGTGCGGCTCCAGATCGGGGCGCCCTGCACGCGCACCTTCAGGCCCTTCATCTCGGCCAGGTTCCTGACCGGCTTGTTGGCAAAGATGTTGCGCGTACCGCCACCGGCGTAACCGATCAGCATGACCTCGGCCTTTTGCGCCACTTCATCGGCGATCGGCTTGAGCACGTCGGCGTCGAGCACCTTGTTCCAGTGGTTAAGGTCGCGAAACAGGAAGGGTGCGTCGATGAAGGGCGCGGCTTTCGAGAATGTGGACATGTGGGCCGGCGAGACGATGCCGTAGTCCACCGAGATACCCTGGTTCATGTAGGCGAAGTAGTCCTTTTCGAGGCCAAGCTCGCTGTTGCGGTGAAGCACGAAGTTGATCGGCTTGCCATAGTACTTCTTCACCAGTTCCTCGAACTTCAACAGCGACTTGTTGAACGCGTGGTCGTCGTTGAACTGCACCGCACCGTGCAGGGTGATGACCTGCTGCGCCGTCGAAGGCAGCCAGAACGCCAGCAAGGCGATCGAGGCGAGGAATGCGCGACAACCAATACCGAATGCGGATCTGCTCATGTCTACTCCTTTTTGAATCACCGGTGCACCACATGGTGAAGCTCTGTCTCGAAGCTCGAAAACAATATAGACATATCCGTCGGGCATGTCATAGGCGTAAACGCGAAGAGATTCGCAAAATCGGAACAACCTTCCGATCTCCGGTGGACGCTATGCTCCGCGTATGAACGCCCGGCCCCTGCACTTCTATTTCGACTTCATTTCGCCGTACGGCTACTTCGCGTCGCTCAGGATCGAGGAACTGGCGGCGCGCCATGGCCGCTCGGTGGAATGGCATTCGATGCTGCTCGGCGTATCGGTGCTGAAGATCATGGGTCTGAAGGCGCTCCTGGACACGCCGCTCAAAGGCGACTACACGCGCCGGGATGTGAAGCGCTACATGCGCAAGCATGGCCTGACGCTCAAGCGAGACGCCGACGACCCGGTGATGGACCCGCGCGCCGCCGGGCGCGCATTCCATTGGGTCAAAGAGCGGCGGCCCGAATGGGTGGCGCCCCTTGCGCACGCGATCTATCGTGCCTACTGGCCCGAAGGACGTGACCTTTCCAGCGCCGCACAAATAGTCGGAATCGACCTGCCGCCGGGGATGGACAGCGAATGGCTGCGCGCGGGTATCGAGAGCCCGGAGGCCGGCGTGCTGCTGCGCTCCGCAGTGGATGCGTCGCTCAAGGCCGGCATCTTCGGCTCACCGACTTTCGTGGTCGATGGCGAGCCGTTCTGGGGAGTCGACCGGATGCCCGAAGTAGATGAGTGGCTGACGCGCGGCGGCTGGTAGCGAATAGCCGAATGTCATCCCGGGCTTGAGCCGGGATCCATGAATTCAAATTCTGTCCGCACGGCAATGGCCGCAAGCGCTTCAAGCAGATGCTGCCGCAACGCAGGTCCCGAAGGCGCGTCCACCTTCACCATCGCCACCGCCTCGGAGCCACGCTCCTCCGCGCGCACGCAGATAGCCACACCGCCTGACGCCAGGGACAGCACTTCCTGCAACTTCACTTCGATTGCGCGCAGGCGCAACGCCGGCTTGTAGACCTTGCCGATGGCCGTCAGCGGCAAAGCGTGGAGGACCGTGACGCGCTTGGGCGTCGCGGGCCGCTCGTAGACTCGCGCCGCAACCTCGGAGAGGATCTGCGCCGCGTCGGCCACGACGCCCGGCTTGAGCGTGATGAACGCCACGGGCAGCTCCCCCGCGTAGGCATCGGGCTCGCCGACCACCGCGCACATCGCAACTGCCGGATGGGCCAGGAACGCCTCCTCCACCAATGCCGGATCGATGTTGTGCGAGCCTCGGATGATCACGTCCTTGGCGCGGCCGGTCACGTGGAGATATCCCTGCGCGTCCACATGGCCGAGGTCCCCGCTGACGAGCCAGCCGTCTGCGAACATGCCGCCATTGCGCGCGGCGTCGCTGTAGCCGGGGCTGACGTGGGGTCCGCGCAGGACGATCACGCCGGTCTGGCCCGCAGGGCACTGCTCCTTCAGCTGGGGCACGCCGTCGCGCCAGGGCACTGCACGCACTTCGGTGTAGGGCAGGCGAAGGCCCGTGGATCCGGGCACCCGGGGAGACGCAGCGGGCTCAATCGACACCAGGCCTGCGCATTCGGTCATGCCCAGGATGTTGCGCACCGCGATGCCCGGCTTGCGCTCGAATTGCGCAGCCAGTTCCAGAGGCAGCGGCGATCCGCCGGTGTAGGCGATCTGGACCCGCGAGATGTCGGCGTCGACGGGAAGGTTCGCCAGCGTCGCCAGGAGGGTCGGCACACAGGCCAGCGCCGTCACGCCTTCGCGCTCGCAGAACTTCCAGTAGTTGCGGGCGAACACGGTGTTGCGCATGCCGGTGAGTGTGGGCAGCACCTGCGTCGCGCCGATCGCGAGCAGCGCCAGTCCGTAGACGAAGGCCCCCGCCACGTGAAACAGCGGGAACCCGTTGATCTCTACCGTGTGTTCGTCGAAACCGTAGTAGCAGTGCGCAAACCAGCTGGTGTGCGCCTCGTTGCCATGCGTGTGCAAAGCGAGCTTGGGCGCCCCCGTGGTGCCGCCGGTGTGAAAGCAGGCCGCGACGCGGTCGGGCGACAACGCCGGCTCGAACGCGAGCGTGTCGCCCTGCTCCGCCAGCCGGTCCTGCAACACATCGAAGCCCTGCGCTGCCTCGCCCCCGGCCCGGATCTGCAGCACCGGCAGCGGGTGCAGCGCCAGCACCTTTTCGACAAGGGGCCACAGGCTCAACTCCTCATCAGGGCCGAGTGCAACGACCAGTTTGGCGTTGGCAGCTTTCAGCAACGCAGCGATGTGATCGGGCTGAAGCAGGTAATTGATTGGACAGGCGCGTGCCGCAAGCTGCGCGCCCCACAACGCAAACTGCGTCTCGGGGATGTTGGGCGCGAGGATCGCCACAGAGTCTTCCGGACCCAGTCCGAGCGAGCGAAACAGGTTGGCGGCGCGGTGCACCTGGGACAGCAGTTCTCCATAGCTGACGTGGCGCGGCGGCGTCTCCAACTCACCGTCGGGCAGGTAGACGAACGCATTCCGATGCGCGTGCATCGCTGCGGTGCGGGCGATGAGACCGTAGGTCGTGCGCGCCGGTATCGCCGCCTCGTAGGGCAATCGCTCCAGCGCCTCGATGTCCGCGAGCGCGCGGAAAGCCGGCGCAGCCATCTCAGGCCGCGTCCAGCCCGAGCAGCCTCACGGCGTTGCCCTTCAGGATGCCGGGCATCACCTCGGGCTTGAAGCCGGCGTCCTCGAAGTCCTTCATCCAGCGCTCCGGCGTGATCAGCGGGTAGTCGCTGCCGAAGAGGATGCGGTCCTTGAGCAGTGTGTTGGCGTACTGCACCAGCTGCTTCGGAAAATACTTGGGCGACCAGCCCGAGAGGTCGATCCACACGTTGGGCTTGTGCGTGGCCACCGACAGCGCCTCGTCCTGCCAGGGAAAGCTGGGGTGCGCCATCACGATCTGCATGTCCGGAAAGTCGATGGCGACGTCGTCCAGGTGCATGGGATTGCTGTATTCCAGCCTGAGACCGCCGCCGCAGCGCATGCCCGAACCGATTCCGCTGTGCCCGGTGTGGAAGATCGCCGGCATCTTGTGCGCGTTGATCACCTCGTAAATCGGCCAGGCCATCTTGTCGTAGGGATGGTAGCCCTGCACCGTGGGGTGGAACTTGAAGCCCTTGACGCCATGTTCCTTGATCAGCCGCTCGGCCTCGCGCGCACCCATCTTGCCCTTGTGCGGGTCGATGCTGGCGAAGCACATCATCATGTCGCTGTTCTCAATGGCCGCCTGCGCGATCTCCTCGTTGGGGATGCGGCGCCGGCCCAGCTTGGATTCGCTGTCCACGGTGAACATCACCAGACCGATCTTCATTTCGCGGTAGTGAGAGATGGTCTCGGCGATGGTGGGACGGCGGCTGTTGCGGAAGTACTTGTCGGCGGCCCGGTCGTACTCCTCACCGTAGTTGTCGAACGGGTTCCAGCAACTGACTTCGGCGTGGGTGTGCACGTCGATGGCGATGAGGTTGGCGTGGTCCATGGCTTGTCTCCGGGGAAACCTGGGGAAACCCCTAGGCGGCGTGGCTTGAATTGGTTATGATTTATAACAATAATCCACGCACTTGGCAAATCATCCCATGACCAAAAAAGACCTGCACATCGAAATCCGCGGCGCCGTCGCGCTGGTGCGGCTGGCCCGGCCCGCCAAGCGCAATGCGCTCTCTGACAGCCTGGTGCAGGCGGTGCGCGCGGCCTTCGAGAGCCTGCCCGACACTGTACGCGCCGCAGTACTGGATGGCGAGGGCGAGCACTTCTGCGCCGGGCTGGACCTGTCAGAGCTGAAAGAGCGCGACGCCGGCCAGGGCCTGCACCATTCACGCATGTGGCACGCCGCGCTCGAATGCGTCCAGTACGGCCCGGTCCCGGTGATCGCAGCGCTGCACGGCGCGGTGGTGGGCGGCGGGCTGGAACTGGCCAGCGCCTGCCACATCCGCGTCGCCGACGAAACCGCCTTCTATGCGCTGCCCGAGGGCTCGCGCGGCATCTTCGTCGGCGGCGGCGGCGCGGTGCGAATCCCGCGCCTGATCGGCGCTGCCCGAATGACCGACATGATGCTCACCGGCCGCGTCTACAACGCGCAGGATGGCGAGCGGATCGGCTTCGCCCAATACCTGGTGCCCGGCGGCAAGGCGACAGAAAAGGCGCTGGAACTTGCCGAACGGGTGGCACAGAACGCGCCGCTCACCAACTTCGCCCTCATGCACGCCCTGCCCCGCATTGCAGAGCAACCGGCCGACCAGGGCTTCCTCACCGAGTCGCTGATGGCGGCCATCGCGCAGAGCGACCCGGAGGCCAAGACACGCGTGCGCGCCTTCCTCGATGGCAAGGCCGCCAAGGTCAAGCGCGGCTGAAGCGCGGCTCGAAAAACAGACGAGAGAACGCGATGGAGACCTTGCCGAAATACCGCCCGCTGACCTTCGGCGTCAAGCGCGCCACATTGCGTGACGGCGCACCGGGCGTTCATTACCTGCGGGCCGACCAGCCCTTGAAGTCCTACCCGGACCGGCTGGCGGATTGCCTGCGTCACTGGGCGGAGGTCGCGCCTGATCGCAGCTTCATCGCCCGTCGAGTCCCGGGCCAGGGCAGCGCGCTCGGCGACTGGCGGCACATCACCTACGCGCAGGCGTGGGCCAGCGCCCGCAGCATCGCCCAGGCGCTGATCGATCGCAAGCTGAGCGTGGACCGCCCGGTCGCGATCCTGAGCGAGAACGGGTTGGATCATGCCCTGCTGGCATTGGGGTGCCTGGTCGCGGGCGTGCCCTACGTGCCGGCGTCGCCGCCCTATTCCCTCATCAGCACCGACTTTTCCAAGCTGCGGCATGTGATTGCGACCACCACGCCGGGGCTGGTGTTCGCGGCCGATGGCGCCCGCTACGGCAAGGCCATCACTGCGGCCGTGCCTGCCGGGATCGAAGTGTCTGTCGTCAGCGGCGAATTGCCCGGCCGCCCGGCCACGCCCTTCGCTCAGCTGCTGGCCACCTCGGCCACTTCCGCGGTGGACGCCGCCATGCAGGCCACAGGCGCCGGCACGATCACCAAATTCCTGTTCACCAGCGGCTCGACCAAGCTGCCCAAGGCGGTGATCAACACCAACCGCATGTGGTGCGCCAACCAGCAGCAGATGACCCAGTCGATGCCGGTGCTGGGCGAGCAGCCGCTCGTCCTGGTGGATTGGCTGCCCTGGAACCACACCTTCGGCGGCAACCACAACTTCGGCATGGTCGTCTTCCATGGCGGCACCCTCTACATCGACGACGGCAAGCCGACCCCGGCATTGATGCACGAGACCCTGCGCAACCTGCGCGAGATCGCCCCCACGGTCTACTTCAACGTGCCGACCGGCTTCGAGGCCATCGCCAACGCGATGAAGACCGACGACGCACTGCGCCGGAACCTGCTCTCGCGCGTGAAAATGTTCTTCTACGCCGGCGCGGCGCTGGCCCAGCCGGTGTGGGACGCGCTGCATGAGGTGCAAGAGCGCGAGATCGGCGAACGTATCGTCATGGGCACCGGCCTGGGCATGACGGAGTCGTCGCCGTTCGCCATTTTCGTGACCAACCCGAATGTGCGGGCCGGCGACCTGGGCGTGCCCACGCCCGGCATGGAACTCAAGCTGGTGGACACCGAGGGCAAGACCGAAGTCCGCTACAAGGGACCGAACATCACGCCGGGCTACTGGCGCGCACCGAATGAAACCGCCGAGGCATTCGACGAGGAAGGCTTCTTCTGCACCGGCGACGCCGTCAAGTGGATCGACGAGACCGACATTCACCTGGGCCTGAAGTTCGACGGCCGCATTGCGGAAGATTTCAAGTTGGCCACGGGCACCTTCGTCAGCGTTGGGCCGCTGCGCGCGAAGATCATCGCGGCGGGTTCCCCCTACGTCCAGGACGCGGTGTTGACGGGCATCAACCTGAAGGAAGTCGGCGCGATGGTGTTTCCCTTCCCGGCCGTGCGTGCGCTCAGCGGCATGCCCGCCGACACGCCGCTGGCCGACGTGCTGGCCAGCCCCGGCGTCGTCGCCCAGTTCCAGAAGATCGTCGATACGCTGGCCGAGACGGCGACAGGCAGCGCGAACCGCATCGCGCGCCTGTGCCTGCTCTCCGAGCCGCCCACCATCGACCGCGGCGAGATCACCGACAAGGGTTCGATCAACCAGCGTGCGGTGCTGACGCATCGCGCCGATACCGTGGCCGCGCTGCACGAAGGCACGCTCCGTTCCATCATCCAGCCGCGCACGCCGTGAGCGGGCGCCATTGACCGCTATTGAAGGAAAGACGCAATGAACATCAACGGACATGCCGCACTCGTCAGCGGCGGCGCTTCCGGCCTCGGCGAAGCGACCAACACCCATCTCAACGGCGAAGTGATCCGCCTCGACGGCGCGCTGCGAATGGCGCCGCACTGAGACGGACACAAGCACCCGACCCATCGAATCCCACCCACCCGGAGACCTCCCATGAAAATGCAAAAGACCCTGATCGCGGCCGCTGTGCTCGCCGGCGCCACCGGCGTTGCGCTGGCCGACATCACCATCGGCGTGAGCCTGCCGCTTACCGGCCCGACCTCCGCCCTGGGCATTCCGATCAAGGAAGCGATCGCCCTGTGGCCGACCAGCATCGGCGGTGAGAAGCTCAAGGTCATCATCCTGGACGACGCGACCGATCCCACCAACGCCGGCAAGAACGCCCGCCGCTTCGTGACCGAAGACAAGGTCGACATCCTGATGGGCAGCGCCGCCACGCCCACGGCCAACGCCGTCGCCGCTGTTGCTTCCGAAACCGGCACCATGCACATCACCTTCGCGCCGATCGACGTGTCGGTGACCAAGTCGCCATGGTCCTACAACATGCCGCAGTCCACGTTGGTCATGTCGCATGCCCTCGTGGCGCACATGAAGAAGTCGGGCGTGAAGACCGTCGGCTTCCTCGGCTACACCGACGCCTACGGCGAACTCTTTTTGCGCGACATGAAGGCCAAGATGGCCGGCTCAGATCTCAAGTTCATCGCCGAGGAGCGCTTTGCGCGCACCGACACCAGCGTCACCGGTCAAGCCCTGAAAGTCACCGCTCCCAACCCCGACGCGATCCTGATCGTGGCATCCGGCAGCGGCGCGGCGATGCCGCACAAGGCGTTGATAGAGCGCGGCTACAAGGGCAAGATCTACCAGACGCACGGCGCCGCATCGATGGCCCTGATCCGCGTGGGCGGCAAGGATGTGGAAGGCGCCTATGTGGTCTCCGGCCCCGGTACCGTCGCCGAGCAGTTGCCGGCGGACCATCAGAGCAAGAAGGTCGCGATGATGCACGTCGCCGCCTGGGAAGAACGCAACGGCCCCAACAGCCGCAACCCGTTCGCGGGCCACGCCTACGACGCGTCCATCATCCTGCAGAAAATCATTCCAGTCGCCCTGAAGAGGGCCAAGCCCGGCACTGCGGATTTTCGCGGCGCTCTCAAGGCCGCACTGGAAAACGCAGGCCCGATTCCGCTGTACCACGGTACCGTGAACTACACGGCCACCGACCACGCGGGCTACACCAATGACACCGGCGTGATGCTGAAGATCGTCAACGGCGGCTGGAAGCTGGAACCGATCATCAAGTGACAGCACCGGTTCCGGGGGCCTGCGCGTCGCGCGGGCCCCCTGCCGTGAGCGAACGAAGCGACCCATGGACTTTTCAATCGCCAGCATCCTCCTGGTGGACGGCCTGACCAACGGCGCGATCTACGCCCTGCTGGGCCTGGCCACGGTGCTGGTGTTCGCCGTGACTCGGGTGATCTTCATCCCCCAGGGCGAGTTCGTCACCTATGGCGCACTCACGCTCGCCATCCTGCAGACGCACAAGGTGCCCGGCACGATCTGGCTGCTGCTGCTCCTCGCCGCGCTGGCCGCCGTGGGCGAGGCCTTCGAGCACTGGCGTCAGCACCGGGTGCCGGCCAGGGCGCTGCTGTCGGGCGGCAAGCTGCTGATCGCCCCGGTGATCATTTCCGCCGTCACGATCTGGGCCGCCCCGCAGGACACGGGCTTGCTGTTCCAGGCGTTGCTGTCGGTGTGCATCGTCACCGCGTTCGGTCCGCTGGTGTACCGGCTGGCCTACCAGAAACTGTCCGACGCCTCATCCCTGGTGCTGCTGATCGTTTCGGTCGGCGTGCACTTCGCGCTCACCGGCTTGGGGCTGGTGTTCTTCGGCGCCGAGGGCTACCGCAACCCGCCGTTCTGGGACGCGCGCTTCAGC